>NZ_NOIO01000007.1:0-244836 GCF_014596605.1 Pseudomonas sp. PSB11
TTGCTGACCAGGCTGTAGGTGATGGCGCCGCTGCCGCCATGGACCGCACCGACCAGGGTGCCACTGGCGGTTTCGCCGGTGTCGCACGGCTGGTCCAGGGCTTTTTCGTACACGGTGACGTCCTGATCGCTGGCCGCCACCAGGCAGCTGTTGTGCACGTCGATGGTCACGGTGGTGGTGCTTTCGTCACCATCGCCATCGCGCAGGGTGTAGGTGAACACGTCACTCGCACCCGGGCCGCTGACCGAGTTGGGGTAGCTGTGGTACAGCGCATTACCCGCTGCGTCCAAAGTCAGGTAGCCGTAGGTGCCGTTGATCTGGCTGTTCAGACCGCCATGTACCGGGGTCGACGTGTCGTCGCCGGCACGTACGCCGACCACGCCGCCGCCGGCGAACTGGCCATCGGCGCCTACGTGGTCGTTCCACAACACATTGCCGCCGATGTAGCCGCCCTCTCCCACCGAGGTGGCATCGGCGATAGCGGTCGGCACGTCATCGACAATGTTGACCACGATGGTGCTGGTGGCGATGTTGCCCAAGGCGTCGGTGGCCTGGTAGGTAAAACTTTCGTGCAGGGTGTTGGCGCCATCGTTGGCCGCCGGTGTGGTGCTGGCCGGGCTGGCCAGGGTGTAGGTGTAGCTGCCGTCGGGGTGCAGCAGCAGTTGGCCGTAAGTGCCGATCGCATTGCTGACCAGGCTGTAGGTGATGGCGCCGCTGCCGCCATGGACCGCACCGACCAGGGTGCCACTGGCGGTTTCGCCGGTGTCGCACGGCTGGTCCAGGGCTTTTTCGTACACGGTGACGTCCTGATCGCTGGCTGCGACCAGGCAACTGTTGTGCACGTCGATGATGATGGTGGTGGTGCTTTCGTCACCGTCACCGTCACGCAAGGTGTAGGTGAACACGTCACTCGCACCCGGGCCGCTGACCGAGTTGGGGTAGCTGTGGTACAGCGCATTACCCGCTGCGTCCAAAGTCAGGTAGCCGTAGGTGCCGTTGATCTGGCTGTTCAGGCCCCCGTGTACCGGGGTCGAGGTGTCCGCGCCTGCACGCACGCCGACCACGCCGCCGCCGGCGAACTGGCTATCGGCGCCTACGTGGTCGTTCCACAACACATTGCCGCCGATGTAGCCGCCCTCTCCCACCGAGGTGTGGTCGATGTTAGCGGTGGGCACGTCATCGACGATGTTGATCACGATGGTGCTGGTGGCGACATTGCCCTGGGCATCTGTGGCCTGGTAGGTGAAGCTTTCGTGCAGGGTGTTGCCGCCGTCGTCGGCCTGCGGCATGGTGCTGGCCGGTGAGGTCAGGGTGTAGGTGTAGCTGCCGTCGGGGTGCAGCAACAGCTGGCCGTAGGTACCGATGGCATTGCTGAGCAGGCTGTAGGTGATGGCACCGCTGCCGCCGTGAACCGCGCCGACCAGGGTGCCGCTGGCGGTTTCGACCGGGCTGCTCGGCTGGCTGCCATTCACGTTGCCGGGGGCCAGGTCCTGGCCGTCCTGGTGCAGGTCCAGGGCTTTTTCGTAGACGGTCACGTCGTGGTCGCTGGTCGCCACAAAGCAATTGTTGTGTACGTCGATGGTGATGGTGGCGGTACTTTCGTCACCGTCACCGTCGCGCAGGGTATAGGTGAACACGTCACTCGCGCCCGGGCCACTCACCGAATTCGGGTAGCTGTGGTAAAGCGCGTTGCCCGCGGCATCCAGCGTCAGGTAACCGTAGGTGCCGTTGATCTGGGTGTTCAGGCCACCATGCACCGGGGTCGAGGTGTCGTCGCCGGCACGCACGCCGACCACGCCGCCGCCGGCGAACTGGCCATCGGCACCCGCGTTGTCATTCCACAGCACATTACCGCCGATGTAGCCGCCTTCTCCCACCGAGGCTATATCGGGAGTAGCGGTCGGCACGTCATCGACGATATTGATCACAATGGTGCTGGTCGCGACATTGCCCTGGCTGTCGGTGACCTGGTAGGTGAAGCTCTCGTGCAGGGTATTGGCACCGTCGTTGACCTGCGGCATGGTGCTGGCCGGTGAGGTCAGGGTGTAGGTGTAACTGCCGTCGGAGTGCAGCTGCAGTTGGCCGTAGGTGCCGATGGCGTTGCTGAGCAGGCTGTAGGTGATGGCGCCACTGGCGCCATGGACCGAGCCGACCAGGGTGCCGCTGGCGGTTTCACCGGCGCTACTCGGCTGGCTGCCATTCACGCTGCCGGGGGCCAGGTCCTGGCCGTCCTGGTGCAGGTCCAGGGCTTTTTCGTACACGGTGACGTCATGATCGCTGGCCGCGACCAGGCAGCTGTTGTGCACGTCGATGGTCACGGTGGTGGTGCTTTCGTCACCGTCGGCGTCGCGCAGGGTGTAGGTGAACACGTCGCTCGCACCCGGGCCGCTGACCGAGTTCGGGTAGCTGTGGTACACGGCGTTGCCCGCGGCATCCAGCGTCAGGTAGCCGTAGGTGCCGTTGATCTGGCTGTTCAGGCCGCCATGCACCGGGGTCGAGGTGTCATTGCCGGCACGCACGCCGACCACGCCGCCGCCGGAGCCATCGGCACCGCCGACGTCGTTCGACAGTACGTTGCCGGTGACGGTGCCGCCCTCGACCACCGAGGTCGCATCGGGGTTGGCGGTCGGCAGGTCGTCGACGATCTTGACGTTGATTTCCCCACGCGCCTCGCTGCCGTCGGCATCGATGGCGATGACTTCGAAGTTCTCGGTGATGCTGTTCGCACCGTCGGCGTTGGGGTGGGTGTCGGTGTAGTTCAGGGTGTAGCTGTAGCTCACCACGCCGGTGGCCGGGTCAAAGCCGGTGACGGTCAGGGTGCTGCCCAACCCGGTAGTGCCGGAGATCGGCAACGGCTGCACCACGCCACCGCTGATGATCGAGACACCGGAA
Source organism: Pseudomonas sp. PSB11 (assembly GCF_014596605.1). Lineage (NCBI taxonomy): Bacteria > Pseudomonadati > Pseudomonadota > Gammaproteobacteria > Pseudomonadales > Pseudomonadaceae > Pseudomonas > Pseudomonas sp. PSB11. The sequence goes on from NZ_NOIO01000007.1 coordinate 2,893, forward strand.
ATGCTCAGGCTCTGCAGGCCGTCCGGGGCGTTGACGGTGAAGGTCCCGTGCTGGGTCAGCGCCGGGGCATCAGGGTCGCTGCCGTACATGAGGTTTTTTTCGTAGACGGTCAGTTCGCCGCCTGCGACGTCCAGGCCGCCGAGGGTCACCCCGTCATCGTTGTTGTGCACGTTCAGCACCAGCTGGGCGGTGCTGCTGTCGCCGTCGGCATCGGTCAGGATGTAGGTGAAGGTTTCGGTGCCATTGCCGCCCGCGTGCAAGGCCTTGAAGTCGGCATCGCCGGGATTGAGGGTGTAGGTGTAGGTGCCATTGGCGTTGAGCACCAGGGTGCCGTAGGTGCCGACGAACGTGCCGGGGGTGATTGGGCCGCTGTTGGGTCCGATCGCTACCCGGTCGGCACCTTGCACGTCATTGCCCAGGACGCTGCCTTCGAGGCTGAGCCGGGTTTCCGAGGCGGTGTCGGGGTTGTTGTCATCCTTCGCCTTGGGCATGTCGTCGACGATGGTGACGTCCAGGGAACCGGTGGCGGTGTCGCCATTGCTGTCACCGGCAATCACGGTGAAGTGTTCGCTGAGTTGAGTGCCGTCGCCGCTCGAATGGTTTTCGTTGTCGTTGAGGGTGTAGCTGTAACTCACGACGCCTGTGGTTGGGTTGTACCCGGTGATGGTCAGGGTGCTGCCCAGCGGCGTGGTGATCGACTGCGGAAAACCGTTGGCTACGCCAGCGCTGATCACGGCGATGCCACCGATGCTCAGGCTGGTCAGCCCGTCAGGCGCCGTGACGGTGAAGGTGCCGTTCTGGGTCAGTGCGGCGGGATTGCTGGCGGAACCGTCGGGCAGGTTGGCTTCGTTGACGGTCAGTTCACCACCCTCCACTGACAGACCATCGAGACTGACCGGATGGTTCACCGGTGGCGTGATGACCGGGGGCAAGACTTCAGGTGGCGTGACGACAGGTGGCGTGACATCCGGTGGTATGACGGCTGGTGGCGTGACGTCCGACGGTGGGGCTTCGGGCAGTGTGACCACCGGCGGCCTGATCAGCGGCGCAGGCTCAGCGTTGTCGGGGTTGTTATCGCCGTCGTGCCGCGCAAGCGGGAACTCTGGAATGCCATTGAACCCGGCGGTGGGGAAGCCAATGGTCGGTTCGACCCTCCCCCCGACTTCCTCGAGCATGACGAAACTGTGGCCCCCACCCTGTGCTCCATCGGCAGGTTCGGTCGACCCCGGACCGGCCGCGGTCGCTTCGGCGGTCTGGGTTGGGTCGTCGCCTGCGGCGATGGCTTTTTGCAATTGCTCGACATCGGTCAACTGTGCCTGGCTCGGGGTCGTCGCTTCATCCGTCACCACATGGGGCGACGACTGAGCCAGCAACTGGGCGGTCATTTGCAGGCTACTGCCGCGACCCAGCGTCAGTTCCTGGCCATTTTGCAGATGCACCGCCACCGCGCCTTCGGCCCCGGTCACCAGCTGATCGCCGGCAAACAACCGGTCCCCTTCGATCAACACTCGACGGGTGCCGTCACCCGCCACCGCGAAGACCTGACCGATAACCTTGCTGACGATACCGATGAGCGTAGCCATGTGCATTCCCTCCGCTGCCAACGCTTTGTCGGCACCTGTCTGAATGCGGAGATGCACATGGGCTCAAGCGGGATAGCGGATAGATCGTCTGCCAGTCAATACGGACTACCTGAAGTAACCGTTGCCCTGGCGTCGATCTCGTCCAGCGTTTTGCTTGCGGCCGGTGTCCATGACCCGGATAAGACCTTTGCAATCAATGGCATTGGGCTACCTGTCGAGAACAACGTCATCCGCCAGCTTTGCGTAACAGTCCTGAACCACCCAAGTGACAAAAAACCGTCACCTCAGTCTGCGCCGCATCCCTCCCCTCCAGCACTTCTCCGCTCTTTGTCGATAAGTGGATTTGAACTTTTTTCAAATCCTGATGTGCGCCACAAAGCGCATAAATCAAGGCTTTCACAGTGAACAATGTGCTGGATTTTGCAGAGTACATAAGTTTTTTTTGGCATAAGCGTTATGAGAAATACTTCTTAGCTCTTCCTGAAAATGTTCTTAGCTCTTGTGTTACAAGCTTGAAACGGTTTTGCCTATAAATTTCGTCAAATAATTGGCGACTGATAAAGCACCATTAGGATTCAGGGAGATGCACGATGCGCCTTTTAAGCCCCCTCTACAGCGCAGTTTTGCTGGCAATTGCCTGCAGCTCCCAAGCGCATGCAATGTCACTGACGGAAGCGATCCAGAGCACTATCGTCACCCACCCGGAGCTTGCATCGCGGGTGGACAGCCGTCTGTCGGCTGATGAAGATGTGAAGGTCGCCAAGGGGGGCTTTTATCCATCGGTGGACCTGAATGCGGCATACGGGCGCGGGTACAGCGACAACACCAACACCCGCAACGATCAAGCGTTTGGCAATCACCACACCGAGATCCTCAATTACACCCAATCAGAACTGCGCCTTCGTCAGATGCTCTTCGATGGGTTCAACACCGCCAACGAAGTCGAGCGGACCAAGGGCGTGGTCAACTCCCGGGCGTACTACGCCCAAGGCACCGCCCAGGACCTGGCCCTGCGCACCGCCGAGGTTTACCTCGAAGTGCTCAAGCGCCGTGAACTGGTGACCCTGGCCAGGAACAACCTGCAAGCGCACCTTCGAGTCAACGACCAGATCGGCATGCGCACCCAGCGGGGGATCGGCAGCAACGCCGACGCCGACCAATCCACTGCCCGTCGGGCACTGGCGGAAAACAACCTCGACACCGCCGAAGTCGATTTGGCCGATGCCGAGTCGAACTTCGCCGCCGTCGTCGGGCGCCTGCCCGATGAACTGGAAGCCCCGCCGTCGATCCGCGGTGAGGTGCCAGCCTCCCTGCCAGATGCCCAGCAAAGCATGGTGGAGAACAACCCCTACCTGAAATCCGCCCAGGCCGACGTGCAATCAGCCGAGAGCCAGTACGAAGTCGCCAAGTCGCCGTTCTACCCGCGCTTCGACGCCGAAGCCGCGGTGGGCGCGAACAACAACATCGCGGGCGAAGAAGGCCATGACAACGAGTGGCGGGTCGGGGTGGTGATGAACTACAACCTGTTCCGCGGCGGCAGTGACAAGGCGCGCCTGCAGTCCGATGCCCACAAGATCAATCAGGCGATGGACATTCGCAACAACGCCCTGCGCCAGCTCAACGAAAACATCCACCTGGCCTGGAACGCGATGGTCAACGCCAAGAAGCAAACCCCGACCGCCCGCGAATATGCCGAAACCAGCCGACGCGTACGCGTGGCGTATCAGGATCAGTTCGGCCTCGGCCAACGGACCCTGCTCGACCTGCTGGACAGCGAAAACGAGCTTTACAACGCCAATCGCCGCTACACCGAAGTACGCTACATCGAGGAGTTTTCGATGTACCGGGTGCTGGCGAACATGGGTCAGTTGCTGAGCAAGCAACGCGTGGTGCTGCCCGCCGATGCAATCGCCCAGGCCGAAGTGAAAAGCGAAGCTCGCCTGCCTGAACTCAAATAACCCCCTGTAGGAGCTGCCGCGGGCTGCGATCTTTTGATCTTTTCTTTCTTGAAATCAAAGTCAAAAGATCGCAGCCTGCGGCAGCTCCTACGGGCTGATGTGCAGGTATCTATGCAATTACCGGAGCGATCAATGTGACCAGCATGGAAACCGCCAACACCGGTGTCGATCCACGCCTGAGCTTCGATGACCCGCTTCTTGACGGTCTGTTGATCCTCTGCAAACTCCACGGCGCGACGGTCAGTCGCGCCAGCCTGAGTGCCGGGCTGCCTATGGCACACCAACGCCTGAGCCTGGACCTGCTGCCCCGCGCAGCGGCCCGGGCCGGATTGCAGGCGCGCCTGTTGCGCCGCGACCTCAAAGACATCTCTGCACTTAACCTGCCAGTGCTGCTGTTTCTCAACAACGGTCGTACCACCGTGCTGCGCCGCTTTGGCGAGGATGGCCGGGTCCTGGTTTTGCCCAGCGAAGCCGATGGCGGCGAACAATGGACCACTACGCAAGAGCTTGCCGGGCATTACAGTGGCCAGGCGCTGTTCGCCCGGCCACGGCATGAACTCGAAGACCTTCGTTCACCGCTGGTGCCACGGGTAGAGGCGTGGTTTCGCGACACCCTGAAGCTGTCGAAATGGTTGTACAGCGATGCGATCCTGGCGAGCTTCCTGATCAACCTGCTGGGGCTGATGGTGCCGCTGTTCGTGATGCAGACCTACGACCGCGTGGTGCCGAACCAGGCCACCTCGACCCTGTGGGTGTTGTCCATCGGCCTGCTGATCGGCACCGGTTTCGAACTGGTGCTACGGGTGGTGCGCGCGCATCTACTGGACACCGCCGGCAAGAAGACCGACGTGATTCTCTCGGCGACCCTGTTCGAACGCATCACGGGCATGGCGATGAAAGCCAAGCCAGCGACTATTGGTGGTTTTGCCCAGAGCATTCACGATTTCCAGGGTCTGCGCGAGTTCCTCACCGCCGTCACCCTCACCAGCCTGATCGACCTGCCCTTCGCACTGCTGATGCTGGTGGTGATCGGCCTGCTGGGTGGCTGGCTGGTGGTGATTCCACTGCTGGCGTTTCCGATCACGATCATTTTCGCCATGATCATTCAGGCGCGCTTGCGTGACACCGTGCAGCGAAGCCTGGCCCTGGGCGCCGAACGCCAAGCCCTGCTGATCGAAACCCTGGGCGGCCTGGAAACCCTCAAGGCCTGCAGCGCCGAAAGCGAACGCCAGCACAAATGGGAAAGCACCCACGGCGCCCTCACCCGCCTCGACAGCCACGCGCGCAACCTCTCGGCGCTGGCCACCAATGGCACGCTGTTCATCCAACAGTTTTCCGGCATGGCCACCATCGTCGCCGGGGTCTACAGCATCATCGCCGGCAACCTCAGCGTCGGTGCGTTGGTAGCGACCTACATGCTCGGCAGTCGCGTCCTGGCGCCGCTGGGGCAAATCGCCGGCCTGATCACCCGCTACCAGCAAGCGCAACTGACCATGAAAAGCACCGACGCGCTGATGTCCCTGCCCCAGGAGCGCGATGCCAAACAACGGCCGTTGGAGCGCACGCAACTGCAAGGCGCCCTGGATGTGGTCGGCGTGACCTTCCACTACAACGGCCAGAACGCCCCGGCGCTGGCCAATGTCAGTTTCAGCGTGAAACCCGGCGAACGGATTGGCATCATCGGTCGCAGCGGCTCCGGCAAAAGCACCCTGGCGCGCCTGGTGATGGGATTCTACGAACCGGCGCAAGGCCAATTGCTGCTCGATGGCCTGGACCTGCGCCAGCTGGACGTCGCCGACCTGCGCCATCAGATCGGTTACGTCGCCCATGACCTGCCGTTGCTGGCCGGCAGCCTGCGTGACAACCTGACCCTGGGCGCGCGCTACATCAGTGACGCACGAATGCTCGAAGTGGCCGAACTGACCGGCGTCACCGAACTCGCCCGGCAACATCCGCAAGGCTTCGACCGCCCGGTCGGCGAGCGTGGGCAGTTGCTGTCCGGTGGTCAACGCCAGGCAGTATTGCTGGCCCGCGCTTTATTGCTCGACCCACCGATCATGCTGCTCGACGAGCCCACCAGTGCCATGGACAACAGCAGCGAAGACGCCTTGCGGCAAAAACTCCACGCCTGGGTCCAGGGCAAGACCCTGCTGCTGGTGACCCATCGCACCTCGATGCTCAGCCTGGTCGATCGCTTGGTGGTACTGGACAACGGGAGGATCGTCGCCGACGGCCCGAAAGAAGCGGTCATCGATGCATTGCGCAAGGGCCGAGTCGGCTCTGCGGCCGTCTAGGAGTCGCCTATGTCTGCTTCATCGAATGCTTCGAAAGCACGTGGCTACTTTGACAGCTTCGGCAAAAGTGCCGAAGCCGAGTACATGCCGGAAACGGCTGGCGCCGCTCTGCAGGACTCCCCACGCTGGTCGCGGATCACCGTGTGGCTCGCCGCCGCATTGCTGATCAGCGCCTTGGTCTGGGCCAAGTTCGCGGTACTGCAGGAAGTCACCATGGGCGAAGGCAAGGCGATTCCGTCGAGCAAGGTCCAGGTGATCCAGAACCTTGAGGGCGGCATCGTCACCGAGATCTTCGTGCGTGAAGGGCAAATGGTGAACAAGGGCGATACCCTGCTACGCCTGGATGACACGCGCTACCTGTCGAACAAGGGCGAAAGCGAGGTCGATCGTTACGCGCTGACCGCTCAGGTCGAACGCCTGTCGGCGGAAGCCGAAGGACGGCCATTCAAGCTGTCGGAAGAGGTGATCGCCAAGGCGCCGCAAGTCGCCGAAGACGAACGCTCGCTGTACGAACAGCGCCAACGCCGACTGGCCAGCGAACAGCGCACCCTGACCGAACAACTGCGGCAAAAAACCCAGGAACTGGCGGAGTTTCGTTCCAAAGCCGGGCAGTACGGCTCCAGCCTGGCGTTGGTCAACCAGGAGATGGCGATGTCCGAGCCCCTGGTCAAGACCGGCGCCGTGTCGCCGGTGGAGATCCTGCGACTCAAGCGCAGCGCGGTGGAAATCCGCGGCTCACTGAACGCCACTACCCTGGCCATTCCCCGGGCGGAATCGGCCATTGCCGAGATCCGCAGCAAGATCGACGAGTCCGAACAGTCGTTCCGCTCGGATGCAGCGAAAGAGCTCAATGAAAAACGTACCGACCTGTCGAAAATCACGGCCTCGAGCATTGCCATCGACGACCGCGTGACCCGCACTACCGTGGCCTCGCCGGTCAAGGGCATTATCAAGCTGTTGAAGGTCAACACCATCGGCGGTGTGGTCCAGCCGGGCAGTGACATGGTGGAAATCGTACCGCTGGAAGACAACCTGCTGATCGAGGCCAAGGTTCGGCCACAGGACGTGGCGTTCCTGCATCCGGGCCAGAAAGCCATGGTCAAGTTCAGTGCCTACGACTACACGATCTACGGTGGCCTGAGTGCCAAGCTGGAATTGATCGGCGCCGACACCATCACCGACGACAAGGGCAACAGCTTTTACCTGATCCAGGTGCGCACCGATAAAAACCACCTTGGCGGGGACGCGAAACCCTTGCTGATCATTCCGGGGATGGTGGCGACGGTGGATATCATTACCGGGGAAAAGACGGTGCTGGACTACCTGCTTAAACCAGTACTGAAAGCACGGACCGAGGCGATGCGCGAGCGCTAACCACCGATCGTTCCCACGCTCTGCGTGGTAATGCAGCCCGGGACGCTCCGCGTCCCATTTACAAGCGTGACGCAGAGCGTCACAGGATGAATTCCCACGCAGAGCGTGGGAACTATCAGTGAGTGTGATTGCGTAGGAAAGTCTCCTCCCCCATCGCCGCAATCTGCCCCTCGATCAGTGCTTCAAACGGCTTGAGCAACGGCGCAAACGAGGTCGGCGCCTCTAGAGCTTCCAGCGCCTGCACAATCGCCTCCACTGTCGACAACGCGCCGGGCCCTGGCGCCTTGCGCAGTCGATAGCGGGACACGCCACCCTCGGCCAGGGTTACCCTGGGCAGCGCCGCCAGCAACGGGTTCAAGTGCAACATCTTGCGCGCCTTGCGCCAGGTTCCGTCCGGGACCACCAGCAACAGCGGCTTGTCGGATGCGGTATACGCCTGCATCGGTTGCGCCTCCTCGCCAGGAAACAACAACCGCGCCTGATAGCCCGGCTGACTTAATAACCTTGGCAAATCCTCGAACACCTCACCGACGATCAGCTCGGCGTTCTTCAACCCCAATGCCGCCAACCGCGCGGTGTTCAGCGCATGGTTCACTTCGCTCGGGTGTTGCAACAGCAACACCCGAGTGCGGCTGTCGAGGCTGGGGATCAGCGGGCACAGGCAATGGCTCTGAGGACGCAGGCAGCGGGGGCATTGAATTCTCGGCATCTTCTTCACGCCTGGTTGAGTTGTGCTTTGAGCAAATCGCGAAAGGTCTGGATCAACGGCTCGCGACTACGCCCCCGGCGCACGATCATCGAGAACGGAGCCTGATAACCGAAGGTCGCCGGCAACAACACACGCAGGTCGCCCTTGTCGGCCCACGCCTGGGCATAGTGTTCCGGCAAGTAACCGATGTAGGCGCCGGACAGCACCAGGATCAGCTGCGCCTCCATACTCTCCACGGTCGCGGCGCTGTGCTTGAAGCCGTGACGGGCCAGTTCGGCCTGACTCCAGTAGCCTCGGCCGACCATGCGTTGTTGGGTGATGACTTGCTCGGGAATGCGCCGTTCATTGAACAACGGGTGCCGCGTGCTGCAATACAACCAGTGCTGCTCTCGGTACAGGGGCATGTACACCAGACCGCTCATGCGCGTGGAAAACGCGCCGATGGCCAGGTCGAGGCGGTTGTCCTGCACACCCAGTTGCAGTTCATAGGGGCTCATCACCGACAGGTGCAAGTGCACCGCCGGGTGCTCCTGGCTGTAGGCGCCAATGGCTTCGGCGAACGGCAAGGCCTTGTCGCTGACCGTGGAGTCGATCACTCCCAGGTTCAGCGTACCGCGCAATTCGCCTTTGAGCGCGGCGGCATATTGCTCGAAACCTTCGAGTTCGCCCAATAGACGCAAGGTTTCCTGATGAAACAGCTCACCCTTGCTGGTCAGGCTGAACCCGCCACGGCCGCGATGGCACAACACCAGCCCCAAGGCGGATTCGAGCTGGCTCATGTAGGTGCTGATGGCCGATGTCGAAAGGTTGAGCTCTTGCTGGGCGTTGGCGAAGCCCTGATGGCGGACCACGCTGACGAAAATGCGCAAAAGTTTCAGGTCGGGTAAAGCGTTGGCCATGGGGGCTCCGATTACAAAATAGCGCGTGATGCTCATGGCGATGGAGATCAACTGTGGGAGCGGGCTTGCTCGCGAAGGCGGTGTATCAGGCAACATTGATATCGACTGACACGACGCCTTCGCGAGCAAGCCCGCTCCCACATGGGTTGCGGCGTTCAACCTGTGAAGTCTATCTCTCCCACTTCCATTAGTTTAGAAAAATCTGAACTAAGTATTTGCCCGTAGCGATTCTTCCCGGCCACTACATTTCGCAGAATCGCTGCCACAAGGTTCGCCCGTGCCCTCCGTGAACGGCGAAACCCAATAAATAAAACAACGACGATGAGGCCCTACCTGTGGACAAGATTCTTCACCAACCACTGGGCGGCAACGAAATGCCGCGCTTCGGCGGCATCGCCACCATGATGCGACTCCCCCACGTACCGACCGCTGCAGGTCTGGACGCCGCTTTTGTCGGCGTGCCGCTGGACATCGGTACTTCCCTGCGCCCTGGCACCCGCTTCGGGCCTCGCGAAATTCGCGCTGAATCGGTCATGATTCGCCCGTACAACATGGCCACTGGCGCTGCGCCTTTCGATTCGCTGTCGGTTGCCGATATCGGCGACGTGGCGATCAACACCTTCAACCTGCTGGATGCCGTACGGATCATCGAAGAATCCTACGACAACATCCTCGAACACGATGTGATCCCCCTGACGCTGGGAGGCGACCACACCATCACCCTGCCGATCCTGCGTGCCATCCATAAAAAGCACGGCAAGGTCGGCCTGGTGCACATCGACGCCCATGCCGATGTGAACGATCACATGTTCGGCGAGAAAATCGCCCACGGCACCACGTTCCGTCGCGCCGTCGAAGAAGGCCTGATCGACCCGGACCGTGTGGTCCAGATCGGCCTGCGCGCTCAGGGCTACACCGCTGACGATTTCAACTGGAGCCGCAACCAGGGCTTCCGCGTGGTTCAGGCCGAAGAGTGCTGGCACAAATCCCTGGCACCATTGATGGCCGAAGTGCGCGAGAAAGTCGGCGGCGGTCCGGTGTACCTGAGCTTCGACATCGACGGTATCGACCCGGCCTGGGCACCTGGCACCGGCACCCCGGAAATCGGTGGCCTGACGACCATTCAGGCAATCGAGATCGTTCGTGGCTGCCAAGGCCTGGACCTGGTCGGTTGCGATCTGGTAGAAGTCTCGCCCGCTTACGACACCACCGGTAACACCTCGCTGCTGGCCGCCAACCTGCTGTACGAAATGCTCTGCGTACTGCCTGGCGTGGTCCATCGCTGAGGATCGGTCATGAATGAACGCGATCAGGTCTTGAAAGCGGCTGCCAATCTGGTATCCGCCTTCGCCCGCAATGATCGCGAAGCCTACTTCGGCGCGTTCAGCGCCGATGCCAGCTTCGTCTTCTACACCCTCGAGCAGCCCTTGCTGTCGCGCGATGCCTACCAGGGATTGTGGGACAGCTGGCGCGCCGAGGACGGCTTCGAGGTGCTCTCGTGCACCTCGAGCAACGCTTTTGTCAGCCTGCAGGGTGATGTGGCGATTTTCATCCATGACGTGGCCACCGAGCTGCGCATGCAAGGGGAGCAGCACTTTAGCCAGGAGCGCGAGACGATTGTTTTCAGGAAACAAGCGTCTGGCCAAGAACAACAAGGCCTATGGCTGGCCTGCCACGAACATTTGTCCGCGATGCCGGAAGGGCTGCCATCCCCTTAGCCAACACAGGTGACGCTCACGCACGATGAGCGCGCCTTTATGATCGGAGCAGATCATGAATAACAACAACAACGACCAAAGCCTTACGCAAATTGAAACCCACGGGGTCGAACAGATCCCGGACAACGAACGCACCGCAGGCCCGACGGATTTGTTCCGGATGATCTTCGGGGGTTCCAACACCTTTGCCACCGCCGTACTTGGCAGCTTCCCGGTGCTGTTTGGCCTGTCCTTTCAGGCGGGCGTGCTGGCGATTGTGCTGGGCGTGTTGCTGGGTTCGCTGATCCTCGCGCCGATGGGCCTGTTCGGCCCGATCAACGGGACCAACAACGCCGTGTCTTCCGGTGCGCACTTCGGCGTGCACGGGCGGATCGTCGGTTCGTTCCTGTCGCTGTTGACCGCCATCGCGTTCTTCTCGCTGTCGGTGTGGAGTTCGGGTGATGCACTGATCGGTGGCGCCAAACGCCTGATCGGCCTGCCGGAAACCGACCTGACCCTGGGCCTGGCCTACGGCCTGTTCGCAATCCTGGTGCTGACCGTTTGCATCTATGGTTTCCGTTTCCTGCTGTGGGTCAACAAGATCGCCGTGTGGAGTGCCAGCCTGTTGTTCCTGCTGGGCGTCTTCGCTTTCGCCGGTCCCTTCGATGTGAACTACGCCGGCACCGTGAACATGGGACAACCGGGTTTCTGGGCGGCGTTTATCGGCGCCGCGCTGGTGGCCATGAGCAACCCGATCTCCTTCGGGGCGTTCCTGGGCGACTGGTCGCGCTACATTCCGCGTGAGACCTCCAAGCGCCGGATCATGGCAGCGGTAGTGATGTCGCAGATCGCGACCTTCATCCCGTTCCTGTTCGGCCTGACCACCGCCACCATCGTAGCGATCAAGGCACCAGACTATATCGCGGCCAACAACTATGTCGGCGGCTTGCTGGCGGTATCGCCGAGCTGGTTCTTCCTGCCGGTCTGCCTGATTGCGGTGATCGGCGGCATGTCCACGGGTACGACTTCGCTGTACGGCACTGGCCTGGACATGTCCAGCGTGTTCCCCCGGGTACTGTCGCGGGTCAAGGCCACGCTGCTGATCGGTGTGATGTCGATTGCCTTCATCTTCATCGGTCGCTTCGCGGCGAACCTGGTGCAGAGCGTCTCGACCTTCGCCGTGCTGATCATCACCTGCACCACCCCGTGGATGGTGATCATGATCATCGGCCTGCTGGTGCGTCGCGGCTTCTACTGCCCGGATGACCTGCAGGTGTTTACCCGCGGCGAAAAAGGTGGCCGCTACTGGTTCACCCACGGCTGGAACTGGCGTGGCCTGGGTGCCTGGATCCCGAGCGCGGCTGTCGGCCTGTGCTTCGTGAACCTGCCGGGGCAATTCGTCGGACCGCTGGGCGAAATGGCTGGCGGTATCGACATCAGCCTGCCGGTCACCCTGGGCCTGGCCTCGCTGGTGTACCTGGCGCTGCTGAGCCTGTTCCCGGAATCGAGCGCGGTGTTCGGACCCAATGATTCACGCAGCAAGAGCACAAGCATTACGACAAAACCTGATCTGCGTCAGCCGGCCTGACGCAGATCCACCTGTGGGAGCGGGCTTGCTCGCGAAGACGGCGGCACATTCAACCCTGATGTGACTGACAGACCGTATTCGCGAGCAGGCTCGCTCCCACAGAAAGCAGCCCCACAGAAACGCTTTTGTTTCACATAAAAAAGACAATCGGAGACACGCCACAATGGCTTTGGATTTATTCGTCGTACTCATCTACGCCGCCGCGATGCTGATACTCGGCTATTACGGCATGCGCAAGGCCAAGACCCACGAAGACTACCTGGTTGCCGGTCGTAACCTCGGCCCGAGCCTGTACATGGGCACCATGGCCGCCACCGTCCTCGGCGGCGCGTCCACAGTTGGCACCGTGCGTTTGGGCTACGTACATGGCATCTCTGGCTTCTGGCTCTGCGCTGCACTGGGTTGCGGGATCATCGCGCTGAACCTGTTCCTTGCCAAACCTTTGCTGAAACTCAAAGTGTTCACCGTCACCCAAGTGCTGGAGAAACGCTATAACCCAATGGCCCGTACCGCCAGCGCGACCATCATGCTGGCCTATGCCCTGATGATCGGCGTGACTTCGATCCTGGCCATCGGCACGGTGCTGCAGGTGTTGTTCGACCTGCCATTCTGGATATCCGTGCTGCTGGGTGGTGGCATCGTCGTGATCTACTCGACCATTGGCGGCATGTGGTCGCTGACCCTGACCGACATCGTACAGTTCGGCATCCAGACCGTCGGCTTGATGTTCCTGCTGCTGCCGATCTGCCTGTACCGTGTCGGTGGCTGGGATCAACTGGTCGCGCAACTGCCGGCCGCCAGCTTCAGCTTCACCAGCATTGGCTGGGACACCATCATCACTTATTTCATGATCTACTTCTTCGGCATCCTGATCGGCCAGGACATCTGGCAACGGGTGTTCACCGCTCGCAGCGAAAAAGTAGCGAAGTATGCCGGCACTTCGGCCGGTATCTACTGCGTCATCTACGGTCTGGTGTGCGCACTGATCGGTATGGCCGCACACGTTTTGATCCCGGACCTGGATAATGTCAACAACGCCTTTGCCGCTATCGTCAAAGTCTCGCTGCCGGACGGCATCCGTGGCCTGGTGATCGCCGCAGCCCTGGCAGCCATGATGTCCACCGCCAGCGCCGGCCTGCTTGCCGCATCCACCACCCTGACCGAAGACCTGCTGCCGAAACTGCGTGGTGGCAAACAGTCGAACGTCACCATCAACCGCCTGTTCACCCTGTTGACCGGAATTGTAGTGCTGGGTATCGCCCTGGTCGTGAATGACGTCATCAGCGCCCTGACCCTGGCCTATAACCTGCTGGTAGGCGGCATGCTGATCCCACTAATGGGGGCAATTTTCTGGAAACGCGCCACCACGGCAGGGGCAATCACCGCCATGGCACTAGGGTTTATCACCGCCCTGGTCTTCATGTTCAAGGACGGAATGGATGCCAACACGCCAATCTACTACAGCCTCGGTGTCAGCCTGGTGAGCTTCGTGGTGGTCAGCCTGTTGTCCCCTCGCCCGGCGATGCAGGCAAGCGCCGCCTAAGCTGACATATAACGACTTGATGCTTTCTTCGACGAGTGTGGCGTCGGTTGCCACACTCGTTTTTTTTCGCCTGAAGGAAACCGCCCATGAAGATCGTCAGCCGCGATCAGTGGTTCGAAGTCAAACAGCTCAGTGATGGCATCCGCCTGATTCACGAGCCTTACATCCGCCCTTTCTATCGCTGCAACCTTTGGCACATTCAAGGCCGCGACAAAGACCTGTTGCTCGACAGCGGCTCGGGGCTGGTCAGCCTGCGCGAACAACTGCCGTGGATTACCGAGCGGCCCTTGGTGGCAGTGGCCAGTCACTGCCATTTCGACCACATCGCCGGGCACCACGAATTCGCGCAGCGCCTGGTACACCCGGCCGAAGCGGATATCCTGGCCGCTCCGGACGGCGAAAATGACTTGAGCAAAGCCTTTGTCGGCGATGACATGTTCGAAGCGCACCCCGATTGCCCATTGTGCTACGCCGAATATCGGGTCAAGGCTGCACCGGCCACCGGGACAATCGACGAAGGCGACGTGCTCGACCTGGGCAACCGGGTGCTGCAAGTGCTGCATACGCCGGGGCACTCGCCGGGAGGCATCAGCCTGTACGAAGCGGCCACCGAGACCCTGTTCAGCGGCGACATCATCTACGACGGGCCGTTGATCGAAGACGCCTACCACTCCAACCTCGACGATTACGCCCGCAGTTTGCAGCGCTTGCGCGCCCTGCCGATCCGTACGGTACATGGCGGGCATTTCGGCAGTTTTTCCGGGGACCATCTGCGGCACATGATTGACCAGTGGCAGCGCTCACACGCCTGAAGCCTGCTGTACTCAACTTCAGGAACAACCCGCAGGGACAGTCACCACAATCGTGGAAGACCTGCCATGAAGAGAGCTGCCGTGCGCGCCGCTGTACATCACTTCATCAGCCGCCTGCTGGAAGGCCAGGATGACTTCGACGACAACGCCAGCCTGGCGCAGTTAGGATTGGATAGAGCGGATATCGAAGACTTGATCTTCCATCTCGAAGACGAACTTGGCTTGACGGCTTTTACCGCCGAGGAAGACCAGATGCTCAAGACCGCCAGGACGGCGAACGACTTGAGCCGGTTCTTGATGGAGATCGGGCGGCATTGACCTGGCCGATCTTCCTGCACGCATCACTGCGCATGGAGTAGCCAGCAGCAACCCTTGGCTGCTGCTGCAAAGACGGCGTCGCGATTACCGGCGACGCTGCTGGCGTCGGCGCTGTTCGTCGTCGGTGCGAATAGGCACAGGTTGCAGAGGCGGTTCGATCAAACCGAGTGCAACACCCAAGTCGTGCAGCCAGTTTTGAATTTTCTCTTTCATGATGCCCCCTTCAGGGTAGTGCCGGGCGACCGGAATTCTGTAGCCGCTTCGCACTGATAATAGTCCGAAGTGTCGAGCAATGCTCGCCGAACATGACAACGATCTGTTACTGAATGGGTCACAATCCGACGACCTGAGTTCATCCGGGCATATCACCGACCGCTGGCGGCCTGCATGGCAGCCGTTCAAGCCTGCCCAAGGACCCTGCGCAACCGGCGACGCACCCACTGTTCAGCGCTGACGAAGGTAATCCCCAGCAACACCAGCACGGCACCGATGACGAAGTTGAGGCTCAGCGCCTCCCCCAGCAGGACAACCCCGAACGTGACGCCAAACAAGGGCGTCATGAACGAAAAAACCGCGAGATTGGCCGCCAGATAACGGCGCAGCAACCAGAACCAGACCAGGTAGCTGAAGAACGACACCACGATGCCCTGGAACAAAACACTGGCTAGCGCGACACCGGTCAGGCTGACATGGGTGATCTGGCCGCTGAGCAATGCAATCAGCAGCAGGCCGACAAAACCGACGATCAACTGGTAAAACAACGTCAGGGTCACCGGCGCCTCCGACAGACGCGACGCGCGCACCACCACAGTGGTCGCCCCCCAGCAAGCCCCCGCCAGTACGCCCAAAGCATCGCCCAGCAACATGCGGCGATCGAGGTTATCCCAGGACAACCCTGCAGCAAACGCAATGCCGATCCCGACGAAGGCCAGGAAAATGCCCAGCCATTGCAGAGGCCGCAGACGCTCACTCGGCAGCAACCAGTGCACGCCCAACGCCGTGAAAATCGGCGCGGTGTAGAGGAACACCGACATGTGCGCCGCCGTGGTCAATTGCAGGCCTTCGGAAATGAACAGGAACTCCAGGCCAAACAAGGCCCCGGCCAACAGCCCGCCACGCCAGGTGGCGCCTACCTGATTCCAGCCGCCCTTCCAGCAGATCAACAACCCCACCAGCAGCGCGGACATACCCGAACGCCCCGCTGCCTGCATGACCGGCGCAATATCGGGCGCCGCCCACTTGATCATCACCTGCTGAATGCCCCAGACCAGGCACAACCCCACCATCACTTGCAGGGCAAATCCGTCGGCGCTGCGCCGGGTGGCGCTCACCCTGAAACCTCGACATCAAAGCACATGGGCGACTCAGCTCAATTCAATACGATCGGCATGAATCACGATCTGGCCGTTCTTGTACAACGCGCCGATAGCCTTTTTGAAGTTGCCCTTGCTGACGCCGAACATGCTGCTGATCAGGGTCGGATCGCTCTTGTCGCTGACTGCCAGGCTGCCGTTGTTCTCGCGCAACTTGGCGAGGATCTTGGCGTTCAGGCTACTGGCCGCTTCGACGCCTACCGGTTGCAGGCTCAGGCTGATCTTGCCGTCGCTGCGAACTTCCTTGATGAAGCCCTTCTCTTCCTTGCCAGCGCGCATGAACTTGAAGATTTCGTTCTTGTGA
Source organism: Pseudomonas sp. PSB11 (assembly GCF_014596605.1). Classification (NCBI taxonomy): domain Bacteria; kingdom Pseudomonadati; phylum Pseudomonadota; class Gammaproteobacteria; order Pseudomonadales; family Pseudomonadaceae; genus Pseudomonas; species Pseudomonas sp. PSB11. The sequence continues at coordinate 19,345 of NZ_NOIO01000007.1, forward strand.
ATCAAGCCCCAGTGCTTGTTGTTAATGATGGCCTTGAAACCCATGTCGGTGGCTTCGGCCACCAGCAAGTCAACTTCCTGGCCTGGGGTGTAGTTGGCGGGCGTCTTGTCCAGGTACCGATCCAGGCGCGCGGTCGCCGTAATGCGACGGGTATGCTTGTCGAGATAGACATGCACCACGGCGTATTCCCCGGCCGTCATCTGGCGCTTTTCTTCCGAATACGGCAGTAACAGGTCTTTGGGCAGCCCCCAATCCAGGAACACGCCAATGCTGTTGACTTCAACAACTTTCAAACTGGCGAATTCACCGACTTGAACTTTCGGCTTTTCAGTCGTAGCGATGAGTTTGTCATCGCTGTCCAGATAAACAAAAACGTTTAGCCAGTCTTCATCTTCGCTGGGAATATCTTTTGGAATATAACGATTAGGCAACAGGATTTCGCCATCCGCGCCACCGTCCAGATATAAACCGAAGTTAGTGTGTTTAACTACTTGCAAACTGTTGTAACGCCCAACTAAAGCCATGTCCAATACCCTCATTGCGTGGCGGCATTCTACCCGGTTTTAGCGGTCAGGATCGCCAGTCAGCCCGATGGCACCGGAAATTCCTTGCAAAGCCTTAATTTTTCCCGGCTTTGCCATTTTCTGGCCGCCGCTCGTCAGACCGGATCGACGATTTTCGTTGCCGCCCGCCCAAGGCGAAAACGCTATATTTTCATCAGGTTCATAGTTAAAACAGCGGCTTAGGGTGATATTTCATAATCCAACTTGCCTATTCTGGCACCCCCACTCAATGTGCCCCAGCGGATATTTGCCAAGCAAATAGACAGTTAATCCTGTACGATGCCTGGCCAAGTTAATTTTCTACAGGTTAATGGCCGCCATGCGCGTAAAAGCATCCAACAGCAAAGCAAAGCCAGCTCCAGCCGTCGAAACCAGCGAATCGATCAACAACCAGATCGCTGCGTTCCTCAAATCCGGTGGTGAAATCCAGCAAATTGCCAAAGGTGTCAGCGGCCAGTCGTTCGGCCCATCCAAGCAGATCACCTTGGGCAAGAAGTAATCCCCTGAGCTGCACCTGGTCCCTAAGCGCTTTGAGCTTCGAAGCGCTTGGACTGGAACCCTGCAACATTCTCGCTTGACCCTCCTTTCTTGTAAAAATCGACGAACGGCCTACGCGGCCCGCTATTCGTCGGTATCCTTGCACGCGTCTAGATCAAGCGTTTCAGCAGCCCCCAGCCTGTCCGCGGTTCATGGAGTGACGCATGCGCACACCCTCTTGTTTATCCTTGCTGCTCGGCGGCCTGCTGGCGTGCCAGGGGGTGCACGGGCAAATCTTTCAACGCGAGCTGGGGGATTTCGACCTCAAGCTCGGGAGCAGTCCCAGCCGCAGCATGGCCCAAGGCCTCGTCAAGCCATCGGCCATCGGCTCGTTCCATGGCGGCCTGGACCTGACCCATGACAGCGGTTTCTACGTTGGCCAATGGTCGCCGAGCATGGGCATCAGCCCGGGAAAAAACCTCGAAATCGACTCTTACGCGGGCTTCAAGCAACCCTTCGACCAGGTCCTCGGCTACGAAGTGGGCGTCATCCATTACAGCTACCCCGAAGTCGCGACCCTCGACAGCCAGGAAATCTTCGGTGGCCTGACCCTGCTGGGCAGCCGTTTCGGCGCCGCCTTGAGCAACGATCCAGACAAGCAGAACAGCACGCTGTTTGCCGACCTGCGCGGCAACCAGCCGTTCGGCATCGGCGTCAGCATGAAATACACCACCCATCAATTGAACACGCCGGTCGCCGTGGACGGTGGGTATGTCGGCAGCTTCACCGATTGGTCGGTAAAACTGTCCCGACCGTTCATGGGCATCGACCTCGATTTGATCTATAGCGATTCCAGCCTCAGCGGCAGCTATTGTTCAGCCTATACCGGGCAAAACAGCCAGTGCGACGCACTCCTCACCCTCAAGGCCGAACGCACCTTCTACTGATGGGCTGAACTGCCGGGTTCATTGTGCGTTCAGATGAGAATCAGCGCCAGAAACCAGGCTTTCGCAAGGATTCGCCCATGTCACGCTGGATCAAACACATTGCCTTTGTGCTCATGCTCACCCTCGCCCTCGGCGCGTGCAACCGCATGGGCCTGGCTTATCGCAACCTCGACGTGATCATTCCCTGGACGCTCAGCGATTACCTGGACATGAACGGCGAGCAGAAAAGCTGGCTCAACGAACGCTTGAAGGAACACCTGAGCTGGCATTGCACGACACAAATGCCGGGATATCTCGACTGGCTGGAGCGCTTGCAGACCATGATCGCGACCAATCAGGTAACCGATGACGCGCTGAAGGCGCGTACGGCGGAGGCCGAAAGAGCGATTGCCGAAACAGCCCGGGAAATCACCCCGTCAGCCATCGAATTGCTGCAAGGCCTGGACGACAATCAGGTCGCGGAAATGAACGAGGCCTTCGCCAAGGACCAGCGCAAGCGTCAGGAGCGATACGTGAAACCCCCGCTGGACCAGCAGATAAAACAGCGTGGCGAGCGCATGGTGAAACGCCTGAATGAATGGCTCGGACCACTCGACCCCTCGCAACAACAGCGAGTCATGGCCTGGTCAAATGCCTTGGGCGACCAGAACACCCAGTGGATTGCCAACCGCGTCCACTGGCAGAAACAGTTCAGCGCCGCCGTGGCGCAGCGCCAGGCACCACAATTCCCACAGCGAATCGAGACGCTCCTGGTCAACCGCGAAAGCTTATGGACACCTGCCTATCGACAGGCCTTCGCCAACACCGAAGCCCAGGCGCGGGCGCTGTTTGTGGATTTGATGGCGCAAAGTACGCCACAACAACGTGAGCGCTTGTTGACGAAGATCGAGGGCGTGAAGAAGGATTTCAGTGACCTGAAATGCCTGAAAGCTGCAAAGCAGAGTTGAACGCTTCACAAATCCCTTCTCGTAGGAGCGAGTTTGCCCGCTCCTACAAGGTGCATGAACGTCAGGCAATCTGCGCCTTGGAAGCCACTTCATCAAACGTCAATTCGTTTAATGCGTCCTCCTGCTCGTCCAGCACCTGACGCGGATGCTCATCGCCCGGAATACTGCTGTCGATCAGGCTTAACAGCCTCGAACCACGCACCGTTAAAATGTAATTCGAACCGGTACCGCCCTGCTCCTCGGGCCGCGGCTCGATATAACCGCGCGTTAGCAGCAACTTTTCATACTCGCCGGCCACCGCCTTCAGGTGGTCCAGGTTTTCAGGCTGCTCACCTTCAGCGGCTTTCTGAGCGGCGTAATCCTCAGCGTAATGCCGTGGCGCAAAGCTGACCTGCCCGTTCTGCACTTCATGCAGTAAGCGCTCAATCAAATCCCAGTTATAAGTCATCATCCTGATTCAACCTCCAGTAGCCGTGAGTGAGAGGGTCTTCATAGCTTGTGACAAAAGAGCACGGCAGCCGTTCAGCCCGAGTTTCCATACGGCTACCGACCGACGGTATGTCGATTTACCGGTACGTCAAACGACTAGGCTGTGTAAGTCGCCTCCCCGCATCACGCAGGAGAAAGCCAAATGAATATTCAGAACCACCCCGTTGTGTCGCGGGAAGAATGGCTCACCGCGCGCAAACAACACCTGGCCCATGAAAAAGCCTTCACCCAGGAGCGGGACAGGCTCAGCGCAGAGCGCCGCGCCTTGCCCTGGGTGAAAATCGACAAGGACTACCACTTCCAGGGGCCTGACGGTGAACTGAAACTCACCGACCTGTTCGGTGGCCGTAGCCAATTGGTCATTTACCATTTCATGTTCGCCGACGGATGGGACGAGGGCTGTCCAGGTTGCTCCTTCCTGTCCGACCACATCGACGGGGCCAACCAGCATCTGGCGCACCACGATGTCTCTGTGGTGGCGGTATCCCACGCACCGTTCGCCCAGTTCCAGGCGTTCAAACGGCGCATGGGCTGGAAATTCGACTGGGTGTCGTCCGAAGGCTGTGATTTCAATTATGACTTCGGTGTGACGGCCCACCCCGAAGACGTCGCCGCCGGAAGGGCCACCTACAACTACGAAAAAACCGACGGTTCGGAAGAGGAGCTTCCCGGCCTCAGTGTGTTTTATCGCAACGACGTCGGCGAGATTTTCCACACCTACTCCACTTATGCCCGAGGGCTGGACCTGCTGGTAGGGACCTACAACTACCTCGACCTGACGCCCAAGGGACGCAACGAAGATGAAATCATGGATTGGGTGCGACATCATGACCGGTATGAGGATAAGGCGCCCTCAAGCTGCTGCCATGGGGGATGAGGGTGAACTTTTTCCCTGCTGCAAGCCTCAACCGGTTAACCCGCCTTAACCGGAACCGAGGCCCGACAGATGAAAACCCTGCTGAAACTCACCCTCGCCACCACCCTCGCCTGCGCCCTGCCCGCCTGGGCCTGCACCCCGGAGGAGGCCACTCTCAAGCGCGAACAGCTGGCCAAGGAAGTCACCAAGCTCACCGAGCAGAACCCGGCCAAGGCCAAGGAGATCAACGACGAGTTGCAGAAGATGGACCTGGGCACTGCTTCCAAGGATTTACCGGATAAATGCCAATTGATCGATCAGCGGCTAAAGGAATTGGGTACCGCAGAGAAGAAAGCGGAAAGCTAAAGATCAAAAAATCAAAAGATCGCAGCCTGCGGCAGCTCCTACCGGTGATTTGGTGTAGGAGCTGCCGCAGGCTGCGATCTTTTGATGTAAAAAAACCCGGACATTGCCCGGGTTTTATTGAGCTAGCCGAAGCGCTTATTCAGCAGCCGGCGCTTCTGGCTTGCGACGCTTGAGCGGGGCCATGCCGTCTTTGCTGACCAGAGAGTCGCTCTTGGGCCGGTTGACGCTCTTGCGCTTGGTCGGGGTCTTGGCGGCGACTTTTTTCTTGTCGCCCTTGGCGTCGGTCTTTTTCTTCTTCACGCCGACAGCCTTGCCGGAGGCCTTGACCTTTTTCGGTCCGCCGTAAGCGCCTTTGACTTCCTTGATGGTGCGGCGCTCGAAGCTCTGCTTAAGGTAGCGCTCGATGCTCGACATCAGGTTCCAGTCGCCGTGGCAGATCAGCGAAATGGCCAGGCCATCGTTACCGGCACGACCGGTACGGCCAATGCGGTGCACGTATTCGTCACCACTGCGCGGCATGTCGAAGTTGATCACCAGGTCCAGGCCGTCCACATCCAGGCCGCGAGCGGCGACGTCGGTGGCCACCAGGATTTTCACCCCACCTTGCTTCAGACGGTCGATCGCCAGCTTGCGATCCTTTTGGTCCTTGTCGCCGTGCAGCACGAACGCCTTGTATTCCTGGGCCACCAGGCGGCCATAGATGCGATCGGCCATGGCCCGGGTGTTGGTGAAGACGATGGCCTTCTGGTAGGTCTCGTTGGCCAGCAGCCAGTTGACGATCTGTTCTTTGTGCTGGTTGTGATCAGCGGTGATGATTTGCTGACGGGTGGTTTCGTTCAGCTGGCTGACTGCGTTGAGCTGCAGGTGCTCAGGATTGTTCAACACCTTGGCGACCATCTCGCGCAGGCCCGAACCACCGGTGGTGGCGGAGAACAGCATGGTCTGCTGGCGGTTGGTGCACTCGTCCACCAAGCGCTGCACGTCTTCGGCGAAACCCATGTCGAGCATGCGGTCGGCTTCGTCGAGCACCAGCACCTCGACTTCCTTGAGATCAAGGTTGCCAGCGTTCAATTGCTCGATCATCCGGCCCGGTGTACCGATCAGGATGTCCGGCACCTTGCGCAGCATGGCGGCCTGGACCTTGAAGTCTTCACCGCCGGTGATCAGGCCGGACTTGATGAAGGTGAACTGCGCGAAGCGCTCGACTTCTTTCAAGGTTTGCTGGGCCAGCTCGCGGGTTGGCAACAGGATCAGGGTCTTGATGCTGACGCGGATCTTGGCCGGGCCGATCAAGCGGTTGAGGATCGGCAAGACAAATGCAGCGGTCTTGCCGCTACCGGTTTGCGCTGTCACCCGCAGGTCACGCCCTTGGAGCGCCAGCGGAATAGCCGCTGCTTGCACAGGCGTTGGCTCGACAAATTTAAGCTCGGCCACGGCTTTGAGCAGGCGTTCGTGCAAGGCGAATTCGGAAAACACGGGTGCTACCTCGAAGAAATACAAAAAAACAGCTGCATAGGTTACCGGTTTCGAGCGCGTAGGCCGAGTTTCTTTGTGCAAAAGGCGGTAAACAGTGGTTTTTTTATTGCCCGATTTGTCACCAACGGTCATACAAAACGTCTTAAGTGCTCTAATCGTCCCCCGTGTCCCATTAAAGAATCGTTTTTGCCCATGGATATCAAACAGCTCTGGCTCGATGCCCAAGACCTCTGGGGTGCCCTTGACCAGCACCCGCTCGTGCATGCCAGCCTGGCACTGGTGGTGTTGCTGGTCATCGCCCTGGTCCTCGGACGAGTGGCGCGCTACCTGATCCTGCACGCCAGTAAAATCCTCGGCCGCCAGCCGGCGCTGCACTGGATCAACGACTTGCGGCACAACAAGGTGTTCCAACGCCTGGCACAGATCACACCGTCGCTGGTCATCCAGTTCGGCCTGCACCTGGTACCAGAGCTGAGTAAAACCGCGATGGTTTTCCTCGGCAACGTGGCACTGGCGTTCACGATTCTGTTCCTGCTGCTGTCGATCACAGCCCTGCTCAATGCCCTGCTGGACATCTACGCCCGCACCGAACACGCCCGCACCCGCTCGATCAAGGGCTATGTGCAACTGGCGAAAATGGTGTTGTACGTGTTTGGCGCGATCATCATCGTCGCCACATTGATCGACCGTTCGCCGCTGTTGCTGTTGTCGGGCCTGGGCGCCATGTCGGCGGTGATCCTGTTGGTCTACAAGGACACCCTGCTGTCGTTCGTCGCCAGCGTGCAGCTGACCAGCAACGACATGCTGCGAGTCGGCGACTGGATCGAGATGCCACAGGTCGGTGCTGATGGCGATGTCGTGGACATCACGCTGCACACGGTCAAGGTGCAGAATTTCGACAAGACCATCGTTTCAATCCCGACCTGGCGCCTGATGTCCGAATCATTCAAGAACTGGCGCGGCATGCAACAGTCCGGCGGCCGGCGGATCAAGCGCAGCCTGTTCATCGACGCCAGTGGCGTGCGGTTCATCCGCGATGACGAGGAACTGAGGCTGTCCCAGGTGCACCTGCTGACCGACTACATCAGCCGTAAACAGGCCGAACTCAAGGCCTGGAACGAAGCCCAGGGCAATGTCGCGGCGATGTCGGCCAACCGCCGGCGCATGACCAATATCGGCACCTTTCGCGCTTATGCGCTGGCGTATCTGAAAAGTCACCCAGAGATTCAGCCGAACATGACCTGCATGGTTCGGCAAATGCAGACCACCGCGCAGGGCATTCCGCTGGAAATCTATTGCTTCACCCGCACCACGGCGTGGGCCGATTACGAGCGGATCCAGGGGGATATTTTCGATTACCTGTTGGCGGTGTTGCCGGAGTTTGGCTTGAACCTTTATCAGCAGCCGAGTGGCGGGGATTTGCGGGCCGGGCTGTTGCCGGCGGTGCTGGGCGCGAGCCAGATGCCGGAGGCCGAAAAACACGTTATGTAGCAAAGTAAACCCTGTTCAGATTGTCTCTTCCAGGTTGACAGTTAAACGCTTTTCACCGGCTTTTTCTGCCTCCTCGCCATCTCTAATCTGTGCTCATGTTGAACGACGCCACTCACCTACCTCGAAAGGATTTCACCATGAGCAACGCTACCTACAACCGCCTGAACAAAGACGACGCCGTAGTTTTGTTGATTGACCACCAGACTGGCCTGATTTCCCTGGTTCAAGACTTTTCGCCCAACGAGTTCAAGAACAACGTACTGGCCCTGGCTGACGTGGCAACGTTCTTCGAGCTGCCAACGATCCTCACCACCAGCTTTGAACAAGGCCCCAATGGCCCACTGGTACCCGAACTCAAGGAAATGTTCCCGGACGCGCCCTATATCGCCCGACCTGGCCAGATCAACGCCTGGGACAACGAAGACTTCGTCAAGGCCATCAAGGCGACCGGTCGCAAGCAATTGATCATCGCCGGTGTGGTGACTGACGTCTGCGTGACCTTCCCAACGTTGTCTGCCCTCGCAGAAGGGTTTGAAGTGTTCGTCGTCACGGATTCTTCCGGCACCTTCAACACCACCGTACAACAGGCAGCCTGGAACCGTATGACCCAGGCCGGGGCGCAAATGATGAACTGGTTCTCGGTCGCTTGCGAATTGCAGGGTGACTGGCGCAACGACATTGAAGGCCTGGGCAACCTGCTGTCCCAGCGCATCCCGAACTACCGCAACCTGATGAACAGCTACTCGGCGATGGCAGCGCGCCAGGCTTGATTGGCCATTGAGTTCAGACAGCGCATATGCCAAAAGGGCCCTTGAAGGGCCCTTTTGTGCTCAAGCCTGAGTCACTGGGTCAGCCAGGATCTCGATGTTTCAGCCCGCGACCACCGATGCTGGCGATCAGGTAAACGAGCAAAATACCTCCTGCAATGCCCAGGGTCGCAGGCGCTCCATACCTTGCCGCGACCAACCCTGCCAGCATCCCGCCTACCGCTTCAAAGCCAAAGCGCATGGCGATGTAAAATGCAATGACACGACCGCGCATCGAACTCGGAGCGCCGCTCTGCAACTGCATGTTTGTGCTTACGTTGCTCATCGTGATGCCGAACCCCAGCAGCACCAATGCAAACAATGCCAACGGCAAGTCCGCGGCGATGAACACGCCCAACAGCGCAAAGCCGCAGACAAGCGCACCGCCATCGGTGAAGTATCGCAAACGCGAGAGCGATCCACTGAAGGCCAGGATCAAGGTGGCCACGAATGCCCCGGCCCCGGCGGCGCCCCATAGCCAGCCAAGGATCCTTGCATCACCGGCATACACCGTCTTGGCGAGAATCGGCAAAAGCGCTGCATAACAGGACGCCAGCAAGTTCACCATGACCACGCTGATCATCAACTGCCGAACGCTCACTGTGTGCCAGAGATAAGCCACCCCTTCGCGAAACACCTGGGAAGTCGAACCGGTTGCTTTTGGCAATGCCGTCGCCTTGACCTTGAGCAACCCCGCCATAAGGCCCAGATAGGCAAATGCCGTCAGGAGGAAACAGCCCGCCTCGTTGGTTACCGCGATCAATGTTCCTGCCAGGGGTGGGCCGATGAACCGCGCGGCATTGATCAACATTGCGTTGAGCACCAAGGCATTGGGCAAGTCCGCCGGGTCGTCGACAAAGCTGCCGATAAGCGCCTGGCGCAGCGGTGTCTCCACGGCATTGAGCAGCCCTAGCAGGAGCGCCATAGCGGCAATGGACGTCCCATCGATCCAGCCGAATTGAGTGATGACCGCAAGCGTGAGTGACTGCAAAACCAGCACCACTTGCACACCGATCAGCAACCGGCGTTTGTCATGACGATCTATCCAGGCCCCCGCGAGCGGCCCGATGAGAAGCTGTGGGGCCAGGGAGAGAAATGTAATGAGGCCCAGGAGAATGGCTGAGCCGGTCAAGTGATAGGCCAGCCACGCCAAAGCCACCTGTTGAACCCATTTGCCCAGGGTAGAGATGCCTTGGCCGACGAAATAGATCTGGAAGTTTCTATTGGCGAGTGCCCGAACGGGTGCAGGCCAATGCGTAGTGCGTGGATTGGACAAGAATGAGGTTCCTTAAAAGGCTACACCATTGCTGGCCGATCCATTGTCTACCGCGCACCGCAAGCATTTGATGCGCGGTAGCCGGTGGATCAGAGCGACAGCAGGCAGCCTTTCTTCTTCAAAGACTCCAACACCCAGGTACGATCATTGTTGCCTTGGGCTATGAGTTCCATCTGTTTTTGCTCGGCAGCATATTTGGCCGTCGCACGATCATGGACTTCGGCGACATGGTTAAAGGGCACGCACAGAAAGCCATCTTCATCGCCAATGACCAGATCGCCCGGCTCAATAACCATACCATCAATGGCGATCGGCACGTTGATCTCACCAGGCCCGTCCTTGTAAGGGCCGCGGTGCGACACACCGGCGGCAAACAGCGGGAAGTCACCGGTGCCGATGTTAGCGGCATCACGAATGGCGCCATTGATGACGATCCCGGCCACACCGCGCTTCACGGCGTAAGCGACCATCATCTCGCCGATCAGGGCGTTGGTCAGATCACCACCCGCGTCCACGACAATGACGTCACCAGGCTCGGCGATGTCGATAGCGTAGTGCAGCATCAGGTTGTCACCCGGACGAGCCTTGACGGTCACTGCCGGGCCGACGAGCACACCTTCACGGTGCATGGGACGCAGGCGAGCGCCCCCTGCAGTCATGCGGTTCATGGAGTCGCTGACGTTGGCCACCGGCAGCTCTCGATAACGTGCAACCCACTCTGCGCTGACTTTGCGTTCGCGACCCAGCACCTGAAATCCAATGCTCATGTGACATACCTCTGTTTGGTTTTATTCGATCACATCGATCACCCTCGATGTCTATTTTTAGAATTGCATTTCATTTATCGCGACGCAATGGGGATTTTTGAAGCCAGGTTGCAATCCGACGAGCGCAAAAAATCGATCTATTGCAACGCCGTTTCATTATGATAGGGTTAGCCATCGCAACCGCTGCAGCGGCCAGCGTTTATCTCAACGATAAAAACAAGGTATCCAAGATGTCCCCTACCATTGTGCTAACCGGTCCTGAACTTGCCGCAGACGCCATGAAACTCGCCGCCGCAGAAGGCGTGAGAATCATTCCAACGACCCCCTATCTGCCCGCGGAGCAACTGGAAGCCATCATTCGTGCGGAACAACCCGACGCCATCATCGTTCGCCAGGGTCAATTGACCGGGTCAATGATCAAGGCCTCGAAGAAACTCAAGGCAATCGCCAAGCACGGGGTTGGCTACAACACCATTGACATCGAGGCCGCCGCCGCGTGTGGCGTTCCGGTGAGCATTGCAGTGGGTGCAAATGCCCAGTCCGTCGCGGAGCACGCCTTTGCCTTGATGTTCAGTGTTGCGAGACAGACCGCACTGCTGGATGCGCGCATGCGCGACGGGCATTGGGACAAGTCCGAGGCGAACGGCATTGAATTGTTCGGCAAGACGCTTGGCCTGGTGGGCCTGGGCTCGATCGGCAGCATCCTGATGGATCTGGTCGCCCCACTGCGGATGAAAGTGAAGGTCTACGACCCCTATCTCCAGCAGTTACCGGAGCGCGAACATGTAGAGCGTGAAGTTGACTTCAATCGTCTTCTGAGCGAAAGCGATATCATTAGCCTGCATTGCCCGCTGACCGAGGCCAATCACAACCTCATCGGCGCAGCGCAATTGGAATGCATGCGCCCGGGAAGCATCCTGATCAACACGGCTCGTGGAGAGCTTGTCGATACCCAGGCACTGGTAGAGGCACTGAGCGAACGGAAAATTGCCGGCGCGGGACTCGATACGTTCAATCCCGAGCCGCCACCCGCCGAAAGCCCGCTTTGGGGCCTGCCGACGCTCGTGGCGACGCCCCATGTCGGCGCCAACACCTCTGAGGCACGTGATCGCGTAGGGGTCATGGCATTACGCCAAGTCCTGGATGTCCTGGCGAACAGGGCGCTGGATCCGCGCAGCGTGGTTAACCGACACCTGCTCGACTGCTGATTGAATGCGTCCGCGCGCTCCGTTACCCCAGGGAGCGCCCTCTAAACGCGACACTCCAGAAAAAAAACAATTGGAGAGCCTCATGACTTCACCCACTTCCACCATAAGCGAACTTGAACGCGGCACGATGCACCGAGTCGCCTGGCGCTTACTGCCGTTCCTCATCCTGTGCTATCTGATCGCGATCATTGATCGGGGCAACATCGGCATGGCCTCGCTGCAGATGAACGCAGACCTGGGCCTGACCGCGAAGGTCTTTGGCTTTGCCAGCAGCCTGTTTTTCTTTGCTTACTTCCTTGTAGAAGTGCCCAGCAACCTGGCCATGCAAAAATTTGGTGCGCGGATCTGGATCGCCAGGATCATGATCACCTGGGGCATCATTTCGACGGGAACCGCCTTCGTCCAGGGGGCTAACTCCCTGTACGTGATGCGCTTCCTGCTGGGTGCCGCCGAGGCCGGTTTCTTCCCAGGGGTGCTCTTGTATCTCACCTACTGGCTACCCTCGGCCTATCGTGCCCGCATGGTCGCCATCTTCATGGTCGCCATCCCTGCCGCCAACTTCATTGGCTCGCCGTTGTCCGGGCTGCTGCTGAGCCTCGATGGCTGGATGGGCATGCGCGGCTGGCACTGGCTGTTCATCATTGAAGGCATTCCGGCAGTCCTCCTGGGCATTGCCTGCCTGTTTGTACTCACGGATCGTCCCGAGCATGCCAAGTGGCTTAGCGATGAACAGCGCAACTGGCTGACCCAGCGCTTGACCGAGGAAGCTTCGAAGAAAACCGCAATCGGCCATATCTCGTTGTGGAAGCTGCTGCGCCACAAGGATATCTGGGTCCTCGCCCTCATCTATTCCGGAGCATCCGCTGCCGGCAGCACCATGAGCGTCTGGGCCCCTCAGTTGCTCAAGACCTTTGGCCTGACCTCCATGGAGATTGGCCTGGTCAATGCCATTCCCTACGGCGTCGCTTCGGTATTGATGATTCTGTGGGGCCGCAGTTCCGATCGTACCGGTGAACGTCGCTGGCACACGGCAATGACCTTGCTGCTCATTGCTGCCGGTCTGCTCATGACCCTGTTCACCTCATCGTTGTCTGCCACGATCGTGATGCTGACCATGGTTCTGGTCGGGGCGTATTCGATGAAGGGGCCATTCTGGGCGCTGGTGTCTGGCTGGCTGTCTTCTTCCACTGCCGCGGCAGGACTGGCAGCGGTTGGCGCCATGGCCAACCTGATCGGTGGAGGCCTGATGGTGAATGCCTACGGCGCGATTCACGATGCAACCGGCAGCTATGCACTGGCATTGATGCCGCTGGCAGCACTCTGCACCGCTGCCGGGCTAATGGTTCTGGTCATCGGTCGCAAACGCCAGCTTGAACAAGCGGCGCTTGTCGAGACAGTCAGCGCCAAGTAGACACTGCCTCACCCAACGCTCGATGCCCATTTCCCCTTGGGGGGAACATGGGCATCGTTGTTTCGATACTACAAAAAAGCGAGGGTTCTGTTGCCTGGCGACAACCCGGTATCACTTTACGGTTTCCAGCTCGCTGTTGGCGGGGGTACTGTCCGTTGGCTTGAAACCCAGGCTTCGCATCAGGTCACGCGCGGTATCGAAAAAGATGGCCGAGATGCTGTCGGCAGCTTCTTCAGTCAATCGGCTTGCAGGCCCGGAAATGACCAGCGCGCCCATCAGTTCTTGCTGAGCGCCATAGATAGGCAGGGCCATCGAGGCCGCGTGAGGATCCGTTGCACCGCGCGAGTAATAAGGTTTTGCCAGTGCGATGCCTACCTGGAAAGGTGCACGCAGCGCCTGGGCACCGGCCGCTTCGTCCATGGGACGCATATCGCCTGGCTGCAGGTTGAGCCGCAGGCTGTGGAAGGAATTCACCCGGTACTGGCACATCCGGTACGCGCCATGACGGACGTAGAACGATGCGGTTTCGCCGGACTGTTCGCAAAGGTATTGCAGCCTTGGCATCACATGACGCTCAAGATCCAGGGCCTCCTGGTAAACAGCATTGAGCCTCATGACCTCACTGGCCAATTGGTAACGGCCATCGGCCATCCTATTGATCAGGCCATGATTCTCCAGCGAGACCATCAAGCGCATGACCGTGCTTTTTATCAGCCCGGTACGCTCAACCAGTTCCACCAGGCTCAACGCCGTATCGCCGACTCGAAAAGCCGTGAGCACGGTCAAGACCCGGTCAGCCGAAGCCACACCATTAACCGCTGGACGCGGCCGCGCATTCGCCATCAGAAAAACCTCACCTATTGAGCCCGTTAACAAATCATTGCAAGGGCCGGAACATCGATTATCCGACAAGGACGATATCCTCGCCATCCTCGTGGCCACTCCACTCGCTGGAAGCAGCCTTAAAAACAAAAAAACCAGTGAGGTGCTATATCGCACCACACTGGCAGGGGTTAAGAACCTGGTTTTAGATCAAATGGCCGCGCTACGCTGGCGCAACTCCATGTTCAGGATGCGGTCGTTTTCGCTGTAATCGACAGGACAGTCGATCACATGCACACCAGGTGTCTTCACACAGTGTTCCAGCAACGGCAGGAAACCCTCGGCGCTCTCCACGCGGTGGCCATTGGCGCCATAGGCCTCGGCGTACTTCACGAAATCGGGGTTACCGTAATCCAGGCCGAAATCGGTAAAGCCCATGTTCGCCTGCTTCCAGCGGATCATGCCGTAGCCGTCGTCCCGCAGGATCACCACGGTCAAATTCATGTTCAGGCGAACCGCTGTCTCCAACTCCTGGCTGTTCATCATGAAGCCGCCGTCCCCACACACGGAGATCACCGGACGATCCGGGTACACCAAATGCGCGGCCATGGCTGACGGTAGCCCTGCCCCCATGGTCGCCAGCGCGTTGTCCAGCAGCACGGTGTTGGGTTTGTGCGCCTTATAGTTGCGGGCAAACCAGATCTTGTAGATGCCATTGTCCAGGGCAACGATGCCCTCGGACGGCAACACGCGACGAATGTCGGCAACCAGGCGCTGTGGGTAGACCGGGAACCTGTTGTCGTCCGCCCCTTCGATGATCTGGGCTTCGTTCGCATCACGAATCGCCATCAGCCGTGTGAAATCCCAATGGCTGGTATCGTTCAGCGCTTCGCCGATCTGCCAGACGGCGTTGGCGATATCGCCAATGACTTCAATCTGCGGGAAATACACGGCATCGACTTCAGCAGAGCGGAAGTTGATGTGGATGACTTCGGTGCCGCCACGCACCATGAAGAATGGCGGCTTCTCGATCACATCGTGCCCGATGTTGACAATCAGGTCGGCAGCCTCGACGGCGCGGTGCACGAAGTCTCCCGACGACAACGCGGCGTTGCCGAGGAAGCGCGGGTGGCGCTCATCAACCACGCCCTTGCCCATCTGGGTGGTGATAAAGGGAATGCCGGTATCGTCGATCAGTTGCTTCAAAACCTTGGCGGTCATTTTGCGGTTGGCACCTGCGCCAATCACCAGGATTGGACTGCGAGCGTTCTGCAACTTCTCGACAGCAGCCTCGACAGCCTTGTGCTCGGCCAATGGACGGCGATGCAAGCTCCGCGGCATCGGCATGCTATCGGTTTGCTCAGCGGCGATATCTTCCGGCAGTTCCAGATGGACGGCTCCGGGCTTTTCCTCTTCAGCGAGGCGAAACGCTTCACGCATCCGCGCCGGGATGTTGTCTGCCGAGGCGAACTGGTGGGTGTACTTGGTAATCGGCGCCATCATGCCGCACACATCAATGATCTGAAAACGGCCTTGCTTGGACTTCTTGATCGGCTTCTGGCCCGTAATCATCATCATGGGCATGCCGCCCAGATAGGCGTACGCGCTGGCAGTCACCAGATTCGTTGCACCAGGGCCGAGGGTGGAAAGACTGACGCCAGTCTTACCCGTGAGACGGCCGTAGGTGGCGGCCATGAAGCCGGCGGATTGCTCGTGACGCGTGAGCACAAGCTTGATCGTCGACTTGCGTAGGGATTCAAGCAGGTCAAGGTTTTCCTCGCCGGGAATGCCGAATACATACTCGACGCCTTCACTTTCCAGGCATTGCACAACCACATCGGCAGCTTTGGCCATTTTCTTGTCTCACCTACGCTCGGCGGAAATCCGGTAATTTTTGAATAGGTATGCGCTCAACTCCAGGGAGCCGTTTGAATCGGTGTATCAGCTCATGAATCAAGGACGGGGCGCGGCACATACAGTGCCTTTACAAATAACAAAATGCAACGCCGTTCTATTTTTTTGCGTCTAGAACAGCGGCAATGTGTAATTGACGATCAGGCGGTTCTGATCACCGTTGCGCGTCGCCTCGCTGCGTGACATTCCATTGCGCCAAGTGAAGCCCATATTCTTGAAGGTGCCACTCTGGATAACGTAATCCAGAGACAGGTCACGCTCCCATTCCGTCTGCTCGATGCCACTCGATGTCTGGATGTGATCACCCTTCAGGTACATCACGGTAGCCTTGAGCCCAGGTACGCCAAGAGCGGTGAAATCATAGGCGTATTGCGCAAACCCTGTCCGCTCACCCGCACGGGTAAAGTTAAGCAGCATTTTGTCGGTCAAAAGATAAAGACTGCTACCACCGGCCCCCTTATCGATCGAGCCCTGGTTGATCTGCACAAAGTTGCTGTCGTCGGATACCTCTTGATGACCCAGGGTCAGCGCATGCCCGCCCAAGCGATAGGTGAAGGCAGCGCTCCACAGATTATTGTCGATCTCACCGTCGCCGCCCGAGGTGTATCCGCTCGCCACGTACCCCTGACTACGTCCGGAAGTGGTGCCATTGGCGCCATCGGAACGGGTTCTGAAATACCTGAGGTCGCTGGTTAAGGAGCCGTTATCGCCAAGATCCCAGTTGTGGTTGAGCCCCGCGAAATGTTGCGTGTAGTAATCCTCCAACTGCCCCCCGTAATACTGAAGCAACAAGGAGCGGCTGACGCGGTAGTCGATGCCACCAAAGTAAAACCGGTTACTTTCCTGGGTTCCGCCGTTTACCGCCAAGCCCGTGCGATCGGTCGAGGCTCGCCCCTTCGCACGGTTCAGCGCACCACCTGTGAACGTGAAATTATCCAGATCCCTGGATTGCAGCTGCACGCCTTGGAACGTCTGCGGTAGCAACCGACCATCCGACGCTAACAGCACCGGAATCTTTGGCATTAATTGACCATATCGTAGCTCGGTCTGGCTCAGCTTTGCCTTTGCCGTAGCGCCGAAGCTACTCCACTCACTGGCCGCGCTGTCGCCATCGGAAGGAATCATCGTACTACCGAGGTGCCGGCCTTTTCCGCTGTCCAACGTTACGCCAAGCATACTCATGGCATCGACACCGACGCCGACAGGCCCGGATGTGTAACCAGAGCGGTAATCGAGAATGAAACCCTGGGCCCACTCCTCCGTTTTTGAAGGGTTGGCTGCACCGTCACGGTTGTCGCTGTTGAAGTACAAGTTGCGCATCGACAGATCGGCATGGCTGTCCTTCAGGAAATCAGCCTGGGCAACGGTGGCTGCAAACCCACAACCAGCGAATGTGGCAATGCGGCATATGGAAGGCAGGCGGGGGGTGTGCCATGGAAAGTTGAACATGCAAATCACTCCAATTTTATTGTTTTTTGAAACGACGTTCTTTTTATAGATACTCAAAAAACAATACGCCTCGTCAAGCCTTCGATGAAAATCAATAAAATCCTGCATTACCGGCTAAAAAACAGAGTCGCCTTTTTCCTTGTAATGATTTATTTTGAAACGCAATTGCATTTTACCGCGAGCGAACGCCCACGACCAACGGCGTGCGATCGACTCGCTTAAAGGCGGATGGGAATTGGTTTGTACTGACGGCGGGCCGAGCGGCCTGAAGATTTACCAGGACTGGCGAATCTTCATCAGGGACTACAAGCGGGGGAATCAGGGTGCTCGATAAGGAGAGTGGCGATATTCAGCCGTTTCTGGAATCAGCGGGTTTCAAGGGGGGGTGGGTTCATCCAGTCGCCGCTAGCACTGCCTGATGGTTGACAGTGCCATCGTCGAAATCAATCTCGCGGCCACTAATGCGCAATAGCTGGTTGGCGTACACCCAACCGGCTGATCCACACAGCCATCAAGATCACCGAACCACCGAGCAACAATCGTCCCAATTCTTCATGCTGATTCCAGATCAACAGATTGATCAGCAACCCCACCGGCACATGCAAGTTGTTCATCACCGCCAGGGTCCCGCCATTCACCAGGCACGCGCCCTTGTTCCACCAGTACAACCCCAACGCGGTCGATACCAGGCCGAGGAACAACAGCACCGCCCATTGCAGCGGTGCTTCAGGCAGGAAGTTCTGTTTGCCGAACAGCAGGAACGCCGGCAATGCCACCGCCAATGCGCCCAGGTAGAAATAGCCAAAGCGCCGGTAATGCGGCAAGTCGCTGGGATGACGTGCGACCAGATGTTTGTAGAGCACCTGCCCGGCGGCGTAGGTGAAGTTGGCCAGTTGCAGCAGCAGGAAACCCATGAAGAAATCCGGGTTGATCCGGTCGAAGCGAATCACCGCGGCCCCCGCCACCGCCACCAGTGCCGCGATCAGGGCCCAGGGGTTGAAGCGACGGTTCAACGCGTCTTCGATCAGGGTCACGTGCAGCGGCGTGAGGATGGTGAACAGCAGCACTTCCGGCACCGTCAGCACGCGAAAGCTCAGGTACAGGCAGACATACGTCACACCGAATTGCAGGGCGCCAATCAGCAGCATGCCGCGCATGAAGCCCGGTTCCACCGAGCGCCAGCGGGTCAGCGGGATAAACACCAGCCCCGCCAGCAACACGCGTATCAGCACCGCGAAGTAACTGTCGACATGACCGGCCAGGTACTCGCCGATCAGACTGAAGGAAAACGCCTGGATCAGCGTGACAAAAAGTAGATAGCCCATGCTCGCCTCGTTTTGAATGGCGGCGAAGATAGCGGTTTTTGCCTGTGATCGCACCCTGTAGGAGCCGGCTTGCTGGCGATGGTCATGTATCAGCAGATATCACTGCTGAATGAGACCCCGTCATCGCCAGCAAGCCGGCTCCTACAGAGGTGTGTGCATCCCAGATACCAGGCAAAAAAAAGCCCGATCTCGCTAAAGCGTTCAATCGGGCTAGAGCACTCAGGAGCAACAAGTGCAAAGGGAGGTTCGATGCGCGTGCAGGCTTGAAGGGTTACGCGCCAGGTCACTAGACCATCCAGTGATTATCTGGCGATTAACAACTCAGGCCACCTGGGAAAGCTTGGCGTTCGCCTGGTTCAGGCCTTTCTCCTGGAAGTCGCCGCCCAGGTTCATGCCTTCAGCGTGGATGAACGTCACGTCGTGGATGCCGATGAAGCCCATGACCTGGCGCAGGTAGGGTTCCTGGTGATCCGCGGTGCTGCCGGCGTAGATCCCGCCGCGCGCCGTCAGTACATAAGCGCGCTTGCCACTGAGCAAACCCTGCGGTCCGGTTTCGGTGTACTTGAAGGTGACGCCGGCACGCAGCACATGGTCAAGCCAGGCCTTGAGGGTGCTCGGGATGGCGAAGTTGTACATCGGCGCGGCCATTACCAGCACGTCGGCGGCGAGCAACTCGTCGGTCAGCTGGTTGGAGCGTTCAAGGGAAAGCTGTTCGATGTCGCTGCGTTGCTCGGCGGGCTTCATCCAGCCGCCCAACAAGTTGATGTCCAGATGCGGTACCGGATTGACAGCCAGGTCGCGAACGGTGATCTGGTCGCCGGGGTGCGCGGCTTGCCACTGGCTGATGAAGGTCTGGGTCAGTTGACGGGAAACCGAATCTTGCTGACGGGCACTGCTTTCGATGATCAGAACACGGGACATGGTTTGTAGGCTCCATCTGAGAATGCTGTAAGTCGATGGAGTGAAGGTTAAACAGAGTCATATCGATAAAAAAGCGCAAATAACTGCTATAACCAATCGATAATTTCGTTTATAAGCGGAGCATCAGCAATGGGCGTGCTCCGCTGGAGGTCATTTCGGCTTGCAGGTCATGCTGATGTACAGCTTGATGATCTTGCGATTGAACTTGGCGGAAAGATCCGCGCTTTTACCCGCGTCCAGGTTGACCCTGCGGGTCTTTGGCGATTCAGGACCGTTGCGAAACACCACCGAGCATTCGGCAGCGGTGTCGCCGTAGTTGTTCACGGTGATCGAGCCCATGTCGTAATCGGAGGCATAGGTGGTGTAGTCGATCTTCAGTCCATTGAGCTCTTTCTGTACGTCGATCGGATAAGCAAACGCAGTCATTGGCAGCATCGCCAGCAACAAAGAACAGATTTTTTTCATTCAGCAGTCTCCAATAAGAACTGCGCAGCTTAGGACAACAGGAGCCCATCATGAAAGCGCCCCGCGTGACCCTTGATCAATGGCGAACGCTTCAAGCCGTGGTCGACCACGGCGGTTTCGCCCAGGCCGCCGAAGCGCTGCACCGCTCGCAATCGTCGGTCAGCTACACCGTGGCGCGCATGCAAGACCAGCTCGGCGTGCCGTTGTTGCGCATCGACGGGCGCAAGGCGGTACTCACCGAGGCTGGCGGGGTGTTGTTGCGCCGCTCCCGGCAACTGGTGAAACAGGCCAGTCAGCTCGAAGACCTGGCCCATCACATGGAGCAAGGCTGGGAAGCCGAAGTGCGCCTGGTGGTCGATGCCGCCTACCCGAGCGCCCGCCTGGTCCGCGCGCTGACCGCGTTCATGCCGCAAAGCCGCGGCTGTCGCGTGCGCCTGCGCGAAGAGGTGCTATCGGGTGTGGAGGAGGTCCTGCTCGAAGGCGTGGCCGACCTGGCCATCAGCAGTTTCAGCATTCCCGGTTACCTGGGCGCGGAATTGAGCGACGTCGAGTTCGTCGCGGTCGCGCATCCGGAACATCCCCTGCACCGCCTCAATCGCGAACTGAATTTCCAGGACCTGGAAAGCCAGCTGCAAGTGGTCATCCGCGACTCCGGGCGCCAGCAACCACGGGACGTCGGCTGGCTCGGTGCCGAACAACGCTGGACCGTCGGCAGCCTGGCCACCGCCGCCACTTTTGTCGGCAGCGGCCTGGGATTCGCCTGGTTGCCAAGGCACATGATCGAACGGGAACTCAAGGAAGGCACGCTCAAGGTGCTACCGTTGGACCAGGGCGGCAGCCGCAACCCGAGTTTTTACCTGTATTCGAACAAGGAAAAACCACTCGGCCCGGCGACGCAGATTCTTGTCGAGCTGCTGCGCACGTTCGACACCGCCCCCCTGGACGCACCGTTCGCCGCCCCAGAACAAGCCTGACACGGAGGTAATGCATGGCCTATTTCGAACACGAAGGTTGCAACCTGCACTACGAGGAATATGGCCACGGCGCGCCGTTGCTGCTCGTCCACGGCCTTGGTTCCAGTACCCTCGACTGGGAAGAACAGATCCCCACGCTGGCCGCCCGCTACCGGGTGATCGTTCCGGATGTGCGCGGCCATGGGCGCTCCGACAAGCCCCGCGAGCGCTACAGCATCGCCGGGTTCAGCGCCGACCTGGTGGCGCTGATCGAGCACCTGAACCTGGAGCCCGTGCATTACGTAGGGTTGTCGATGGGGGGCATGATCGGCTTTCAGTTGGGCGCGGACCAGCCGCAATTGCTCAAGAGCCTGTGCATCGTCAATAGCGCACCCGAGGTCAAGTTGCGCACCCGCGACGATTATTGGCAGTGGTTCAAACGCTGGAGCCTGATGCGCGTACTCAGTCTTCACAGCATCGGCAAAGCCTTGGGCGGCAAACTGTTCCCCAAGCCAGAACAGGCTGATTTGCGACAAAAGATGGCCGAGCGCTGGGCAAAAAACGACAAACATGCTTATCTCGCCAGCTTCGATGCCATTGTTGGCTGGGGGGTGCAGGAACGACTTTCGAGGATTTCCTGTCCAACCCTCATCGTCAGTGCCGACCGCGACTACACGCCGGTCGCGCTGAAGGAAAACTACGTCAGGCTGCTGCCGAATGCGCGGCTGGCCGTGATCGCCGATTCGCGTCACGCCACCCCGCTGGACCAGCCCGAACGCTTCAACCAGACGCTGCTCGAGTTTCTCACCGCAGTCGACACCTCCACACTCAGGATCACTGACCCATGCTGAAAAAAATCGCCCTCGCCGCTGGCTCCGTACTGTTTGCCGCCAACCTGATGGCGGCAACGCCCGCCAAGGCGCCACACGTTCTTCTGGAAACCACCAACGGCCAGATCGAAATCGAACTGGACCCGGTCAAGGCCCCGATCAGTACCAAGAACTTCCTTGAGTACGTGGACAGCGGCTTCTACAACAACACGATCTTCCACCGTGTGATCCCGGGCTTCATGGTCCAGGGCGGCGGTTTCACCCAGCAAATGCAGCAAAAGGAAACCAAGGCGCCGATCAAGAACGAGCACAAGAACGGCCTGGTCAACGTTCGTGGCACCTTGTCCATGGCCCGTACTTCGGTACCTGACTCAGCCACCAGCCAGTTCTTCATCAACGTCAAGGACAACGATTTCCTCGACCAGGGTGATGGCTACGCGGTGTTCGGCAAAGTGGTCAAGGGCATGGACGTGGTGGACATCATCGTCAATTCGCCCACTACCGTGCGCAATGGCATGAAGGATGTGCCCGCCGACCCGGTGTTCATCAAGTCGGCCAAGCGCATCGACTAAGACTAAGCTGGACAAGGATGTCCGGGCCGTTGCCGGTGTTGCCGGCAACGCTCAAACCGTTGAAGGAGAGCCCGCTCGCGGGTGAATAACCGATGCTTTATCGCCGTTTCGAAAAACTGATCGACGTCTTCCGCGATGCCCCGACTGCCGCACCGCCGGATCGGGTCCTGCCCTTCTATACCTACTACCTCAAGCAGGTCTGGCCCAGTTTTGCCGCCCTGCTGATCGTCGGCCTGATCGGCGCACTGATTGAAGTGGCGCTGTTCAGCTACCTGAGCCGCATCATCGACCTGGCCCAGGGCACGCCCAACGCGGATTTTTTCAAGCAACACAGCCTCGAGTTGACCTGGATGGTGGTGGTAGCGCTGGTACTGCGCCCGGTATTCGTCGGCCTGCATGACCTGCTGGTGCACCAGACCCTCAGCCCCAGCATGACCAGCCTGATCCGCTGGCAGAACCACAGCTACGTGCTCAAGCAGAGCCTGAATTTTTTCCAGAACGACTTCGCCGGGCGCATCGCCCAGCGCATCATGCAAACCGGCAACTCCCTGCGCGATTCAGCGGTGCAGGCGGTGGATGCGCTGTGGCATGTGCTGATCTACGCCATCAGCTCGCTGGTGCTGTTCGCCGAAGCCGACTGGCGCCTGATGATCCCGCTGCTGACCTGGATCATCGCCTTCATCAGTGCGCTCTACTACTTCGTGCCACGGGTCAAGGATCGCTCGGTGGTGGCCTCCGATGCGCGCTCCAAGCTCATGGGGCGGATCGTCGACGGCTACACCAACATCACCACCCTGAAGCTGTTTGCCCACACCAACTTCGAGCAACAGTACGCCCGCGAAGCGATCAAGGAGCAAACCGAAAAAGCCCAACTGGCCGGCCGTGTCGTGACCAGCATGGACGTGGTCATCACCAGCATGAACGGCCTGTTGATCGTCAGCACCACCGGCCTGGCCCTGTGGCTGTGGACGCAGTCGCTGATCACCGTGGGCGCCATTGCACTCGCGACCGGGCTGGTGATCCGCATCGTCAACATGTCCGGCTGGATCATGTGGGTGGTTACCGGCATCTTCGAAAACATCGGCATGGTCCAGGATGGCTTGCAGAGCATTTCGCAACCGGTCAGCGTCACCGACCGCGACCAGGCCAAACCCCTTGCGGTAGCCCGAGGCGAAGTACGTTTCGAAAATGTGGATTTCCACTACGGCAAACAGAGCGGGATCATCGGCGGGCTCAACCTGACGATCAAACCCGGGGAGAAGATCGGCCTGATCGGTCCTTCCGGTGCGGGCAAGTCGACCCTGGTCAATCTGCTGTTGCGCCTGTATGACGTGGAAGGCGGGCGCATCCTCATCGACGGGCAGAACATCGCCGAGGTGAGCCAGGAAAGCCTGCGCGAACGCATTGGCATGATTACCCAGGACACCTCGCTGCTGCATCGCTCGATACGCGACAACCTGCTGTACGGCAAACCCGACGCCACCGATGCCGAACTCTGGGAAGCGGTGCACAAGGCCCGGGCCGACAGCTTCATCCCCACCTTGTCGGACGCCGAAGGCCGCACCGGCTTCGATGCCCATGTCGGGGAACGCGGGGTCAAGCTCTCTGGCGGTCAGCGCCAGCGCATTGCCATCGCCCGCGTCCTGCTCAAGGACGCGCCAATCCTGATCATGGACGAGGCCACGTCGGCATTGGATTCCGAGGTCGAGGCGGCCATCCAGGAAAGCCTCGAAACCCTGATGCAGGGCAAGACCGTCATCGCCATCGCCCACCGACTCTCGACCATCGCGCGGATGGACCGGCTGGTGGTGCTGGAGAATGGCAAGATCGCCGAAACCGGTAGCCATGCCGAATTGCTGGCCCACGGCGGTTTGTATGCGCGGTTGTGGCAACACCAGACCGGGGGGTTTGTGGGGATCGACTAGGCGTTGTAACCGCCGCAAAAACAACCGCCACGCCCGCACCAAGGGTGTTGGCGGTTTTTTTATGCCCATTGGAACTTTATGAAAACGGTGCTGTACTGACACAGGGTTCTGGAGGTGGTTCTGCAGTCCATCAACTGGATGAAAGGCAGTAAAATCTCGAAAGGACATTCCCTCATGTCTCTGTTCAAACGTTCCGCTACGGAGTTGGTAGGTACCTTCTGGCTGGTGTTGGGTGGTTGCGGCAGCGCTGTACTGGCCGCTGCGTTCCCGGATGTCGGCATCGGTTTGCTGGGGGTATCCCTGGCGTTTGGCCTGACGGTGCTGACCATGGCATTCGCCATTGGCCATATTTCCGGTTGTCATCTCAATCCGGCGGTATCGCTGGGACTGGTGGTCGGCGGGCGTTTCCCGGCCAAGGAACTGCCGGCCTATGTCATTGCCCAGGTGATTGGCGCGGTGATTGCGGCCGCCCTGTTGTACTTCATTGCCAGTGGCAAGCCCGGTTTCGAACTGGCGGGAGGCCTGGCGTCCAACGGCTTCGGCGAACATTCCCCTGGCGGCTACTCGATGGCGGCGGGGTTTGTCTGTGAGTTGGTGATGACGGCCATGTTCATCCTGATCATCCTCGGCGCCACCGACAACCGCGCGCCGGCGGGGCTTGCGCCGATTGCCATTGGCCTGGCCTTGACCCTCATCCACCTGATCTCGATCCCGGTCACCAACACCTCGGTCAATCCGGCACGCAGTACCGGCCCGGCACTGATCGTTGGTGGCTGGGCGATCCAGCAATTGTGGATGTTCTGGGTCGCGCCGCTGCTCGGCGCGGTGGTCGGCGGCGTACTGTATCGCTGGCTGGGCAAGGAAAAGCTCTGAGCGCCAGCACGGCGAAGATCAGCCTTGCCGGTAAGGCAAGGCGGTCTTTGCCTCATCCGCGTACGCCAACACACCGATCCGCTCCTGCTGCAAAAAGTCCTTCACGGCCGCTTTCAGGCCGGGATGACGCAAGTAATGCCAGGAGTGCGTAATGACCGGTTCAAAACCGCGAATCAGCTTGTGCTCACCCTGGGCACCGGCATCGAAACGCGCCAATCCATTGGCAATCGCGTAGTCCATGCCCTGGTAGAAACAGGTCTCGAAATGCAGGCGGTCGAACTCCGCCAGGCAGCCCCAGTAACGACCGTAGAAACTGTCGCCACCGACCAGGCTGAAGGCCATCGCCACCGGGCGTGAGCCCTGTTTGGCCAACACCACTCGTATCGCCTGCGGCATGCGCTCGGCCAACTGGCTGAAAAATTCCCGCGTCAGGTAAGGTCGTTGCCGGCGAACCGCGTAGGTGTTGGCGTAGCAGGCATAGACAAAATCCCATTGTGCCTCGGTCAGTTGCCGACCCTCGAGCCATTCGAATTCGATCCCCTGCCCGGCCACTTGCTCGCGTTCCTTGCGCATCTGCTTGCGTTTGCGCGAACTCAGGGCGTCGAGAAAATCCTGGAAATCCCGATAGCCACGGTTCTGCCAGTGGTACTGGCAACCGATGCGTTGCAGCCAGCCAGGTTGTTCGGCCAGTGCGGCGTCGGTGAACGGGTCGGTGAAGTTGATATGGGCACTGGAGAGCTGTTCGATCTCCAGGTAGCCCGGCAGGCTCTTGAGCAATTCGAAACCATCTTCGACCCTGGTCGCCAGCAAGCGTGGCCCGCTGACCGGGCTGAACGGTACGGCAGTCAAAAGCTTGGGGTAGTAATCGATGCCGGCGCGTTCGCAGGCATCGGCCCAGGCGTGATCGAACACGTACTCGCCGTAGGAATGCCATTTGCGGTAACTGGGCAACGCGGCGATCAGTCGATCGCCTTCGACGTGCAGCAAATGCTCGGGTTGCCAGCCGGAATGGGGTCCCACACTACCACTGTCTTCCAACGCGCCGAGAAACCCGTGGCGCAGAAATGGCTGGTTCTCGGGTACCAGTGCATCCCACGTTTGCGGGTCGATTTCCGACAGACTTTGCAGACGTTGCAACGGCATCACCGTCCTCACTCTTCATGGCGTGAAAGCTTGGCGAGTATCGCTTATCGCAGTGCATTGCACACGGGCAATTCGACGACAGCGCTCTGGATCAGTCGTTTGCAACGCTTGGGCACCGTCACAGACATGCCATCACTCTGCCACTGCACTGTCATAAAGCATCGCGATACTGGCGCCTGTTTTTAGAGCGCCGGGTTATATCCGGCCACTGTTTTCCGTCCACCCCATGGTCGGTTGTGCCCAGGATGGTCCAGCCATCCACTCTCATCTTCGGAGATTGATATGCGTCTTGCTTCCACGAAAACTGCGGCGGCCTTGTGTGGCGGCCTGCTGCTGGCCATGAGTGTGCCTGCCAGCGCCGCAGTCGACGCCAAACTGCTCGACATGCTCAAGGCTAACGGCTCGATTACCAACGCCCAGTACAGCGAACTGCAAGCCGAGCTGGCAAGGGATCAGAAAGACCAGCAAATCGCTCGCCAGGCCCAGCAAGAGACCAACGAGCAGATCGCGGCCACCGCGAAGAAAACCAATGAGCTGAGTACCTTCGACCAGAAGCTGGCGTGGGCTGCCAAGACCCAATTCAAGGGCGACGTGCGTTTCCGTCAGGAAAACGTGCACAACGATGGCGTTCCCAACAACAAAGACCAGGATCGCCAGCGCATTCGTGCCCGCCTGGGTGCGTTCAGCGAAATCAACCCGCAAGTGGACACCGGCATTCGTATTGCCACCGGCAGCAGCGACGACGCTCGCTCCACCAACCAGGACCTCAACAACTACTTCGACAAGAAGCAGATCTGGCTGGACCTGGGTTATGTCGACTACCACCCCGACGCCATCAAGAACCTGCACGTGATCGGCGGCAAGATGCTGCAGCCGTGGGTGAGCATGGGCGACATCATCTGGGACAGCGACATCAACCCCGAAGGCCTGGCCCTGACCTACAAATACCCGCTGGGCAACACCGAACTGTTCGGCAGCGCCGGTCACTACACTCTCAAGGACAACGTCGACGGCGAAGGGGTGCAGTTCAAGCACGACCTGCGCCTGTACGCTGGTCAATTGGGTGCGCGTTTCGCCATCACCGACAACCTGAAAATGACCGTGGGCGGCAGCCTCTACAACTACG
Organism: Pseudomonas sp. PSB11; assembly: GCF_014596605.1. Classification (NCBI taxonomy): domain Bacteria; kingdom Pseudomonadati; phylum Pseudomonadota; class Gammaproteobacteria; order Pseudomonadales; family Pseudomonadaceae; genus Pseudomonas; species Pseudomonas sp. PSB11. The sequence continues at coordinate 46,743 of NZ_NOIO01000007.1, forward strand.
ACAACGACGAAGACAGCGCCTGCACCGCCAGCACCTCGCCATGCGCACTGGCCGTCAACGGTAACACCCCGGGCGAGCAGTTCCGTCTGTGGGAAGGGTTCAGCCAGATCGACATCGGCGGCCTGCCAATGCCGCTGTCGCTGTACGGCCAGTACGTGCACAACGCCGAAGCCAGCAACGACAAGGACACCGGCTGGCTGGCCGGCGTCAAGACCAAGATCTACGGCTTTGGCCTGGACTACAACTATCGCGACGTGCAACAGAACGCGGTGGTGGGTGCCTTCACCGATTCCGACTTCGCCAACGGCTTCACCGGTTCGCGTGGCAGCAAGCTGAAAGTCAGCTACGAGCTCGACAAGAACTTCACCCTGGGTGCGACGTATTTCATGGCGAACTCCGACTACACCAACGCCAGCGTCAACCTGAAAGACTCCGACATCAACACCCTGCAACTGGATGCCGAAGCGAAGTTCTGATTTCCCGCTACACGACTCCGGCACGGATGCCTGAGCCACTCTTGCAGCCTGGCGTTGATCTATCGGTCCCCATCATCCTCCGATAGGTCGACGCCGGGCTGTTTCTATGGCGTAAAAAAAGATCGCAGCCTGCGGCAGCTCCTACACGATCGGGTTCAACGCGATATCGCGATTGAACAGCGATCCATGTAGGAGCTGCCGCAGGCTGCGATCTTTTCAGCTACGGCGAAAAACTCAGCGTTTGCGCAGCAACACGCTACCGATCGAGTAACCGGCGCCGAACGAGCTGAGCACCGCCAGCGAGCCCGCGGCCAGATCGTCCTGGTGCTTGTGGAACGCAATCACCGAACCTGCCGAACTGGTGTTGGCATAGGTATCGAGAATCACCGGCGCTTCCTGCTCGGTAGCTTCACGGCCCAGCAGCTTCCTGACGATCAGGTGATTCATGCTGAGGTTGGCCTGGTGCAGCCAGAAGCGCTTCACGTCATTGACGTTGAGCTGATTCTCTTCCAGGTGCGCAGCGATCAGCTCGGCGACCATCGGGCAGACTTCCTTGAACACCTTGCGCCCTTCCTGCACGAACAGTTTGTCCTTGGCGCCGATGCCCTCTTCCGCGGCGCGGTTGAGGAAGCCGAAGTTGTTGCGGATGTTGTTGGAAAACTTGGTCAGCAGCTTGGTGCTGACAATGTCGAACTGGTGACCAGAGGTGGCCAGGTCCGCACGCTCGATGATCACCGCGGTAGCGGCATCGCCGAAAATGAAGTGGCTGTCGCGGTCCCGGAAGTTCAGGTGGCCGGTGCAGACTTCCGGGTTGACCATCAGGATCGCCCGGGCCTGGCCCAGCTGGACGCTGTTGGCCGCGGCCTGGATGCCGAAAGTAGCCGAGGAGCACGCCACGTTCATGTCGAAACCGAAACCCTCGATACCCAGCGCTTCCTGGACTTCGATGGCGATGGCCGGGTAAGCGCGTTGCAGGTTGGAGCAGGCGACGATCACGCCGTCGATGTCCGCGGCGGTCTTGCCGGCACGTTGCAGGGCTTGTTCAGCTGCGCCGATGGCCATCTGGCAAAGCACCGACCATTCGTCGTTGGAGCGCTCCGGCAAGCGTGGCGCCATGCGCTGCGGGTCGAGAATGCCTTCCTTGTCCATGACAAAACGGCTTTTGATGCCGGAGGCTTTCTCGATGAACGCTGCGCTGGATTCGGTCAACGCCTCGACTTCGCCGCGGGCGATGGCTTCGGCGTTGTCGGTGTTGAATTGAGCGACATAAGCATTGAAAGACTGCACCAGCTCTTCGTTGGAGATGCTGTTGGCCGGGGTGTACAGGCCGGTGCCGCTGATGACGACGTTATGCATGGTCGTGTCTCTAATCTGTTCAGGCAGAAAGTATTGGTACAGGCGTACCAATACGCAAAGGGTCTATTCCCATCCCGGGGACGCAAACCTGGCATCGCTTGATCCGTCGCGCGAGCTGGCCGAAGGCTCTAGCCCGTGAAACTGGCGCTTATGGTCGCGAAGTTTGCCATAAACCTTGGATTTTCGCCCCTTTTGCAAGTAAGGCGGTACAACTCGATATCTGTAGGAGCGAGCAGGCTCCGGGCGGCGTTCCGACGATGGGCTTGAGGACGCCGCGGGGTATCAGGCACCCAGCGTCATCGTTGAAGTCCATCGTCGGAACGCCGCCCGGAGCCTGCTCGCTCCTACAGGGGGCCATGTCAGGGCTCGACCTGGCTCCATTGCTTGTTCAGGCGCTTGTCCGAGATCGGCACCTTGGTCCCCAGCTGTTGGGCGAACAGCGAAACCCGGTACTCCTCCAGCCACCAGCGATACAGCTCCAGCTGTGGATCGCGCTTGCCTTCCTGGGCGTGTTTGTTGGCGCGGGTCTGATATTGCGTCCAGAGGCCGGACAACTCGCCGCTCCAGACCCGATCCCGTTGCACCTGGGCGCCGATTTTTTCGAAACGCTGTTCGATGGCCTTGAGGTAGCGCGGCAATTCCTTGAGCCACTGCATCGGCGTTTCCCGGACAAACCCCGGATACACCAGATGGCTGAGCTGCTGCTTGATATCGTTCAGGGCCACGGCTTGCGCCAGGTCGATCTTGCCCTTGAAGCGCTTTTGCAGGCCGTGCCAGAGCTTGAGGATTTCCAGGGTCAGTTTCGCCACGCGTTCGGCATGTTCGGTCCAGGCACCGCGCTTGCGCTCAGCCAACGATGCCAACCCGGCGCCATCACGGGGCAAGGGGTCTTCACCGTCGAGGATGCAGCTGTCGAGGCTGGCCAACAGTATGTCTTCGACCAGTGCATCGACACGGCCCATGTCGCGATACAGCAGGCCCAGTTCGGTCAGGCCCGGCAACTTGCCGCGCAGGAACTTCGCCGGCTCGGCCAGCTGTTGCAGGAGCAAGCGCTGCAGGGCACGGCGATGCTGGAACTCGGCTTCGGCCGGGGTCGAGAATCGTCCTTCCTTGACCGTCCCCGCCTCTTCCACCAGCGCCGGATAGACCGTCATCGACAGGCCGGCGATCTTCTGCTGGGTTTTTTCGGCGACGGCGGCGAACACTTTCGGTTCGACCGGCTGCTGGCTTTTCGCGGTTTGCGGTACCGCCAGGGCAGCCTGGCTGGCTTCGGCGAAACGCGCCGTCAGTTCGGCCAGGTCGCGTCCTTCGCCGAGGAACTTGCCCTGGGCGTCGACGATTTCCAGGTTCATCCGCAGATGGCTTTCGACCTGCTGCGCCGCCTCGCTCCAGGCCTCATCGCTGACCCGGGCACCGGTCATGCGCAACAACTCGCGACCCAGGGCCTGGGGCAACGAGCCTTCAGCGAAGGTCATGCGCTGCAATGCGGCTTTGACGAAATCCGGCACCGGCACGAAATTCTTGCGCAAGGCCTTGGGCAAGTTACGCACCAGCGCAATGCACTTGGCTTCGATCACGCCCGGCACCAGCCACTCCAGGCGCTCCGGCGGCAGCATCGGCAACAGCGGTGCCGGTACCCGCAGGGTCACGCCGTCGCGCGGGTGGTTCGGTTCGAAGTGGTAGCTCAGGGCCAGTTCCAGGTCGCCGATGTGCAGCGTGTCCGGATAGTGCTGGGCGGTGACTTCACTGGCTTCGCGGGCCAGCACGTCTTCCTCGCGCATGATCAGCAGTTGCGGGTCTTTCTGGCTGTTGATCCGATACCAGCTGTCGAAGGTCGCGGTCTGGTGGATCTCGGCCGGCAGGCGCGCATCGTAGAAGGCGTAGAGGGTTTCTTCGTCAGCCAGGATATCGCGGCGACGGGCCTTGGCTTCCAGTTCGTCGAGTTGTTCGAGCAATTGCTTGTTGGCGGTCAGGCATTTGGCTTTCGACTGAATCTCGCCGCGCACCAACGCTTCACGGATGAACAGTTCACGGGACACCACGGGATCAACCGGACCGTAATGCACCGGCCGGCGGCCGACCACGATCAGCCCGAACAGGGTGATCTGCTCGAAGGCCACGACCTGGCCACGCTTCTTCTCCCAATGGGGTTCGAAGTGGTTTTTCTTGATCAGGTGCCCGGCCAGCGGCTCGATCCAGTCAGCATCGATCTTGGCCACCATGCGTGCATACAGCTTGGTGGTTTCCACCAGTTCGGCGGTCATCAACCATTGCGGGCGCTTCTTGCCGATACCCGACGAGGGGTGAATCCAGAATCGTCGCTGACGCGCGCCGAGGTAATCGCCGTCTTCGGTTTTCTGGCCGATCTGGCTGAGCAACCCCACCAGTACCGCCTTGTGCAGTTTCGGGTAGTCCGCCGGCTCTTTATTGAGGCTCAACTGCATGTCGCGGCAGATCAGGCTCAATTGGCGATGGGAGTCGCGCCATTCACGCAGACGCAGGTAGTTCAGGAAATTCTTGCGACACCAGTTACGCAGCGGGCTCGCCGTCAGCGCCTGGCGCTGCTCTTCGAAACCGCGCCACAGGTTGACCAGCCCGGCGAAGTCCGAGTCGGTATCTTTCCATTGCGCATGGGCCTGATCCGCCGCTTGCTGGCGTTCCGGCGGACGTTCGCGCGGGTCCTGGATCGACATGGCGCTGGCGACGATCAGCACTTCCTGCAGGCTGCCGAGCTTCGCCGCTTCCAGCAGCATGCGGCCCATGCGCGGGTCCACCGGCAGCCGCGCCAACTGGCGCCCGAGGGGGGTCAACTGGCTGTTGCGGTCTACTGCCGAGAGTTCTTGCAGCAGGTTGAAACCGTCGCTGATCGCCTTGCCATCTGGCGGTTCGATGAACGGGAACGCGGTGATCTCGCCGAGGCGCAGGTGCAGCATCTGCAAAATAACCGCGGCCAGGTTGGTGCGCAGAATCTCCGGATCGGTGAATTCCGGACGCCCGAGGAAATCCTCTTCGCTATACAGGCGCACACAGATGCCCGGCTCGACCCGTCCGCATCGGCCCTTACGCTGGTTGGCGCTGGCCTGGGAAATGGCTTCGATCGGCAGGCGCTGGACCTTGGCGCGGTAGCTGTAGCGACTGATGCGCGCGGTGCCGCTGTCGATCACGTATCGGATGCCCGGCACGGTCAGCGAGGTTTCCGCAACGTTGGTCGCCAGCACCACGCGCCGGCCCGGGTGCGACTGGAAAATCCGCTGCTGCTCGGCCGGCGACAGGCGCGCGTACAACGGCAGGATCTCGGTGTGTTTAAGCTGGGCCTTGCGTAGCATGTCGGCAGCGTCGCGAATCTCGCGCTCGCCGGGCAGGAACACCAGCACGTCACCGGGGCTGCGGCGTTCGCTGCGCTCATAGGCGGCAATTTCATCGAGGGTGGCGAGGATCGCCTGATCCACTGTCAGGTCGTCTTCGACGCGGTTGCCCTCCTCGTCCTGTTCCAGGGTGAGCGGGCGATACCAGGTGTCCACCGGGAAGGTGCGACCGGAGACTTCGACAATCGGCGCATCGTCGAAATGCTTGGAGAAGCGCTCCAGGTCGATGGTCGCCGAAGTGATGATGACTTTCAGGTCCGGACGACGCGGCAGCAGGGTTTTCAGGTAACCGAGCAGGAAGTCGATGTTGAGGCTGCGTTCGTGGGCTTCGTCGACGATGATCGTGTCGTAGCGTTCCAGATAACGGTCGTTCTGGGTTTCCGCCAGCAGGATGCCGTCGGTCATCAGCTTGATCAACGTATTGGAATCGCTCTGGTCCTCGAACCGCACCTGATAGCCGACCAGGGCGCCCAACGGCGTGCCGAGTTCTTCGGCCACCCGGGCGGCCACGCTGCGCGCGGCGATCCGACGCGGTTGGGTGTGGCCGATCAGGCCATGTTGGCCGCGCCCTATTTCCAGGCAGATCTTCGGCAACTGGGTGGTTTTACCCGACCCGGTTTCGCCGGCAATGATCAGCACCTGATGCTGTTGCAGGGCTTTCTTGATTTCGTCGCGCTTGGCGGCGATCGGCAGGCTGTCGTCGTAACGAATCACCGGCAGGCTGGCACGGCGGGCCAGCACCTGGTCACAGGACGCCTGCATCCGCGCTACCCACTGGGCCAGTTTGGCCTCGTCGGGTTTCTTGCGCAGCTCAAGCAACTGCCGCCGCAGCCGGTGGCGGTCGGCGAGCATGGCGTGATCGAGGTTTTTCAGCAGTTTGTCGATGGAGGGCGATTCGTCGGTCATCAGGTACGCAATTCAGTCGTCTAGTGGCGCAGGGGGGCGATTGTCGCAGATTTGCGCTGCCATGTGATCGCTGGTTCCCTGATCGCTCCCACGCAGAGCGTGGGAACGATCTGTGTGGGGGGGGTTACTCGTTATCGAGGCCCTTGCGGCGATACGGGAACACGTCGATTACCTTGCCGGCGCGGATGGCCTCTTGCAGGCTCTTCCAGTAATCGGCGTTGTACAACTCGCCGTGCAGTTGATCGAACAACTTGCGCTGGCCCGAATCGGCAAACAGGAACGGCGGGAATTCCTCTGGAAACACGTCCAGCGGCCCGATCGAATACCAAGGCTCGGACGCCATCTCATCTTCCGGCGTACGCGGTTGCGGAATGTGGCGGAAGTTGGCTTCGGTCAGGAAGCAAATCTCGTCATAGTCATAAAACACCACGCGCCCATGCCGCGTGACGCCGAAGTTCTTGAGCAACATGTCCCCGGGAAAGATGTTCGCCGCCGCCAGTTGCTTGATCGCCAGGCCGTAATCCTCCAGGGCCTCGCGAACCTGCGCCGGGTTGGCGTTTTCCAGGTACAGGTTCAGCGGCGTCATGCGTCGCTCGGTCCAGCAGTGGCGGATCAACACCGTGTCGCCTTCCACCGACACCGTGGACGGCGCGACTTCCAGCAGTTCTTCGAGGCACGCAGGGTCGAACTTGCTCAGCGGGAAGCGGAAGTCGGCGAACTCCTGGGTGTCGGCCATTCGCCCGACACGGTCGACACTTTTCACCAGCCGGTACTTCTCGATCACCGTGGCGCGGTCGACGTTTTTCGACGGCGAGAAACGGTCCTTGATGATTTTGAACACCGTGTTGAAACCCGGCAGGGTGAACACGCTCATGACCATGCCGCGCACGCCCGGCGCCATGATGAACTGGTCGTCGGTGTTGGCCAGGTGGTTGATCAGCGCGCGGTAGAACTCGGACTTGCCATGCTTGTAGAAGCCGATCGAGGTGTACAACTCGGCGACGTGCTTGCCCGGCAGGATGCGCTTGAGGAAGCCGATGAACTCCGCCGGCACCGGCACGTCCACCATGAAATACGAACGGGTGAAGGAAAAGATGATCGACACGTCCGCCTCGTCGGTGATCAGTGCATCGATCTGGATGCCCCGCCCCTCGAGGTGCAGCAGCGGGATCGCCAATGGCCATTGCTCATCGGCGGTGTAGATGCGTCCCACCAGGTAGGCACCCTTGTTGCGGTAGAGCACCGAGGAAAACAGCTCGACGCTAAGCTCAGGGTCCTTGCACACCCAATCGGGCAGGTTCTCGCGCAGTTGCGCTTCAAGGCGGCGCAGGTCGCCGGGCAGGTCGGCGTAGTCCTCGCTGAAGCGATAATCGGCGAAGATGCTCGCCAGCATGCCCGCCAGCTGGCCCTGGGGCTTGTAGGTGCGGGTTTGCGCGGCGCGGGCCCGGCGCAGGCTCGGGCGTGTGGTGTGGATGAACATGCAGCCGTCGCTGATCAGGTCATGGCTGAACAGGCCGCAGAAAATCGAGTTGTACCAGGTCTCGGACAATTCATCGTCGAAGCGCAGGTCGATCAAGGTGATGTACGCGCTCTTGACCAGCGGCCAGCAACTGACGTCCAGCGTGTCGGTGTCGAAGGCGGTGTGCAGTCGGGCCACCGTTTCACTGACTTTTTCTTCGTAGAGATTGATCCGCGCCGCCGACGCCGACTGCGTCTCCTGCCACCTGGCTTGCTCGAAGCGGGCCCGGGCGCCGTCGGTGATCTGGCGAAAATGCTCGCGGTAATCGTCAAAGCCATCGAGGATCAGGCGGGCGATGTCGGCGGCTGGCCATTGCTGCGGCATGGTGAGACCTCTGCGGGAATTCGTGAGCCCTGAGCTTAGCCAGTGAAGCGGGTGCAGGAGAAGTGTAATTTTGCGCGCGGGTTATTTGCCCGTTTTCCGGTTGCCATGGATCAGCCGCTCGGCAACACTCTCGTCCCGATCAAGGAAGGAGAGCAGCGTGAACCCCGTCGATATAGTCCGTTTACTGTCACTGGCGGCCATCTGGGGTGCGAGCTTTCTATTCATGCGCATCATCGCCCCGGTGATTGGCACGATCCCTACGGCCTTTTTCCGCGTGTCGATTGCCGCTACCGGCTTGTTGCTGATCCTCGGGCTGATGCGCATCAGCTGGGATTTCAAAGGCAAGCTCAAGACTGTGATGCTGCTTGGGGTGATCAACTCCGGGATTCCGGCAACCCTGTATTCAGTGGCCGCCCAGGTGCTGCCGGCCGGGTACTCGGCGATTTTCAACGCCACCACACCACTGATGGGCGTGTTGATCGGTGGTCTGTTCTTTCATGAGAGACTCACCGCCGCCAAGCTCGGCGGGGTATTGCTCGGATTGCTTGGCGTTGGTGTGCTGACCCGCGCGGGCCCGGTCGCATTCGACCTGCAGTTGCTGATGGGCGCCCTCGCCTGCCTGCTCGCCACCACCTGTTATGGATTCGCCGGATTCCTCGCCCGCCGCTGGCTGGACCAGGCCGGCGGCCTCGACAGCCGTTTGTCTGCATTGGGCAGCATGCTCGGCGCCACGCTGTTCCTGTTGCCGTTGTTCGGCTACAGCGTGATCAGCCAACCGCCGGCAAGCTGGGGCGGCTGGAGTGTCTGGTTGTCGTTGCTGGGATTGGGGCTGGTGTGTACCGCGCTTGCGTACATCGTTTACTTCCGCTTGCTCAGTTCGGTCGGGCCGGTGAGGTCGATGACCACGACCTTCCTGATCCCGCCGTTCGGCGTGTTGTGGGGGGCGCTGTTACTGGATGAGCCATTGTCGATGGCGCATGTCTACGGCGGGGTGTTGATTGCGGCGGCATTGTGGCTGGTGTTGAAGCCTGCTGTGGTGAAGGTGGCAGGCCAGTAGGTTTGTGGTGCGGCTGATTAAGCCTTCGCGAGCAAGCCCGCTCCCACATTCGATCTGCGTCACGACGAGGATCAACTGTGGGAGCGAGCCTGCTCGCGAAGGCGATTGCCCAGACACTACAAGGCCGACTGACTCACCTCCCCATCCACCAACCGCCGAATCCCCAGCGGATTAGCGTTCTGCAACGCCTCGGGCAGCAACGCGTCCGGGTAATTCTGGAAGCACACCGGGCGCAGGAAGCGGTCGATGGCCAGGCTGCCGACCGAGGTCCCACGCGAATCGGACGTCGCCGGATACGGCCCGCCATGTACCATCGCTTCGCACACCTCGACGCCGGTCGGATAGCCATTGAGCAGAATCCGCCCGACCTTTTCCTGCAACATCTCCGCCAGCCAGCGATACGCCAGCAACTCGCCAGGCTCGCCGATCAAGGTCGCCGTCAACTGCCCGCGCAGGCCCTGTAGCGCCGCCGCCAACTGCGCGCGGTCTTCGACTTCGATGACGATGGTGGCCGGCCCGAACACTTCCTCCTGAAGCAACTCATCGCCCTTGAGCAACAGGCTGACATCGGCCTTGAACACTTGCGGCTGCGCCTGCTTGCCCTGTTGCGGCTTGCCCGCCAGATGAGTCAGCCCCGGATGTTCGTGCAGCTCACCCAAACCTCGGCTGTAGCTGTCCAGCCCTGCGGCATTGAGCATGGTTTGCGCAGGTTGCTGGTTCATGCTCGCGCAAAAGGTTTCGAGAAAGCTGGTGAACTGTGGCGAACGCAGGCCGATGACCAGGCCCGGATTGGTACAGAACTGACCACAGCCCAGGGTTACAGAGCCTGCAAGTTGCGCCGCGATCTGCTCGCCGCGCACTGCCAGCGCCTCGGGCAGCAGGAACACCGGGTTGATGCTCGACATCTCGGCGAACACCGGAATCGGCTGTGGTCGGGTCGCGGCCATGTGGCTCAAGGCATTGCCACCTTTGAGCGAACCGGTGAAACCGACGGCCTGGATCGCCGGATGCTTGACCAGCCACTCACCGACACCACCGCCATAAATCATGTTGAAAACCCCGGCCGGCATTTGCGTGCGCTCGGCGGCGCGGATGATCGCGTCCGCCACCCATTCGGCGGTTGCCATGTGCCCGCTGTGGGCCTTGAACACCACCGGGCAACCGGCGGCCAGGGCCGAGGCGGTATCGCCACCGGCCGTGGAGAATGCCAACGGAAAGTTACTCGCGCCGAACACGGCCACCGGCCCCAGGGCGATGCGGTACTGACGCAGATCCGGGCGCGGCAATGGCTGGCGCTCCGGCAGCGCCCGATCGATGCGTGCGCCGTAGAAATCACCGCGACGCAACACCTTGGCGAACAAGCGCAACTGGCCGCTGGTGCGACCGCGTTCGCCCTGGATACGCCCGGCCGGCAACGCGGTTTCGCGGCAAACGGTGGCAACGAAATCCTCGCCCAGCGCATCGATTTCATCGGCGATGGCGTCGAGGAAGGTCGCGCGTTTTTCCGCGCTCAGGTTTCGGTAGATCGGGTACGCCGCCGCGGCGGCTTTGGCGGCGGCATCCACTTCGGCTTCGGACGCCTGAAAGAAGGTGCCGGACAATGGCTCGCCGGTGCTCGCATCGAGACTTTGCAGTTGCAAGGTGCCGTTGGCGCTGCGGCGGCCGCCGATGTAGTTGTGGCCAAGAAATTGAGTCATGTGAGTTCCTTGATCAATGGCAGACCTGTAGGAGCCGGCTTGCTGGCTCCTACAGGGGGTCAGAGCGTGCGCACCTGACCGATAGGCAACGGCTGGGCACTTTCGCCGATGCCGTTCACCAGTGGCGCACCGAACTCATCGAGGCTGATCTGGAAGCGATCGCCCGGCTGGGTCTTGATGCCGTCGGCAAACGACAGTGTGGCGGTGCCAAAGTAGTGCACATGAACGTCACCGGGCCGCAAGAACTGTGCGTACTTGAAGTGGTGGAACTCGAGGTTGGCCAGGCTGTGGCACATGTTGTCTTCGCCGCTGAGAAACTCCTTTTCCCAAATCGTTTCGCCATTGCGCTTGATGCGGCTGGTGCCGACCAGGTGCCTGGGCAATTCACCGACGCGCAACTCGGGTCCGTAGGAGCAGCAGCGCAATTTCGAATGGGCGAGGTACAGGTAGTTACGCCGTTCCATGACATGGTCGGAGAACTCATTGCCCAAGGCATAACCGACGCGATATGGCTGGCCGTCGTCGCCAATCACATAGAGCCCGGTCAGTTCCGGTTCTTCACCGGCGTCTTCGGCGAAGGGCGGCACCGGGAAATCCGCGCCGGGACGCACGACGATGCTGCCGTCGCCCTTGTAGAACCATTCCGGCTGCGCACCGACCTGTCCGGCCGCTGGCTTACCGCCCTCCAGGCCCCATTTGAACATGCGCATCGTGTCGGTCATGCCGGCTTCGACGGCGCCCTCCTGCTGGTGCATCTTGTCCCGCGTCGAGGCGCTGCCCAGATGGGTCAGGCCGGTGCCGCTGATCAGGCAATGGGCCGGGTCTTCGTGGTCCAGCGGTGGCAGGACCTGGCCCTGGCGCAACAGCTGTGCGTAGTCCGGGCCCGGCTCGGTGCCGCGCAGGCTGACTTCTTCTTGCAGGCTGCGCTGGGCGCGGATCGCTGCCAGTGCCAGTTCGCGGGTGTTGCGTGTGCCTTTGAGCACCAGGACCTGGGCCCCGTCGACCAGCCCGACCTGGCGTTCACCGGCCGTGTTTTCGAATTGAATCAGGCGCATGTCGGCCCTCCGCAAAGTCTTGGATGTGTAGTGAGGATCACTCGATGATGTTGAAGTCGCTCAGGTACTCATCGGAGATTTCCAGGCCAAGACCCGGCTTGTTGTCGTCGAGCTGGATATAGCCGTTGACCGGTTGCGGCTCGCCCTTGAACACGTAGTAGAAGAGCTCGTTGCCGACCTCGACGTCGAACACCGGGAAGAACTCGGCCATCGGCGAGGCGGTGGTGGACATGGTCAGGTGGTAGTTGTGCATCTGCCCGGCGTGCGGGATGACCGGTACTGACCAGGCTTCGGCCATGGCGTTGATCTTGCGCGCTGCAGTGATGCCGCCGACGCGGTTGGTGTCGTACTGGATCACGTCGACGGCGCGACGTTCGAGCAGGTCCTTGAAGCCGTAGGACGTGAATTCGTGCTCACCGCCGGAGATCGGCATGATCCCCATTTTTTTCAGCTCGATGTAGCCTTCGATGTCATCGGCGATCACCGGTTCTTCCAGCCAGCGCGGCTCGAACTCGGCCAGTTTCGGCAACATGCGGCGGGCATATTCCAGCGTCCAGCCCATGTAGCATTCGAGCATGATGTCGACATCGGGACCGGCCAAATTACGCAGGGCGCGCACTTGTTCGATGTTCTTGCGCATGCCCGCCGGGCCATCTTTCGGGCCGTAGCCGAAGCGCATTTTCAGCGCGGTGAAGCCTTGGTTCAGATAGCCTTGGGCTTCTTCGAGGAACAGGTCGAGGTTGTCGTTGGCGTAGAGCTTGGAGGCGTAGGTCCAGATCTTTTCCTTGGTGCGGCCGCCGAGCAGCTTGAACACCGGCTTGTTGACCGCCTTGCCCATGATGTCCCAGATGGCGATGTCGATCGCCGAGATCGCCGCCATGCCGATGCCTTTGCGCCCCCAGGCGTGGCTCTGGCGGTACATTTTCTGCCAGATGTATTCGTTGTCGAACGGGTCTTCGCCCACCGCGATGGGTGCCAGGTAGGTGTCGATGATTTCCTTGGCCACCCGTGGCGCCAGGGCGCAGTTGCCGATGCCGACAAGACCGGTGTCGGTCTCGACTTCCACCACCAGCCAGCCGTGGAAACGGAACGAGCCCATGGCGTCGCCGCGTTCGAACAGGATGTCGCTGGCGTTGGTGCAGAAGTGCGCTTGAGGCGGGACGACTTTGCCTTTCCACTCGAAAACGCGGGTACGGATCGCTTTGATTTTCATGAATACAGATTCCTTGCGCTGCCGGCTTCTTGTCATTGTTGTGTCGCTGCCCGGGTGCCAGGCATTCGATGGAGCGACTGTAGCCAGCGCCCGGGGGCTGCGGATAATCACTTATGCGTATCCGGCGATAACCTGGGGTGATAGGAAAAAGCAGTTATCAGGTAGATCGAGTTATCAGGTTTCACGCAAAAAAATGTGGGAGCGGGCTTGCTCGCGAAGGCGTCAGGCCAGGCACTTCTTCAGTGACTGACCCACCGCTTTCGCGAGCAAGCCCGCTCCCACAGGAGGTTGTGCGTTGTGTCAGTAGCTGTTGCCACCCATCCGGCAAGCAATCTCGAACGCCTGGCGAGTCGCGCCGACATTCGCCCTGCCCTGCCCGGCGATATCGAACGCAGTGCCGTGGGCCGGTGTGGTGATGGGAATGGGCAGGCCGCCCTGAACCGTGACGCCACGGGAGAAGCCCATCAACTTGATCGCGATCTGCCCCTGGTCGTGATACATCGTGACGACCGCGTCAAAGGCGCTGGCGTCGCCCTGGACCTTGAGGAAAATCGTGTCGCCCGGGTACGGTCCTTCCGCCGCGATTCCCAGCGCCTGGGCCTTGCGCACCGCCGGGCCGATGATGTCCAGTTCCTCACGGCCGAACGAACCGTTATCACCGTTGTGCGGGTTCAATCCGCAGACGCCGATGCGCGGTTTTTCCAGGCCGTTGCGCTTGAGGGCGGTGTCGATCAACTGAATCGCTTCCACCACCCGCTCCTGGCTGAGCAGCCCCGGCACCTCGGCCAACGCGACGTGAGAGGTCACCCGTGAAGTCCAGAGATTGTCGAGCACGTTGAACTCGCAAAATGGCCCGTGAAAATCCAGCAACTCGGCGAACCAGTGCAGCTCATCGTTGTGGGCCATGCCGGCCATGTGCAGCGAGGTCTTGTTCAACGGCCCGAACAATATTGCGTCGGTGGTCCCGGCCTCGGTCAGGCGCAGCGCCTTTTCCAACGTGTCGAGGCTGTAGCGACCGCCAATGACGCTGGCCTCGCTGCGCGGGAATTCACCGAGGGTGTCGCCGCGAAAATCGTAGAACAACGGCGTGTCATCAACAAAAGACAGCTGCTCCAGAGACTCCACCCGACGATAGGGAAACTCCACGCCGGCGATGCGCATGCCGCGACGCATTTCCGCTTCGTCGGCAATCAGGATCACGTTGGCCTGGCCGCGCACATCGGGCTCAGCGAGCAAGCGTGCGATCAGCTCCGGGCCAATGCCCGCCGGGTCACCCAGGACCATCGCGATGGTTGTCTTGTTCATGCTTCACTCCTCAAGGATTCAGGCCACGCCCGGTCAATGGCGCAAGGTTCGCAGCGGTAGATGCGCTGCGCGTTGCTGTAGAACAGTCGCTCCTGATCGGCCACTGGCAGATCGGCGACGATGGATTTGAAACCGCTGTAGATGTCGTCGAACGAGCCGCACAGGCTGTCCACCGGAAAATTGCTGGCGAACATCGCTCGTCGGGTGCCGAACATCGCGATGATTTCGCGCACGATCCAGGCGTTGTCGATGGTGCGCCACGCCCGGCCCGCCTGGCCCAGGCCGGAGATCTTGACCTGCACGTTCGGCCACTGCGCCAACCGCGCCATCGCTGCTCGCCATCCCGCCAAGCCTTCGGCGCTGCGATCGTTGGGCAACCCGGCGTGATTGAGAATCAGGGTGATGCCGGGGAAGTCCCGGGCCAGCCGCTCGGCCTCGGGCAGGTTCCACCAGGGCGTCTGCAAATCAAAGTGCAGGCCCAGTCCCTCCAACGCGGCGTAATTGCGCCGCCAATGCTCGTCACTCATCAGGCTGCGCACCCGCCCGAACTGTTCGGGTGACGTCGGCCCGCCCGGTTTGTGCCGCACGCTGCGCACGCACTTGTAGGTGGCCTGCTCGGCCAGCACCGCAATGGCGTCCGGATGGTCGAGCCAGGCTTGCGCGACGATCGCATTCGGCGCGCCGTAACGGGCGGCCAGTTGCTCGATGAACCGGGTTTCGCCAATCGGGTCCCGGGGGTTCCATTCGGTTTCCACATACACCGTTTGCACCACCCGGTGTTCACCGGCATCGGCGAAGTAATCCTCGGGAAAATAGCGGCGCTTGATCGCGCTGTAGTCACCGTAGCGAAACGCAATGTTGGCTTCGGGCGCCAGCCACGGATGGTCGTTGATTGTTGGGTCCCAGAAGTGATGATGGGCATCGATGATCGGTCCATTCCAACGCTCAGCCATAACGCACCTCGTCGAGACTGATGAACAACGTCGCCAGCACAAACACTGCCGAGCACGCGGCGAAGAACCCGAGCACGGGGGCGAAGCCACCGCTCATTTGCAGGATCACCCCCACCAGGATCGGCACCGCGATACCGCCGGTGCTGCCGGCCATGTTCATCACGCCACCGATCAACCCAACCCGCGCCGGCGCTGCCAGCAATGCCGGGAAGCTCCAGTAGAGGCTGCCCCACATCAGGAAAAACGCGGTCATGGCCAACAGCGCGACGGCCGCAAAAGGATTGCTGAGCGTCGGCAACAGCAGGAACGCGCCGAGGGCCACCAGGCCGGAAAACGCCAGCAGGCTCTTGACCGCGACACCACGGCTGACACCTTTGCGGATCAAGCCGTCGCAGAGGAAACCACCGGTCAACGATCCCAATGCACCGCAGACGAAAATCACGAAGGTCGCCGCGCCAATGCCCTTGATATCAAATCCCCGGGCTTGCGCCAGATAACTCGGCCCCCAGGTCAACAGGCCGAAATACACCATCGCCCAACTGGCACGACCGATCAGCAATCCGGTGAGTGAACGGCCGGCAATGCCCAGGCCCTTGACCGGGGCACGGGCGGCTTCGGCGGCGGGGGTGGCGCGTCCGGCGTTGATTTTCGCAAGCTCCAGGGCATTGATCTGCGGGTGACCGGCCGGATCATCACGCAGATAACGCCGCGCCAGCCACGCCAGCACCAGGGTCGCCACACCGGCGATCACAAAGGCCAGGCGCCAGGAGTCCAGCGAAGCAATCAGATAGGCAATGATCAACCCGCCGAGCGCCACGCCCAACGGACTGCCGCTGTCCATCAACACCGCACCGCGGCTGCGTTCGCTGGGCGCCAGCCACAAGGAAATCAATTTACCGCCGGACGGGAACAATGGAGCTTCCGAGGCCCCCAGCGCCACGCGGGCAAACAGCAACGACAAGCCGCCAGTGGCGAACGCCGCCAGCACCTGGAACGTGCCCCACAACCCGGTGGACCAACTGATGACCCGATGCGGCCCGAAGCGATCGATCAACCAGCCACCGGGAATCTGCAACAGTGCGTAGGCCCAGAAGAAGCTGCTGAGGATCAAGCCCTGCATGCTCGGAGAAAGGGAAAATTCATGGGCGATGGTCGGCATGGCGATGGACAGCGACACCCGGTCGATCAGGTTGACCATGGTCAGCGCGAAGACGATCGCGAAGATCCGCCAACGCACATTGCTGGCTTTCGCGGCGCCGGCCTGCGGGATCGCATCTGCCGTGGGCAGATGCAGGGAAGCACTGGGACGAGCCATGGTGCGTACCTCGATTTATTATTTTTGTGAAGTTGCAAACATCGACCTGTAGGAGCCGGCTTGCTGCGGGCGGCGTTCCGACGATAGCGGAGTGTCAGGCGCCATCAATGTCAATTGAGGCGCCGCTATCGCCAGCAAGCCGGCTCCTACAGGTTTGACGTGCCGCATTTGTAGCGGTGTTGGTGAGCACTATCGAAGGACCAGTGATAACCGTCTAATCAAAACTTGAAATCAGGTGATAGCTTTGGGTTATGGCATGCCAAGCTTTCAATGGGCTTTCAACGTAGGCATACATTGTTCTGGAGGAGCTATAACCCCAGGCTATCGGTGTATGTATTGTTTTGACTAGACGCGGCGACGGCGTCTTCCCACACTCTGGCCAGGCTTGCAGCTTTCGAACGCCAACAAGTCACTCATAACAACTACAAAAACGAGGCTCTTCCATCATGCGAAATGCATTCGTCCGTCGCACATCCCGTCTGTTTCTTGGCTGCACGTTGGTCGCCGCGGGTGCCCTCCCCGCCCTGGCCCACGCCTGGCAACCGGACAAGAACGTCGAAATCGTTGTCGCCGGTGGCCCCGGTGGCGGTACCGATCAACTCGGTCGCCTGATCCAGTCGATCATCACCACGCATAAACTGCTGGACGTTAATACCATCGTCCTCAACAAGGGCGGCGGCAATGGCGCCGAAGCCTTCCTCGACATGAAAATGAACAAGGGTGATGCCGAGAAACTGGTGATCGGCACCAACAACATCTACTTGTTGCCGCTGGTGTCCAAGCTCGGTTACCAATGGCAGGAGCTGACGCCGATTGCCGCCGTGGCCGAGGATGACTTCATTCTCTGGAGCTACAAAGGCGCGCCGTGGAAGGATGCAAAAAGCTTCTATGAAGCGGTCAAGGCCGACCCATCGAACCTGCGCATGGGTGGCAGCCAGTCCAAGGATGTCGACCAGACCCTGACCTTGCTGCTGAACCAGACCACCAACAGCAAACTGGTGTACATCCCGTTCAAGAGCGGCAGCGAAGCCGCCACCCAACTGGCTGGCAAGCACATCGCCGCCAACGTCAACAACCCCAGCGAAAGCATCAGCCAATGGCGCGGCGACCAGGTCGAACCGCTCTGCGTCTTCAGTAAAGAGCGCATGGCCTACACTGAAAAAGTCGCCGGCGACAAGTCCTGGGCCGATGTGCCGACCTGCCACGAGCAAGGCCTGGGCATCGATCAATACCGCTTCCCGCGCACCGTGTTCATGCCCGGCGACGTTTCCGCCGAGCAACGCGCGTTCTATGTCGAGCTGATGCGTAAAGTCACCGAAACGCCGGAGTTCAAGGCCTACGTCAAGCAGAACGCCCTGGTGCCTACCTTCCTCGAGGGCGAGCCGCTGACTGCCTACATCGAAAAAGACACCGCCCGCGTCACCCCGGTATTCAAAGAAGCCGGTTGGTTGAAAAACTGACGTTGTCGCGGCCGCTCGCTTGCGGGCGGCCGTCATCTGCTGGAGGTGTCTGCATGTCCCATTCTTCGGATTCACCCGCGCTGGTCGGCACCCGTTGGGTCGAACTCGGCCTGACACTCTTCACCGCGCTGATCGGCGTAGTGGTGATGTTCGGCAGCGTCGAACAAGGTATCGGCTGGGGTGATGCCGGCCCCGAGCCGGGTTACTTCCCCTTCTACATCGGCCTGATGCTGAGCGCCGCAAGCGTGGCCAACGGCGTGTTGACCGTGGTGCGCTGGCAAGCGCTGAGCATTGCATTTGTCAGTCGCAGTGCATTCAGGCAAGTGCTGTCGGTATTCATCCCGATTGCGCTGTTCGTCGCAGCCATGCCACTGACCGGCATCTACGTCGCCTCGGCATGCTTCATCGCCTGGTTCATGTGGCGTGACAGGGTCCGCGCCAAGCCTTACGGCAAATGGATGATCGCCACGGTATCCCTCGGCGCGGTCCTGGCCAGCTACCTGATTTTCGCGCTGTGGTTCAAGGTTCCGCTGGATGCAGGCCCGTTGGGCGACTGGATTGCCCTGGCCGGGAGAAATTTCAAATGAGCGAATTCGATTCCCTGTTGCAAGGCATGAACCTGATCCTGACCCCGGGCCACATCGGCCTGATGGTGATCGGCGTGCTGCTGGGCATCCTGGTCGGTGTGTTGCCTGGCCTCGGCGCCCCCAACGGCGTGGCACTGTTGTTACCGTTGACGTTCACCATGTCGCCCGTGTCGGCGATCATCCTGCTGTCGTGCATGTATTGGGGCGCGCTGTTTGGCGGCTCGATCACCTCGATCCTGTTCAACATCCCCGGTGAGCCCTCATCGGTGGCGACGACGTTCGACGGCTACCCGATGGCCCGCGAAGGCCGCGCCGCCGAAGCCCTCACCGCCGCGTTCAGCTCGGCACTGATCGGTGCGCTGGCCGGGGTGTTGTTGCTGACGTTCCTGTCGACCAAAATCGCCGCCTTCGCCATGTCGTTCAGTTCGCCGGAGTTCTTTGCGGTGTACCTGTTGGCGTTCTGCACCTTCATCGGCATGAGCAAGAACCCGCCACTGAAAACCGTGGTGGCGATGATGATCGGTTTCGCCATGGCGGCGGTCGGCATGGATACTGTGTCCGGCAACCTGCGGTTGACCTTTGACCAACCGATCCTGATGACCGGCATCAGCTTCGAAGTGGCGGTGATCGGCCTGTTCGGCATCGGCGAAATCCTCTGCACAGTGGAAGAAGGCCTGGTGTTCCGCGGCGAACATGCGCGCATTACCCCGATGGTGATCCTGCGCACCTGGGCCAAGCTGCCGCGCTACTGGTGGACCATTGTGCGCAGCACCCTGGTCGGTTGCTGGATGGGCATTACGCCGGGCGGGCCGACCGCCGCATCGTTCATGAGCTATAGCCTGGCGCGGCGTTTTTCGAAGAACCGCGACAACTTTGGCAAGGGTGAACTCGAAGGCGTGATCGCCCCGGAAACCGCCGACCACGCGGCCGGTACCAGTGCCTTGCTGCCGATGCTGACCCTGGGCATTCCCGGTTCAGCCACCGCGGCGGTGATGCTCGGCGGTTTGATGATCTGGGGCCTGCACCCGGGGCCAACGCTGTTTGTCGAGCAACATGACTTCGTCTGGGGCCTGATCGCCAGCATGTACCTGGGCAACGTGGTGAGCCTGATCGTGGTGTTGGCCACCGTGCCGCTGTTCGCCTCGATCCTGCGCATTCCGTTCTCGATCATCGCGCCGATCATCATCATGGTCTGCGCCATCGGTGCCTATTCGGTGCACAACTCGTTCTTCGACGTGGTGCTGATGCTCGGGTTCGGCGCGCTGGGATATCTGTTCAAGAAACTTGGCTACCCGATCGCGCCGCTGGTATTGGCGGCCGTGCTCGGCGACAAGGCTGAAGATGCTTTCCGTCAGTCGATGCTGTTCTCTGACGGGCACCTGGGAATTTTCTGGTCCAACCCATTGGTGGGCAGCCTGACCACGGCGGCGTTGTTGATGCTGTTCTGGCCGTTGATTTCCAAGGCGCTGCAAACCCTGATGGGCCTGCGCAAACCCCAGGTCGCCAAGGCAAAATCGGTGCTGTGACACAGCAATGCTGGCAACGCCTGGCATTTGTTGTCAGGCTTGCCACAGTTTTGTTTGCGAGTACGGCCCATGTCCCGAATTCCCGATGCCAATGTAATCCACAGTCGACTGCGTCTGCGCCAGCTGCGGCTGATGCTGGCGCTGGAGGAATTCGGCTCGTTGCGCCGCGCCGCCGACCACATCGGCATGACTCAACCGGCAGCGACCAAGATGCTGCACGAGGCTGAGGATTTGCTCGGCGTCGAACTCTTTGAACGCCTGCCTCGTGGCATGCGTTCGACCCCATTCGGGGAAACTGTCATCTACTACGCGCGCATGGTCTTCGCCGAGCTCAGCGGCATGCGCGAAGAACTGGTGGCCCTGCAATCAGGCAACCTGGGCCGAGTCGCCGTTGGCGCGATTCCGGCGCTGGCCTCGGGGCTGTTGACCCGCACCATCGCGACCTTGAAGCAAAGTCATCCACGCTTGTCCATGAGCATTCAGGTCGATACCAGCGACGTGCTGGTGCAGGCGCTGCTGCAGGATCAACTGGACATTGTCCTGGGCAGGATTCCGCCCGGAGCACGGGCCGAAGAACTGCTGTTCGACAGCCTTGGCGAAGAAGCCCTGTGTGTGATCGCCGGTGCACAGAATCCGCTGGCGAAGGAGAAGCAACTGGGTTGGGCAGAGCTGCAGAACATGACCTGGGTGCTGCAACAGCAACCCAGCCCGATGCGCGCGATCATCAATCAGGTGTTCCATAATGCGCGGGTCGATATCCCCAGCAGCATCGTCGAAACCACCTCGATCATGACCTTGCTCTCATTGATTCAGCAGACCGATATGCTCGGCGTCACGCCGGTGTCGGTGGTCGAGGATTATCCTGGTCGTGACCTGCTGGCGGTATTGCCGATCCAGTTCGAAGCACGCTTGCCACCGTACGGGCTGATTACCCGTCGCCATCGCATTCAGTCGTCGGCGATGCAGGCGTTCATGAACTCGGTGCGTGCCGAGCAGGCGTTGAGCAAACTGTAGGAGCTGCCGAGTGCAACGAGGCTGCGATCTTTTGATCTTTTAAAGCAAGATCAACAGATCGTCCGAACGCGGCCCGAGCTTCCGGCAGCTCCTACAGGGAAATGCGTTTACGCGTGTTTACGGAACACGAACACCAGGCCGACGATAATCAGCAACATGCCGAGGATGCTCAACGTCGCCAGCCGATTGCCGAATATCAGGTAATCCATCACGGCCGTCACGGCGGGTACCAGATAGAACAGGCTGGTGACATTCACCAGATTGCCCCGGGCGATCAGGCGGTACAGCAACAAGGTCGCCAGCACCGACACCACCAGGCCCATCCACAAAACGGGCACGATGAAACCGCTACCGTGTTCGAAATGAAAGGGCTGGAACGGCACGAAAATCCCGCAAAGCAACAGCCCCGCCAGGTACTGCACCGGCAGCGTGCCGAGGGGATTGTCGGTGATGCGTTTCTGCATGATCGAACCGAAGGTCATGCTCACCAGCGCCAGCAAGCCAAAGAGCATCCCGGCCAGCGACATACCGGCCAGGCCGATGCCCTGGTAGACCACCATGATCAAACCGGTCAAGCCCAGCGACAGGCCGAACATTCGGCTGGCTGAGCGCTGACGCTCCATGAGCACCACGGTGAGAATCGGTTGCACGCCCATGATGGTCGCCATCACACCGGGCGTGACCTTGAGGTCGAGCGCCAGCAGATAAAAAATCTGGTACGCCCCCAGCAACACCATACCGGTGGCCATCGCATACCGCATCGCCTTGCCGCCCTTGGGCAACTTCAACTTGAGCAACGGCATCAACAACACCAGGCCGCACAAGGCGATGACGAAGCGAATCAACAGAAAGGCAAAGGGTGAGGCATGGGCCAACCCCCATTTGGAGAAGATCGCCCCGCTGCTCCACAGCAGAACGAACAGGCTCGTGGAAGCCGCCGCGAGCGCGGATTTTTTCGAAAGGACAAACATGAATACCACCTGTAGTCAGGCAAGAAGCCAACTCAGCCGAAGCTGAAATCCAGTAGTTTTTTGCGGGCGTATTTGCAGGCAGGGAAACAGCCGAAAACGCTGATCAGCCCGAAATGCCAACACCCGGCGGCGCTACGACTGCGCACACCGACGTGCTACTGACAGGTGGAGGGTAATGACTGATCTGCACAGGCTGCTGGTTCCCGCACGGCACGACGCCAGCGTTGACCGCTGAATCGACTACCGCGTTGATGAGGGATGCAGGCATTGGGCTGATCTTTTTCGAGGATTAAGAAAGCAGGTCATGAGGACCTGCTTGTGTTGACTATACCCAGAGCGCGACACCCTTGGCAATGCATTGGAAGGCGTGACAGGCATCAACCCGCTTGCAAAAGACGGTTGAGGTACTGGCCATAACCATTTTTTGCCAGGGGCGCCGCCAGTTTTTGCAACTGATCGGCATCGATCCATTTCTGCCGGAAGGCAATCTCTTCAGGGCACGCGACTTTCAGGCCCTGGCGACGTTCGAGCGTGGCAATGAACAGACTGGCATCGAGCAGCGAGTCGTGAGTCCCGGTATCCAGCCAGGCATAACCGCGCCCCATGATTTCGACCGACAGATTGCCCTGGTCCAGGTAAAGGCTGTTGATATCGGTGATTTCCAGCTCGCCACGCGCCGATGGCTTGATGCTCTTGGCCATCTCGACCACGTCCTGGTCATAGAAATACAAGCCGGTGACCGCAAAGTTCGACTTGGGCTTGAGTGGCTTTTCTTCAAGGCTGATCGCCTTGCCCTGGCCGTCGAACTCGACCACGCCGTAACGCTCCGGGTCATTGACGTGATAGGCAAAGACACTCGCCCCGGACTGGCGCGCCATGGCGCTTTGCAGGATGTTGATGAAGTCGTGGCCGTGATAGATGTTGTCACCCAGGACCAGGGCGCTGGGGTCGTTGCCGATAAAGTCTTCGCCGATGATGAAGGCTTGCGCCAGGCCGTCAGGCGAAGGCTGCACGGCATAGGTAATGTTCAGGCCCCAACGGGCGCCATCCCCCAGCAGTTGTTCGAAACGCGGGGTGTCCTGGGGTGTGGAAATGATCAGGATATCGCGGATACCCGCCAGCATCAGGGTGCTCAGTGGGTAGTAGATCATCGGCTTGTCGTAAACCGGCAACAGCTGCTTGGAGATGGACAATGTCGCCGGATGCAGACGTGTACCGGAGCCGCCGGCAAGGATGATGCCTTTACGATTGAGCATATTCATTTCTCCAGTATTTCTGCGAGCATCCGTGTCACGCCGACTTTCCAGTCAGGCAAGCTCAGCGCAAAGGCCTTTTGCAGTTTTCGCGTATCGAGTCGGGAGTTGCCTGGGCGTCGTGCCAGCGTCGGGTACGCCTCGGTGCCGATCGCCTCGACCATTGCCGGGGTTACCTTGAGGTTCATGCCTGCGCGCTCGGCTTGTTCGAGTACAAATCGAGCATAGCGACACCAGGTGGTTTCGCCAGTGGCGGCAAGGTGATAGATCCCGGCCAATTGCGGGTCGGCCAGTACGCTGCGGATGACATGGGCGGTCACATCCGCCAGCAATTCGGCACCGGTTGGCGCGCCGAACTGGTCATCGATCACGGCCAGGCTTTCCCGTTCACGGGCCAGGCGCAGCATGGTCGTGGCAAAGTTGTTGCCCCGCGCGGAATACACCCAGCTGGTTCGCAAGATCAGATGCGCACAGCCGCTGGCGGCAATCGCCTGTTCGCCGGCCAGCTTGCTGGCGCCATAGACACTCAATGGCGCCACCGGATCGGATTCCTGCCAGGGTTGGTCGCCAAGCCCTGCGAACACATAATCGGTGGAGTAATGCACCAGCAGAGCCTTGAGCCGTAGCGCCTCTCGAGCCAGCACTGCCGGCGCATCGGCATTGATCCGATAGGCCAGCTGCGATTCGCTTTCGGCCTTGTCGACCGCAGTGTAGGCCGCGGCGTTAACGATAACGTCTGGCGCGAAGCGTTGCACGGTAGCGGCCAGCCCCGGCAGATCATTCAGGTCCCCGCAGTACGCCTGGCTTGCGGAGTCCAGCGCCAGCACTTCTCCAAGGGGCGCAAGGCTGCGTTGCAGCTCCCACCCCACTTGGCCATTCTTGCCAAGCAAGAGCAGCTTCATGCGCGGCGCCCGGCATAATTTTTCTCGACCCATTCGCGGTAGGCACCGGACTGGATATTGCGCACCCACTCCTGGTTGTCCAGGTACCACTGGACGGTTTTGCGAATGCCCGTCTCGAAGGTTTCTGCCGGCTTCCAGCCCAGTTCACGTTCGAGTTTGCGGGCATCGATGGCATAACGACGGTCGTGCCCTGGCCGATCGGTCACGTAGCTGATTTGTGCATGGTAGGGTTGGCCGTCGGCGCGCGGACGTAGCTCATCAAGCAACGCGCAGACGGTGTGCACGATTTCCAGGTTGGTTTTTTCGTTCCAGCCACCGACGTTGTAGACCTCACCCACGCTGCCGGCCTCCAACACACGGCGGATGGCGCTGCAGTGGTCCTTGACATACAACCAGTCGCGGATTTGCTGGCCATCGCCATAGACCGGCAATGCCTCACCGGCCAGCGCGTTGACGATCATCAGTGGAATCAACTTTTCCGGGAAATGATATGGCCCATAGTTGTTCGAGCAGTTGGTGGTCAGCACGGGCAGGCCATAGGTGTGATGATAGGCGCGCACCAGGTGATCGCTGGCGGCTTTGCTCGCCGAGTAGGGGCTGTTGGGTTCATACGCGTGACGTTCGGTGAACGCCGCCTCGTCCTTGGCCAGCGAACCATAGACTTCATCGGTAGACACATGCAGGAAGCGAAAGGCCTGCAACGAATCGCTCGCCAGCCCTTTGACGTAGGCGCGTACGGCTTCCAGCAAACGAAATGTGCCAACGATGTTGGTGTCGATGAATGCCTGTGGCCCGTGGATGGAGCGGTCGACATGGGACTCGGCGGCAAAATTGAGAATGGCACGGGGCCGGTGCTCTTCGAGCAAGCGTTCGACCAAGGCGCTGTCGCCGATATCGCCTTGCACGAATACATGCTGCGTATTGCCCGTCAGGCTGCTGAGGTTATCCAGGTTGCCGGCATAGGTCAGCTTGTCCAGATTGACTACGGTTTCGTCGGAGTGAGCGAGCCAGTCCAGTACGAAATTTGCCCCAATGAAGCCTGCACCGCCAGTTACCAGGATGGTCATTGATTCAGACCTTTTTCAGTAAGGTTGCGAGGATCGGGCCCAGGTTCTCAAAGACGCATTGCCCCTTCAAAACCGGCAGGCTTGAAAACCGTGCAGCCCGGTTAAAACCCAATGGCGTTACGGCCAAGGCAATTGTGCTGTCGCAAGGGTTTAATTAGGTTTTGAACATTCAGCGCACGCCAGTTCTGCGACCGGCTCCATATACTCTCTGGGCGCCCTGACGGCATTTACGGGCGACATTTGTAATATAGCAAAGCTCCAAAAAATAAAAAAAAAGATCGCCTGGTGGCGATCTTTTTTCCTGTCATTGTGGCCAGCAGTT
The DNA here is from genome assembly GCF_014596605.1 of Pseudomonas sp. PSB11. Taxonomy (NCBI): domain Bacteria; kingdom Pseudomonadati; phylum Pseudomonadota; class Gammaproteobacteria; order Pseudomonadales; family Pseudomonadaceae; genus Pseudomonas; species Pseudomonas sp. PSB11. Next base: position 72,386 of record NZ_NOIO01000007.1, read on the forward strand.
TGTTCAGCCCAGCAGCCAATGAGCCAGCAAAGCCAGCACGCCGATCGCCAATACCGGCCGCATGACCCGGTACGCCTTGGGATAACGACGTTTCCACTGCTTGATCGCCCCACTGAACCTGTCGCTGAATCGCTTGCTCCAGGCATAGGCCTGGTTGATTCCGCCTACGCGTTCATCCGCAAGGTTCTGCGGCGCGGTGGCGCGTCCCAGCAGGCCGCTGATCCAGCGGTTGATTCCCGTGATCAGGCGATTGCTGAGCGGTCGCTCGATGTCGCAGAACAGGATGACCCGGGTCTTGTCGGTTTCGTTCTTGACCCAGTGCACATAGGTTTCGTCGAACATCACGTCTTCACCGTCACGCCAGGCGTAGGCCTGACCGTCGACGTAGATGCGGCAAGCGTCGCTATTGGGCGTCGCCAACCCCAGGTGATAGCGCAGGGAGCCGGCGAATGGATCGCGGTGCGGATTAAGATGGCTGCCCCCCGGCAGCAGGGCGAACATGGCCCCCTTGACGTTGGGAATCGCACTGACCAGCGCCACGGTTTTCGGGCACAGCAGTTCGGCCGAAGGCAAGGGTTTGTCGTACCACTTCAGGTAAAAACGCTTCCAGCCCTTCTTGAAAAACGAACCGAACCCGGCGTCGTTGTTTCTTTCCGCAGCGCGAATGTAACCCTCATCAAACAGGTGCATCGCTTCGTCGCGGATAATTTCCCAGTTGTCCTTGAGCACATCCAGTTCGGGAAACTTGCTGCGGTCCAGGTAGGGTTTTGAAGGCACGCCGGAGAACAGGTACATCAGGGCGTTGTAGGGGGCAAACAGGGCCGAGTGGTTGACAAATTGACGCAAGACCGGCAACCGCGCCTTGCCGCGCATATGCACATAGTAGGTACTGCCCAGAAACAGCAGCAACAACGACGCTTTCGCGGCAATCGAAACGCTCATCAACAACTCCTTGATCGATAGACATCTGCGCAACGCCATTCCCCGACGCGGCCATTGGCATGATAACCACTACCAATCACGGGGAAAACCCGCGGAACCCGAGATACAGTGTCAAGCAATGCGTAACAAAGCATTTCTTAACACAGCGTGCCTGAACGCTTGCTGATCCACGTCATCCACACTCGATGAAGAAGGGAAGGCCCCTCTCCATCGTTTGAAGCTTCGCTGCCCGTTACTGCTGATTCTCCTGCTCGGTAAACAGATCGCTGAACAGCATGCTCGACAAGTAACGTTCACCGGAATCCGGAAGGATCACGACGATGGTCTTGCCCTGCATTTCCGGGGTCTCCGCCAGGCGCACCGCCACTGCCATCGCGGCGCCGCAGGAAATGCCGCACAGAATGCCTTCTTCCTGCATCAAGCGCAGGGCCATGGCCTTGGACTCCTCGTCGGTGACCAGCTCAACCCGGTCGACGATCGACAGGTCGAGGTTTTTCGGCACAAAACCGGCACCGATGCCCTGGATCTTGTGCGGGCTCGGTTTGATTTCTTCACCGGCCAACGCTTGGGAAATCACCGGTGATACAGCGGGCTCCACCGCCACCGAGACGATAGGTTTGCCCTGGGTATTCTTGATATACCGCGAAACGCCGGTAATGGTTCCGCCTGTTCCGACACCTGCAACCAATACATCCACCGCACCGTCGGTATCGTTCCAGATTTCGGGCCCGGTGGTCTTTTCGTGGATGGCGGGGTTGGCCGGGTTGTCGAATTGCGCCGGCATGAAGTATTGGGCCGGATCACTGGCAACTATTTCCCCAGCCTTTTCGATCGCACCTTTCATGCCCTTGGCCGGCTCGGTCAGTACCAGCTCTGCCCCCAGCGCCTTGAGTACCTTGCGACGCTCGATGCTCATGGAGGCCGGCATGGTCAGTATCAATTTATAGCCTCGCGCGGCGGCCACGAAAGCCAGGCCGATGCCGGTGTTGCCGGAAGTCGGCTCGACAATGGTCATGCCCGGCTTGAGCCTGCCTGTGCTTTCGGCATCCCAGATCATGTTGGCACCGATCCGGCACTTGACCGAGTAACCGGGGTTGCGTCCCTCTATCTTGGCCAGGATGGTGACGCCGCGCGGCGCGATACGGTTGATCTGCACCAACGGCGTATTACCGATGGAGTGGGCATTGTCAGCGTAGATACGGCTCATGGCTGGGTCCTTAACGACAGCATTGAAATAGGGCACCAAGGTAAGCCTCTTGCCCGTAGGCGTCCAGTCAGGTCGAACGTCCGGATGTGACTGTAGTCAATGCTTTAGAACGCCAGAGAATTACCACCATGAAACGTCGATACCGCTGGCCGTTGTGGAGCTTCACCGGCCTCGTTGTGCTGCTGGTTGCCCTGCACTTCGCCCTGCCCTACCTGGTGCGCGACTACCTCAATGACAGGTTGGCGAACATGGGCGCCTACCGCGGCCAGATCGCCGACGTGGACCTGGCCCTGTGGCGCGGAGCCTACAAGATCAACGGTTTGAAAATCGTCAAGGTCGAGGGCAAGGTGCCGGTGCCCTTCGTCAACGCGCCATTGATCGACCTTTCGGTCAGCTGGCATTCCCTGTGGTATGACCACGCGGTGGTCGCCGAAGTGAAGTTCGTCAAGCCTGAGGTCAACTTCGTCGATGGCGGACCCAACAAGCAAAACTCGCAAACCGGTGAAGGCACCGACTGGCGCGCCCAACTGGGTAAATTGCTGCCAATAACCCTCAACGAAGTAAAAATCGATGATGGCAAGATCAGCTTTCGCAATTTCAACTCCAAACCACCGGTGAACCTGAATGCCACCAAGGTCGACCTGAACATCTACAACCTGACCAACGTGGCCGATTCCAAAGGCAAGCGCGACGCCCGCTTCGAAGGCAAGGCCCTGCTGCTGGGGCATGCGCCCCTGGAAACCACGGCCACTTTCGATCCACTGAGTAACTTCGAGGACTTCGAGTTTCGCATGCGAGCCCGGGACATTCAGCTCAAACGCATGAACGACTTCGCTTCGGCCTATGGCAAGTTCGATTTCAATGCCGGCCATGGCGACGTCGTGATCGAAGCACAAGCCAAAAAAGCCAAGTTGACGGGTTATATCAAACCGCTGCTCAGGGATGTCGACGTGTTTAACTGGCAACAGGACGTGGAAAACAAGGACAAGGGGATTTTTCGTTCCATCTGGGAGGCGCTCGTCGGCGGCACCGAAACCGTGCTGAAAAACCAGGGCAAGAACCAGTTTGCGACCCGTGTCGAGCTAAGCGGGAATGTGCATCAGAAAGATATCAACGCGTTCGAGGCGTTTTTGCAGATTTTACGCAATGGTTTCATTCAGGCGTTCAATGCTCGCTATGAACGACCCAAGCCGGACGCCGGTTAACGTTGCCGCCAATACTGAGTCAAGATGTGACGCTCCATTCAGAGACTGAATAAGCCGTCTGCGTTCACAGTCGACCGGACGTCGCGTTATAGTCGAGGTTGACCATTTTATATTACCGCCCTGCCTCGCTCAGGCCGGCGTTACCGTTCGAGGATTAGCAGATGAAGTTCGAAGGCACCCAGGCCTACGTCGCCACCGATGACCTTAAGCTGGCGGTCAACGCCGCCATCACCCTGGAGCGGCCGCTGCTGGTCAAGGGCGAACCAGGCACCGGCAAGACCATGCTCGCCGAGCAACTGGCCGACTCCTTTGGCGCCAAGCTGATCACCTGGCACATCAAATCGACCACCAAGGCGCACCAGGGCCTGTACGAGTATGACGCGGTCAGCCGCCTGCGCGATTCGCAGCTGGGCACGGAAAAGGTCCACGACGTTCGCAACTACCTGAAGAAAGGCAAGCTCTGGGAAGCCTTCGAGTCCGAAGAGCGGGTGATCCTGCTGATCGACGAAATCGACAAGGCCGACATCGAGTTCCCCAACGACCTGTTGCAAGAACTCGACAAGATGGAGTTCTACGTCTACGAGATCGACGAGACCATCAAGGCCAAGAAGCGCCCGATCATCATCATCACCTCCAACAACGAGAAAGAGCTGCCGGACGCCTTCCTGCGCCGCTGCTTCTTCCACTACATCGCGTTCCCGGATCGCACCACGATGCAGCGGATCGTCGATGTGCATTACCCGGACATCAAGAAAGACCTGGTCAGCGAAGCACTGGACGTGTTCTTCGACGTGCGCAAGGTGCCAGGCTTGAAGAAGAAGCCCTCGACCTCCGAGCTGGTGGATTGGCTGAAGCTGCTGATGGCCGACAACATCGGCGAAGCGGTGCTGCGCGAACGCGATCCAACCAAGGCCATCCCGCCGCTGGCAGGTGCGCTGGTGAAGAACGAACAGGACGTGCAATTGCTTGAGCGCCTGGCGTTCATGAGTCGTCGCGGTAGTCGTTGATCATCTGGGGCCAATGCCATGCTGCTCAATCTGTTCAATGAAATGCGTGCAGCCAAGGTGCCGGTCTCGGTGCGCGAGCTGCTGGACCTGATCAACGCGCTGAAGCAGCGCGTAACCTTCGCCGACATGGACGAGTTCTATTACCTGTCCCGGGCGATTCTGGTGAAGGACGAAAAGCATTTCGACAAGTTCGACCGGGCCTTCGGGGCCTACTTCAATGGTCTGGAAAAGCTCGATGATCATCTTCAGGCGTTGATCCCGGAAGACTGGCTACGCAAGGAATTCGAGCGCTCCCTGACCGACGAAGAGCGGGCGGCGATCCAGTCCCTCGGTGGCCTCGACAAGCTGATCGAAGAATTCAAGAAACGCCTGGAAGAACAGAAGGAACGCCATGCCGGTGGCAACAAGTGGATCGGCACCGGTGGTACCAGCCCGTTCGGTTCCGGCGGCTTCAATCCGGAAGGCATTCGGGTCGGCGATGCCGGCAAGCGCCAGGGCAAGGCCGTGAAAGTCTGGGATCAGCGCGAGTACAAGAACCTCGACGATTCGGTCGAGCTGGGCACGCGCAACATCAAGGTCGCCTTGCGCCGCTTGCGCAAATTTGCCCGCCAGGGTGCAGCGGAAGAACTCGATATCGATGGCACCATCGACCACACCGCGAAAGATGCCGGGTTGCTGAACATCCAGATGCGCCCGGAACGACGCAACACCGTCAAGCTCTTGCTGCTGTTCGATATTGGCGGTTCGATGGACGCCCACGTGAAGATCTGCGAAGAGCTGTTCTCGGCGTGCAAGACCGAGTTCAAGCACCTGGAGTACTTCTACTTCCACAACTTCATTTATGAATCGGTGTGGAAGAACAACATGCGTCGCACCTCCGAACGCACCTCGACCATGGACTTGCTGCATAAATACGGCGCAGATTACAAAGTGATCTTCATCGGTGACGCCGCCATGGCGCCCTACGAAATCACCCAGGCCGGTGGCAGCGTCGAGCACTGGAACGAAGAAGCCGGCTACGTGTGGATGCAGCGGTTCAAGGAGAAGTACAAGAAGCTCATCTGGATCAATCCTTACCCGAAGGATACCTGGGGCTATACCTCGTCGACCAATATCGTCAGGGATTTGATTGAGGACCAGATGTATCCGTTGACCCTTCGCGGTTTGGAGGAAGGGATGCGGTTTTTGTCCAAATAAAAATGCATCGCCTGCAAGGGCCTCTTCGCGAGCAAGCGCGCTCCCACATTCGATCGCATTTCTATTGTAAGAACGCGGTCGAATGTGGGAGCTGGCTTGCTCCGGGCGGCGTTCCGACGAAGCTTTTAGCGGTATATGAATCGCTGCAGATATTCGACCTGTTCGCGATGCGCCACCTCCTGCACTACCGGTCGCAACCGCACCTGCGCCCCCGGCAAACACTGCGCCAATCGCGCCAACGCCAACGGCGTCAATGCCCCCAACCGCGGATAACCGCCAATGGTCTGCCGATCATTGAGCAGCACGATCGGCTGACCATCCGGCGGCACTTGCACAGCGCCCAATGGAATGCCTTCGGAAATCATCGGCTTTCCCTGGTATTGCAAGGATGTGCCCAACAGCCGAATACCCATCCGGTCGGCACGGCTGTCGAGGGTCCACACGCTGTTGAACGCATCGAACAGACTCTGCCCGCTGAACTCACCGATCTGCGCACCGAGCACCAGGTCCAACGGCGCATCAAGCTTCAGGTCCGGCCGCTGATCGGCGGTCAATTCGCGCAGCAACATCACCGAATTGCCCGAATAGCTCAAGCTCGCGCCTTTGCTCAGCGCATGGCCCATGCCATCCAGTCCGCCGAGTTCCTCACGGACCACCGTCGCGCAGCTGCCCAAGACCTTCGGCGCATCAAAACCACCTGGCGCGGCCAGATAGGCCCGGGCGCCGAGCAAGGGCTGGCTGAACTGCAAACGTTGACCTTTGTTCAGCCGGAAACTGCGCCAGGGTGCCAGCGGCTCGTCGTCCACCCGCGCACCAAGATCCGCCCCGGCCAGCGCGAGCACGCAATCGTCCTCGGCCACTGCGGTGAACCCGCCGAGGGTGATTTCGATCACCGGCGCATCCAGCCCGTTACCCAGCAACCCATTGGCCCACGACATCGAACGCCAATCTGCCGCGCCGCCCTGGGTCACGCCCAGATGGCGCACGCCGAAACGGCCGGCGTCCTGCAACAGGCACAGCGGTGTACTCGCTTCAATCGTCAGACGGCTCATGCCTGGGCCTCCAGTGGCGTGTCGTCACCGCCCAGGTTAATGAATTCGGCATGGCCGACCGCTTCGAAACGCACGGTGTCGCCCGGCTGCATCAAGCTGTAGCCGTCACGGTTGCGGTCGAACAATCTGGCCGGTGTGCGGCCGATCAGGTTCCAGCCGCCGGGCGATACCACTGGATAGGCGGCCGTCTGTCTTTCGGCGATGCCGACACTGCCGGCGGCAACCTTCTTGCGTGGCGTGTTCAGGCGCGGTGCGGCGAGTGCCTCGTCCACCAGGCCCATGAACGCGAACCCCGGTGCGAAACCCAGCGCGAACACCTGATACTCATGTTCGCTATGACGACGGATCACCTCTTCCACCGCCAGCCCACTGCGTTGCGCCAACAAGCTCAGCTCCGGACCGACGCTCAAGTCGTACCACACCGGCAACACGTGACATTTGCCACGAGTGCGCGCATTGGGCGACAGGTCGATAAGCGCTTCGCCAATCAATTCCCGGGCCTGGCTCGGGCTCAACGCGGTCAGGTCGTAATGCACCATCAAAGTCGTATAGGACGGCACCAGGTCGATCAGATCCTTGCCGAACGCCGCCCGCAGGCTTTCGCTGGCCGCCAGCATCCATGGCATGTTGGCTTCAGCGATTTCATCGAACAGACGCACCATCAGGCAATCGAGCGCGACCACTTCTACCCGCAGTTTCATGACGCGCCCTGCTGGTTCAAGGCTTCACGAATGCGCTGCACGGCCGCCACCGAACTGGCATTGTCGCCGTGCACGCACAGGGTGTTGGCCTGCAAGTGCAAGGCGCTGCCGTCGCTGGCGGTGAGGTGATCGCCACGGGCGATGATCAACGCCTGCTCGATGATTTTCTCCGGTTCGTGATGCACCGCTCCCGGCAGTTGCCGCGAAACCAGCCTGCCGGCGCTGTCGTAGGCGCGGTCGGCGAAGGCTTCGAACCACAGGGTCACGCCATATTCCTCGCCCAATTGCTGCGCGGCGCTGTTGTCGCGGGTGGCCATCAGCATCAACGGCAGGCTGCGATCGTAGAACGCCACCGCTTGCAGCACGGCGCGCAATTGCGCGGGGTTGGCCATCATGTCGTTGTACATCGCACCGTGGGGTTTGACGTAGCTGACCCGACCGCCCTGGGCCCGGCAGATGCCGTCGAGGGCGCCGATCTGGTAATGCAGGATGTCCTGCAGTTCCTGGGCTCCATAGGCCATGGAACGACGGCCAAAACCGACCAGATCCTGGTAAGCCGGATGCGCGCCGATCTGTACACCATGGCTGAGGGCCAGGCTGACGGTCTTGCGCATGATGCTCGGGTCGCCGGCATGGAAACCACAGGCGATGTTGGCGCAATCGATGAAGGGCATGACTTCCGCGTCCAGACCCATGGTCCAGTTACCGAAACTCTCGCCGATGTCGCAGTTCAATAGCAGGCGGCTCACGCTGAACACTCCTGTAGGCTTTATTCTTTTTAACTGTGGGACATATCCGTATGACACGCCCGCAGATTATCAGTTACTGGGCGTCGAGTTGCTTGCCACGGGTTTCCGGCAAGCTCAGGGCCGCCAGAATCACCACGCCGTAGGACACCGCCGCAAAGGCACCGATGCCAACGCTCAATGGCACCGTCTGGCTGAGCAGGCCGATCAGCAGTGGGAACAACGCCGCCAGCGCGCGGCCGATGTTGTAGCAAAACCCCTGGCCTGAACCGCGAATGCGGGTCGGGAACAATTCGGTCAGGAACGCGCCCATGCCGCTGAAAATCCCCGAGGCAAAGAAGCCCAGCGGAAAGCCCAGCCACAGCATCACACCATTGCTGACCGGCATTTGCGTGTACAGCAGCACAATGGTGAACGAGCCGACGGCGAACAGGATGAAGTTCTTTTTGCGACCGAGGATGTCGGTCAAATAGGCGCTGATGACGTAACCGACGTACGAGCCGACGATCACCATCGCCAGGTATCCGCCGGTGCCGAGTACGCTCAAACCACGCTCGTTTTTCAAGAACGTCGGCAGCCAGGACGTGATCGCGTAGTAACCGCCCAGCGCGCCGGTGGTCAGCAGCGAAGCGCGAATGGTGGTGAAGAGCATGCCGGGGGCAAAGATCTCGTAGAACTTCGACGGATTGCTCGGCGCCTCCTTGGCTTTGGCTTCGCGGTAGATTTCCGGGTCCTTGACCAGGCGGCGAACGAAGATCACGAAAATCGCCGGCACGATGCCGAGGATAAACAGTGCGCGCCAGGCGTCTTCCGGCGGCATGACCGAGAACAGCAGCGCGTACAGGATCGCGGTCAGGCCCCAGCCCAGCGCCCACCCCGATTGCACCATGCCCACGGCCTTGCCGCGGTCCTGGGCGCGGATGACTTCGCCGATCAACACCGCGCCGGCGGTCCACTCGCCGCCAAAACCGAAGCCCATCAAGGTCCGCGCAATCAGCAGCTGTTCGTAACTCTGGGCAAAACCGCAAAGGAAGGTGAAGAAGGCAAACCACAGCACGGTCAGTTGCAGGGTGCGCACGCGACCAATGCGGTCGGACAGAATGCCCGCCACCCAGCCACCGATGGCCGAAGCGATCAGCGTGCTGGTGTGGATCAGCCCGGCCTGGCCGGTGGTGATACCCCACATGGCAATCAGGGTCGGCACCACGAAGCTGAGCATCTGGGTGTCCATGCCATCCAGGCCATAACCGATCTTGCAGCTCCAGAAGGTGCGGCGTTCCTGCTGATTGATGTTGCGATACCAATCGAAAGGTCCCGGGCGAGCCGTGGCTTTCGAAATGACGGTGGTGTCGGGCGCACTCATGGCAAATCTCCGCGCTGGTTTTATTGGTATTGTTCTGAGCCCCGACGACGCCTATCGTGGGGACCGGATGTGTCGATTCTTGGACGCGCCAGCCCTCTGCGTCCAACTAATAAAAACCCGCCCTAGCCATAAGAAAAACTTGATCACATGAACCTGAAGTTTCTCGAAACCTTCGTCTGGGTCGCCCGGCTCAAGAGTTTCCGCCTCACCGCCGACAAGCTCTTCACCACCCAGGCGTCGATTTCCAGCCGCATCGCCGTGCTCGAAGGCGAGCTTGGGGTGAAGCTGTTCCTGCGCGACTCGCGCGGTGTGAGCCTGACGCCGGAAGGCTTGAAAGTGCTCGAGTACGCCGAGCAGATGATGGACACCATGCAGGCGCTCAAGCATTCGATCGAGACCCGTTCAAGCAAGGCCGGCCGCGTGCGCATCGGTGTCATGGACACGGTGATCCACACCTGGCTAAGCCCGCTGGTGGCGCAGATGACCGATCACTACCCCCTGGTGGAAATCGAACTGGTGGCCGATACATCGCTCAACCTCTGCGATCAGCTGCAAAAAGGCTTTCTCGATGTGATCCTGCAAACCGACCTGCTGCGCCAGGAAAGCGTGCGCAGCCTGGAACTGGCCAGCCATCCCATGGGCTGGATCGTCGCCAGCAATTCGCTTTACAACCGCAACTACTCAGGCATCGCGGACCTGGCGAACGAGCGGATCATTACCTACTCGAAAAACTCCCACCCCCATCAGGAAGTGCTCGCACTGATGCAGGCCAACGGCGTCATTGCGCCAAGGTTGAACTGCGTGAACTCGGTCTCGGCGATCACCCGGTTACTGCGCGACGGTTTTGGCATCGGTGCATTGCCGCCGGTGTTGGTGGCGGAGGAACTGGCACGGGGTGAATTGACCTTGCTGGACATCGACCAGCGACCACCAGACCTGCAAGTGGTGGTGTCGTGGCGGGTGGGCGTGGAATGGGTCGAGGAGATTGTGACGTTGTGTCAGCAAGTGCTTAAGGACTATGCGCGGCGGGTGGGTGAAAACTACATCGTTTTGGCTGGTTGATCGTTCCCACGCTCTGCGTGGGAATGCAGCCCGGGACGCTCTGCGCCCCCTCCAGAGCCGAACGCGGAGCGTCCGTTGAGGCATTCCCACGCAGAGCGTGGGAACGATCATCAGAGCCCGCGCAGATCCCGCTCTTCGATCGGCCGGCTCTGGCGCAGGCGCTTGCCGCCCAACACTACCCAATCGATCAGGCGGAACAGGCACTCGATCCCGAACGACAGCAGCAACGCGCCGCTCATGCCCCAGATCATCGCCTCCGGGGTCAGCAGGATCTGGTAGCTGTAGCCGTTCCAGGTTTCCTTGCGAATGTCCGGATCCGCGGCCAGCACCACTTGCAGGAAGCGGATATACCACGGCCCTTGCATCGCCTGGAATTGCTTGTCCAACGCCACCTGGCGAGTCAGCAGGTTGCCCAGGCTGTCGGCGTCGCTGCGAAAGATCGGGTCTTCACTGGCGCGATAGTGAGCGACCAGGGCCTGCATGTCGCCCTTGAAGAATTGATTGGCGGTGTTCTGAAACCCGCTCAGGCCGGCCTGCGCTTCAATCAGGTGCGCTTCGACCCGCTTGGCGTAATCATTGATGAAACCCGGCACCTGGACACCGATCAACAGGCCCGCCGCAAACAACACCAGCCGCAAATAACTGAGCAACATGGGGGATGATCCTTATTCGGTCCGGCCCTGGCTGACGCATTCACCGCGTCGCCACAGGCTCCATTGGCCTGGCTCGTAGCGGGTCCAGGTTTCATTTTCGGTCAAGGGCTCGGTGGCGATCACCGTGACCACATCGTTGGGCGTGGTTTCGGCCTGGAAGTCGACGATCACATCGACGTCCTTCAGGCGTGCCGGGCCGAACGGGGCGCGACGGGTGATCTGCGCCAGTTTGGTCGAGCAATAACAGAACAGCCAGTCGCCATCGCTGAGCAGGCAGTTGAACACGCCCTTGCTGCGGTATTCGGCGCAGGCGGCGACCAGGTCCGGAAGCAGCTCTTCGACCTCCACGGGTTCGGGAAACGCAGCCCGCACACGATTGAGCAAGTCACAGAACGCCGCTTCGCTGTCGGTATCGCCAACCGGGCGGTAGAAGCTGGCCGACGGTTGCAGGTCTGCCAACTGGCCATTATGCGCGAAGCACCAGTTACGCCCCCACAACTCGCGTACGAACGGATGGGTGTTGGAAAGGCAGACCTTGCCGACGTTGGCCTGGCGGATATGCCCGATCACCACTTCGCTCTTGATCGGGTAGCGTTGCACCAGGTTCGCGACTTCCGACTCGCAGCTCGCCGCCGGGTCCTGGAACAAGCGCAAACCCCGACCCTCGTAGAAAGCGATGCCCCAACCGTCCCGATGTGGACCGGTACGCCCACCGCGCTGCATCAGCCCGGTGAAGCTGAACACGATATCGGTCGGGACATTGGCGCTCATGCCCAATAACTCACACATGCTCGAACTCTCGCTTTATGGCAGGGGCACGGTTACAGACGGGGTTCGACGCGCATCCGCTGGGGATTTCCCGGCACAGGCGGGCGGCCGTAACGATCATCGCCGGCACCGCCGAAGGGGTGATCCTCTTCCGGTTCGTCGGCACGGACCGCAGCCTGGGCGGCGGCGGCCTGTTCCTTGCGGGCCCTGGCGCCACGCTCGAGGACGAAACGAATCGCCACGAACACCAGGTAGATGCCGAAAGCGATCATGCCGTACATCAGCAGGTCGGAAATCGCCCGCCACGCGTTGTTGCCGACCTTGAACAACAGGTCGAGCGCCGTGATGGCAATGGCCGGGGCCACTTTTTCCTTCACCGGGTCGATGATGGTCGGGCTGAACAGCAGCACCGCCACCAGCAAACGCAGGGGTTCGCGCAGCCAGCGCCACATCCAGCGGGTGATGCGCATCCACACCAGCAGGCAGCCCAAAGCGGCAAAGGCGTAGAGGCCCCAAGCGATCAGATAGTCGTTCTCGGTCATGGTGTCCATGGCAAGGCAGGCAAAGAGGCGCTTATGATAACGGCTTTTCGTCCATCAGGCTCCTTCATGTAGGAGCTGCCGCAGGCTGCGATCTTTTGATCTTAAAAAATCAAGATCAAAAGATCGCAGCCTGCGGCAGCTCCTACAGGTTGCCAGTCCCTATTCAGTACATTGTTCGAGAGCCCCTCATGCCCCTACCCGCCAACGTTTCCGATGCCCCGATTGCCCGCAAGGCCGAAGGATCCGACCCGTATGCCTGGCTGCAGGAGCGCGACAGCGCTGCGGTGCTCGACTACCTGCAGGCCGAAAACCGTTATCAGGAGGCGCAAACCGCTGATCAGGCCGGGTTGCGCGAAACCCTGTTCGAGGAGATCAAGAACCGGATTCTCGAAACCGACCTGTCCCTGCCCTCGCCATGGGGCCCCTACCTGTACTACACGCGCACCACGGCGGGTGACGAATACGCCCGTCACTACCGCTGCCCGCGCCCGGCCGACGACAGCCTGGTCCTCGACGAAAGCCAGGAACAACTGCTGCTGGACCCTAACGAGCTGGCCAAAGGCGGCTTCTTTTCCCTCGGTGCGTTCAGCATCAGCCCCGATCACCAGCGCCTGGCCTACAGCATCGATTCCACGGGCGACGAAATCTACACGCTGTTCGTCAAGGAGTTGTCCGACGGTCGCGTCAGTGAACTGGAGTTCCAGGACTGCGACGGCAGCATGACCTGGGCCAACGACAGCCTGACCCTGTTTTTTGGCGAGCTGGACGACACCCATCGCCCGCACAAGCTGTTGCGCTATCGCCTGGATGGCACGGCAGCCGAAGAAGTGTTCCATGAAACGGACGGCCGCTTCTTCATGCACTGCTACCGTTCGAGCTCCGAACAGCAGTTGCTGCTGTCGGTGGGCAGCAAGACCACCAGCGAGGTCTGGGTGCTCGACGCCAACCTCCCGCAACTGCCCTTTACCTGCGTAGCGCCACGGGTGGAAAACCACGAGTACGACGTTGACCATGGCGCGCTCGATGGCCAATGGACCTGGTTCATCCGCAGCAACCGCGACGGCATCAACTTTGCCCTGTACACCGCCGTCGATAACGGCGTGGCTCCAGCCGAGGCCGACTGGCAGAACCTGATTCCCCACAGCGACACGGTAATGATCGATGGCATGAGCCTGAATGCCGGCGCCATGACCCTGAGCCTGCGGGTCGGCGGCTTGCCGGTGATCGAAGTTCACCCGCAGGGCCTGCCGAGCTATCGGGTTCAATTGCCAGACGCGGCCTATAGCCTGCACGTGCAGAACAGCCTGGAATTCGTCAGCGAGCGAATTCGCCTGCGTTACGAAGCGTTGAACCGTCCTGCGCAAATCCGCCAGCTGGAACTGGTCAGCGGCGAGCAGAAAGTGCTCAAGCAAACTCCGGTGCTTGGCCCCTTCGACGCCGACGCCTATGTCAGCCAGCGCCTGTGGGCCACGGCGCCCGATGGCACGCAAGTGCCGATCAGCCTGGTGGTCAAGCGCGAAGCACTCGGCAAGCCGGTTCCGCTCTACCTGTACGGCTACGGCGCCTATGGCGAAAGCCTCGACCCGTGGTTCTCCCACGCCCGCCTGAGTTTGCTCGATCGCGGCATGGCGTTTGCCATCGCTCATGTGCGCGGCGGCGGTGAACTGGGTGAAGCCTGGTATCGCGCCGGCAAGCAGGAGCACAAGCAGAACACCTTCAGCGACTTCATCGCCTGCGCCGAACACCTGATCGCCAATGGGCTGACCACCGCGCCGCAACTGGCGATCAGCGGCGGCAGCGCCGGCGGCCTGTTGATCGGGGCGGTGCTCAACCAGCGGCCTGAGCTGTTTGGCGCGGCGATTGCCGAAGTGCCGTTCGTCGATGTGCTCAACACCATGCTCGACCCGGAGCTGCCATTGACCGTCACTGAATACGACGAGTGGGGCAACCCTCAAGAGCCTGACGTTTATGAGCGGATCAAGGCCTACGCGCCTTACGAAAACGTCACCGCGCAAGCCTATCCACCGATGCTGGTGATCGCCGGCTACAACGACAGCCGCGTGCAGTACTGGGAAGCGGCCAAATGGGTGGCGAAATTGCGCACTACCAAGACCGACAACAATCCGCTGCTGCTCAAGACCGAACTGGGCGCCGGGCATGGCGGGATGAGCGGTCGATACCAGGGATTGCGTGACGTAGCGCTCGAATACGCATTTTTGTTCAAGGTGCTGGGTGTTGCCTGAGGAACTTGGCGCGGTGCTCCGGTCTTAATTGCAGGCGCCTCGGGCCGATACAATTCCGATCCCCCTGTAGGAGCTGCCGCAGGCTGCGATCTTTTGACTTTGTTTTTTTAAGATCAAAAGATCGCAGCCTGCGGCAGCTCCTACAGGAATTCGTGGTGACAGAACCAGACAACAATAAAGACCGCACGACATGTCAGAACCCACTTTACTGAACAACGAAATTCGCAACTGGCTGATGGACTGCGGCCTGTTCAACCAATTGCTACCGGCGGAATTCGCCGCAGCCTCGGGCTATTTCAACCTCAGCACCATTGCCCAGGGCGAGGAAATTTTCCACGAGGGCGATGCCGGCAGCTTCATGTGCATCATCCATACCGGCCAGGTGGCGGTGCAGAAAACCGCCAGCGATGGCCAGCAGGTGACCATTGCAACGCTGCGCAGCGGCCGCTCGTTCGGTGAAATGGCCGTACTCGACGGCGAACGGCGCTCGGCCAGTTGCGTGGCCGCGACTCACTGCCAGTTGCTCAACCTGGGCAAGGATTCGCTGGAAAAGATGCTCAATGACGCGCCGAAAGTCGCGGCCAAGATCATCCGTGCCCTCGCCGTCTCACTCTCCCGGCGCTTGCGCATGGTTGATGGACAGTTGCTCTCGCAGCAGGTTTAACCGCCGGGCGACTTGACCTTCGGTGGGTTCGGCTCGATCCCCGGCACCGGCTGGTCCTTGGTCGGTGGGCTTGGCATCTCGATCGGCACCAACGGTGGGCCGCTACTGCCCGGCCCCACTTTTGGCAGCGGCGCCGGGCTGATCTGCGGATACGGTGTGGGCGTTGCCGTGCCCGGCGAGCCAGGCATTGGCGCGGGACTGATCGGCGTAGTCTGTAGCTGCTGGCCCTGCACTGCAGTTATCGAGAGCGCGGCCAGGGCAATGGCCGTTAGAATGGTGCGCTTCATCAATGGCTCCGTTGGCCTTGTGGTCACTTGCAGGCTACTCCCAACTGCGTCCGTTTGCCTTCCCTGTGCCGCCATTTTTCCTCAAGTGAGCCCCATGAAACGTTTTGTTCTGCTCGATACCGCCCCTATTCCCGAGAACGGCGGTGCCCTGTGCCTGTTCGAGTACGGCGAAGATTTCGTCATCAAGATCCAGGGCGGCGACGGTGGACAATTGATGAATACGCGCATGCACGGTTCCGAGGATGCCCTGGCCGAAATCCCCTGCCGCAAGGTCGCGGGAAGACCCGACTCACGGGTTTTGATCGGGGGCCTGGGCATGGGTTTCACCCTCGCCTCGGCGCTCAAGCACCTGGGCAAGTCCGCTCAAGTGGTGGTCGCCGAACTGGTGCCAGGTGTGGTGGAGTGGAACCGCGGACCGCTGGGCGAAAAAGCCGGAAACCCGCTACAAGACCCGCGCACGGTGATCCGCCTGGAAGACGTGGCCAAAGTCCTGCAGGCAGAGCCGCAGGGTTTTGACGCGATCATGCTCGACGTCGACAACGGCCCCGAAGGCCTGACCCAGAGGGCCAACAGCTGGCTTTACTCCGCCGGGGGCCTGAGCGCCTGCGCCAAGGCCTTGCGACCCAGGGGCGTGCTGGCGGTCTGGTCGGCCAGCGCAGACCGACAGTTTTCCGACAAACTGAAAAAAGCCGGTTTCAAGGCCGAGGAAGTGCAGGTCTTCGCCCACGGCAACAAGGGCACCCGCCACACCATCTGGATTGCCGAGAAGCTCAAGGGCTGAGCTAAACTGCGTTTATACCGTCATTAGTCATTCAACAAAGGTGAACCCATGAGTTCGTCCACCCCGACCAACACCTCGAAGCTGGACCGCATCCTCGCCGACAACCAGCGCGACAAGGAAATGGGCTACCGCGACAAGGCCCTGAAGATGTACCCGCACGTGTGCGGCCGCTGCGCCCGGGAATTCTCCGGCAAGCGCCTGAGCGAACTGACCGTTCACCATCGCGACCACAACCACGACAACAACCCCCAGGACGGTTCGAACTGGGAATTGTTGTGCCTGTACTGCCACGACAACGAACACTCGCGTTATACCGACCAGCAATATTTCGGCGAGGGCTCGCTGAGCACGCCAAAAATCGCCAAGGCAACGCATAACCCGTTTGCGGCGTTGGCGGGGTTAATGAAGAAAGAAGACTGAAGATATTCAGCGCCCGAGCCGGCCCCTTCGCGAGCAGGCTCGCTCCCACACTGGATCTCTGTTGCAGCGAAAATCCCCTGTGGGAGCGAGCCTGCTCGCGAAGGCGATTGCTCAATCTCCAAACTGACCGCTGCCACCCAATCCCCGTATAATCGTGCTTTTTTCCCAAAGGCACCCCGCTCGTGGCAGACAAACGGTACAGCTGCATTGGTTTATATAACCCCAAGTCACCGGAGAACGTCGGTTCGGTGATGCGCGCCGCAGGCTGTTATGGCGTGGCGTCAGTGTTCTACACCGGCAAGCGCTATGAGCGCGCCGCCGACTTCGTCACCGACACCAAGCGCGTTCATTACGATATCCCGCTGATCGGCATCGACGACCTGAAGAAAATCCTGCCCCTCAACTGCGTACCCGTTGCCGTGGAACTTGTCGAAGGTGCCCGCCCGTTGCCGGAGTACACCCATCCGGACCGCGCGTTGTATATCTTCGGCCCGGAAGACGGCTCGCTGGACAAAGAGATCCGTGATTGGTGCGAAGACGTGGTCTATATCCCGACCACCGGCTGCATGAACCTCGCCGCCACGGTCAATGTGGTGCTCTACGACCGCATGGCCAAGGGCCTCAACACCCGTTCCGGGCCGAAATTCCGCTGAATCGCCATACATTCGATGGAACAAGTGGCCAGTCGAAGCAGTCAGCTTATCTATCCATTACTCAAGCCTGGAGTCAGATCATGAGCGAACTCAAACGCGTAGAGCGCATCGAATCCACCCCGTTCCAGACCTCTTCCGAGCAGAATGTACAGGGCTGGGAACGCATCGGCTCACTGGCTGGCGGCGTAGTGATGGTCGGCAAGGGCTTGCGTCGTGGCGGCCTGCTCGGCTTGATCCAGGTGGCCATCGGCGGTGTGGCCCTGGCCCGTGGCATCACCGGTCACAGCTCGGCAAAAAGCCTGCTGGAAAAAAGCCGTCAGGACATGAATAACGTGCGGGCGAAGATCGAGCGTGCAGGGGAAGAGTTGAGGACGCTGAAGGCCAATGCCGAAGCGGCGACCAAAACTGCCACCGTGACCGGCAATGATTCTTTGAAGTCGCCGAAACCTTAAAGCAAAAGATCGCAGCCTGCGGCAGCTCCTACAGGGTGTACGCCCCCCAATGTAGGAGCTGCCGCAGGCTGCGATCTTTTGATCTTTATTGAAGCAACCCTGTGTCAAGGACTTTGGAAGACTCTCCAATCACGCTCTCACTAAGCTGCACGAATTCCTTGGTATCCACGCTCCCCAGATGCATCGCCCCGCGCATCACATCATCGAGCGAGCGCTTGTTTCGGGTCTTCAGGCGAATCTCGCGGTCCAATTCCTGCAGCAACAGCACCGCTTTGGCCAACTGCGCAGCATTGATCTGCTCGCCGCGCAGACTGGTGACTTTCTGGCTGTCCTTGACCAGCTTCCTGTGCAGGCCCTCATACCGCTCATCACTCATACCGCCGGCCCGGCGCACCAGTTCGATGGCGTAGTACTCGGCAAACCCTTCGCTGATCCAATCGCTGCGCTGCTGATCATTGATCCGCCCGAACACTTGGGCCAACTCGCGCACCAACGCACTCGTACCGCTTTCACTGACCAGCGGCAGGCGGGCATTCAGGTAAATTGACTCATGCGCCGAGAGACTGCCACGCCACATCGGGTCGTTGGCGCCGACAATCAACAACTTGGTCGGGTGACGAGGAAACACGGCTTGCACCTGTGGCCAGACAAACGTCAGCAGCGTCAGCACGTCCATGCGCCGCATGCCCTGGCCTCGCGGTGAGGTGACGGTGACTTCGGTTTCACCCAATCGGGTACGTCGGCTACCGAGGTGACCCGCCAGCATCCAGCCCGTGGGCCGGTCGAACAACCGGGAAACATTATCGATGCGAAACTTGTTCTTGCCGATGCGCGGCCAGGCGGTCTCGACGCTTTGCCAGCCATTGGGCAGCTCGAATTCCAGGCGTGACACCAATTCGATACCGTCCTGCTGATCGATTTTGGCGGGTGGCACCAGATCGTCACCGCGCATCAGCGCCCAGGCCGGGGTCATGCGCGTGTCGAAGCTGCCACTCTTGCGGCCATGGCTGATACGAACCCGGTAAGTCAGGCTGGCCTTGTCCCCGGCCGGGAGCCATACGCCACGGGTGAGTTTGCCCGGTGTCTGCTGCCATTGGCCATCAGCCTTGAAATCGCTGTAATGGCTGCCGTCGCCGAGGTTGAAATCCAGGCTGCGTACCGCCGAGCCCTGGGCCAGGGTGAGGCGCACTTCAGCCTGGTCGCTTTGCGGCAACAGGCGCACGTGGTAATCCAGATCGACCTTCTTCGTCGCCGCCCACACGGGAGCGCTCAGGGTCAATAACCCAACGGCCAGCGCCCGCCGCCATCCCACAGCCATACACACTCCTTTGTAAAACCTTAACCTGCGCGGAAGATCAGATGGTCTTCCCAATCCTCTTCAGCCACGCTGCCTTCGGCAAGCATGCGCCCGGACTGGGATATACGTTCGTGGTGCACCGCGTCGCGATCACCGCACACCAGGTGATGCCACAACGGCAGATCCTTGCCCTCACTGACCAGGCGATAGCCGCAGGTCGGTGGCAGCCATTTGAACTCGTCGGCCTTGCCCGGTGTGAGCTGGATGCAGTCTGGCACCGAGGCGCGACGGTTGGGGTAATCGCTGCACTGGCAGGTTTTCAAATCCAGCAGTTTGCAGGCGATACGCGTGTAATAGACGCTGTTGTCATCTTCATCTTCGAGCTTTTGCAGGCAGCACAGGCCACAGCCATCGCACAGCGATTCCCATTCCTGCTGATCGAGTTGATCGAGGGTTTTGCGTATCCAGAACGGTTCTACTTTGGCGGCCATGGTTCGAGCATCGACATCAGGTGGTGAAAAGGCCGCCAGTCTAGTGCCCGCAGCCCTGCGGGCCAAGCATTGGCGACTGTCGGTACAACAGGCTTGTCAGTTATTGCGCCGCCAAGTAGGGTTTTGCGTCGCTCCCACTTTCAAACGTAGCAAGGAATCTCTTGATGAGTGCAAATCCACGCATTGCCGATTACGCCATCCATCCGCAGTTTACCGATCGCTGGTCGCCACGCGCCTTCACGGGCGAAACCATTCCTGAGGAAACCCTGCTGAGTTTCTTTGAGGCAGCACGCTGGGCACCGTCGGCGTACAACTCGCAGCCTTGGCGGTTTCTCTATGCGCGTCGGGATACGCCGAACTGGGAGCGTTACCTGGGCTTGCTTAACGAATTCAACCGCAGCTGGGCGCAACACGCCTCGGCGTTGGTGATCGTGATCTCGAAAACCACCTTCACCGCGCCTGGCGCCACCGAAGAAACACCGGCGCTGTGGCACACGTTCGACACCGGTTCCGCCTGGGGCCACCTGGCGCTGCAAGCCAGCATCAGTGGCTGGTATACCCACGGCATGGCTGGTTTCGATCAGGAATTGACCCGCAAGGCGCTGAACATTCCTGAAGGCTATGCCCTGCATGCCGCCGTGGCAGTCGGTAAGCTGGGGGATAAGGCGACACTGGCGCAGTACCTGCAAGCACGCGAAGAGCCAAGCCCGCGGCGGCCGTTGAACGAACTCGCCGCTGAAGGCGATTTCACCCTCTAAGCCACACCGCAAAACAATGTGGGAGCGGGCTTGCTAGCGAATGCGGAGTGTCAATCCAAGTTGAAGTCGACTGACACACCGCATTCGCGAGCAAGCCCGCTCCCACATTTTGATTGAGGTGTCTTCAGTACCCGCGATTGAAATCCACTTCCCCGCGCAACGCCTCACCCGCCTGATACGCCCGCAGGTTTTCGACGAACAGATTCACCATCAGCGATGGCGAAGTCGGTGCCGAACTATGGCCCGTCAGTAGCAGGCCGAAGGCCGTCCAGAACGGATGGCGTTGCGGCAGCGGCTCCTGGCGACAGACGTCAATCACGGCGCCCACCAGGTGCCCTTCTTTCAAGGCCTCCACCAGATCCGCGTCCACCACCGCTACACCGCGCCCGACGTTGATGAACAAGCCGCTGGGCTTGAACTGCTTGAACAGCGCTGCATCGTAGATATCGTGGGTGTTCGGGGTATTTGGCAGCAGATTGACCACATAATCCACTTCACCGACCAACCGAGGCAGGTCCGCCAGCGAACCGACTTCGATAAAGGGTGCCTGCTCACGGGCTTCGCTGGCGATGCCATACAGCTGCACACCAAAGGGTACGAGAAATTGCGCCACGGTCTGCCCGATATCACCGGTACCGACGATCAACACCTTGCGCCCCGCCAGGCTCTGGCCGTGACGGCTGTCCCATTTGCGCTCGACCTGGCTGACCAACCGTGCCAGCACTTCACGTTCGTGGCCGAGCATGTAGGTGAGCACGTATTCGGCCATGACCTGACCAAAAATCCCCACCGCGCGAGTCAGGCGATAGTGCCGAGGCAAGCCATCGGCCAGCAGCGGCGTAATGCCGGCCCAGGTCGATTGCAACCATTGAGGCTGATGCCCCTGGCGCAACAGGGTCGCCAGCAAGTCGGGCTGGCCGAGCCAGACCGGGCAATCGGCAGCCAGACGCGCCAGTTCAGCGGAATCGCCGCTGGTCAGTACTTCCACCTCTGGCACAGCCTCTTGCAACAATCGGGCGTAGACCGGGTGATCGTGTTCAGCAATCAGGACGCGCATGCTTCAAACCTTTCGAAAAACAGTGCAGACGGCCGCCGACAGAGTCCTGCTCCGTCCATGCGGCCCTTGCCAAAATCATTCCAGTGTCGATCACATGGGGTCGTTGCGTCGCAGCAATTCTTCCGGCAAGTGCTCGATGTATTCGTCTTCCGCTGGCGGCATTTGCAGGTGATAGCCCTGCTTTTCGAGGTTTTCCAGCACGACGGTGATGTCCTCGCGCGACAGTTTGCGCTCGGGGCTCAATACCAGGTCAAACGCGTGGATAGCTTTGCCGAAGGCAACCATCAGGGGCTCTGGCACACGCTCCAGAGCATCGCTCTTGAGCACATAGAGGTACATCTCGTTTCTTTTCGAACTGCGGTAGATGGAGCAAATACGTTTCAAGGCTGTTCTCCGGGGGTGGCCAGGCTGTCGAGCAGCGCCTGGCCCATCAACTCGCGGCGCCAGCCACGCAGCGAATCAGGCAATTGATAGGGACCATTGGGGAAGCCGCTCTTGAGCAAGGCTTCCAGGGTTTTCTTGCGCAACATCAGCTCAGGCGCGATGTTCAAGCGCTCGGCTTCGGCCTGGCCGATGGCTTTGAGTCGCTTGAGCAGCGCGGCGGCGTCCACCGGCAACGGCTCAGGCACGGCGGGCGGCCACTGCTCGGGCGACACACTGGCAGAGCGCTTGATCAGATCAAGCAAAAATTCGCCGTCCTGACGCACGGTACGCGGGTGCATGTCTTCGATTTTCGCCAATGCGCCAAGGTTGTCCGGTTGCGTGCGCGCCAGCGGCCACAGCGAATGCTCACGGATGATGCGGTTGCGCGGCAGGTCACGGGCACGCGCCTCCTGCTCGCGCCAGGCGCAGAGTTCTCGCAACACAGCAAGCTGCGCCCGGGACAATTTCCAGGCCAGCTTGGCGTCGCGATAGACCTCGAACGGATCGATTTCGCGACGCAGGTTAGCCACCAGCTCCGCACCGTCCTCCAGGACCCAGGCGTATTTGTCATCGGAGAGTTGCGGGCGCAATTTCACGAAAACTTCCGCCAGGTGCACGGCATCTTCGGCGGCGTAGCTGATCTGGGTCTCGGAAAGCGGGCGTTGCAGCCAGTCGGAACGGGTTTCGCCCTTGGGCAGGTCGATCCCCAATACCTCCTGCACCAGCCGCGAATAACCCATGGAAAAACCCAGGTTCAGGTAAGCGGCGGCCAACTGCGTATCGAACAGCGGTGCCGGCAGGCTGCCGGTCAGGCGCAGCAGGACTTCGAGGTCTTCGCTACACGCATGGACAACCTTGACCACCGCTGGATTTTCCAGCAAGGCGGCCAGCGGCTGCCAGTTATCGATGGTCAGCGGATCGATCAGGTAGGCACGTTCGCCATCGCCGACCTGCAGCAGGCCTGCGATCGGGTAGAAGGTGTCGACCCGCATGAATTCGGTGTCGAGGGCAACGAACGGCAGCTGCTGCCACTCGGTGCAAAACCGACCGAGGCTATCGTTGTCGCGAATCCAGTGAATATCGATGGCCACACGGCTCTCCCTTGAAGAATGGCGCGCAGTATATATCGCCCCCGACGATTTCCGCGCATCCACTGAACAAGAGCTTTAGCGAAAATGCCTGCCTGACTGCAAGAATAGCCTGACAAACCTGGCCTAACCGACCTTACCCAGTACGTAAATCCGCCTCGTTGCGAGGCCGGGCAGAAAATCCTGATGGCTGAGCACGCGCAAACCTGCCCGCTTGAATTGCGTCTCGAGCTCGGTCTTACTGACCAGTGGCCCTGCTGCAGCCCCCTGTCCGTCCGTGCGCAACCCCTTGAAACGGCCTGCGACACGCGCCGTCACAATCACCGTATCGCGGCTGACCCGGTAAAATTCGCCCAACATCGCCAAACGAAGTTCGGGACAGGCAATGTGCTGAAACAGCTGCATGCAAAAAATGCTGTCAACGGCATTTTCCGGCAAGCCAATGTTGAAGGCGGAGCTTTGAAAGGTCCGGACTCGCTTCATCAGGCTCTGCGGATGGTGGGTACGGGCGTGCTCGAGAATAGCCTGGGACTGATCCGTCGCGAGAATCACCCGATTCGCATGCTCACCCAGCACTGACCAGTAGCGCCCCACACCGCAAGCCACATCGAGAATCAGGCCCGGTTCGCCGGCGACCTTGAGCGCCCGGCGCACCATTTGCTCGTCACGCCAGAACGCCAGGCGCACGCCCAGGCCTTGCGCTCGCGGCTGCAGGCAGACGCGGGCGTGCTCCTGGTCATAATGCCGGGCGAACTCGAGCTCGATGGCGGAAGGTGACTGAGCAGGCATGTGCATGGGCTCTCGAGCGTAGAAGTGCAGGCCGCAGGCCGTCGTATGAAATAGGGATCGCAGCACTCAATCTTTGGCCAGTACGCCATCGATCGCCGCCCTGCGGCACCCGGAAAACATATCCAGGTCCTGGTTATAAACCTTGCTGTTGACCTCCAGCAGCCCCAGCATCGAATGGAACAGGTTGTCCTGGCTCAAGGGCTTTTCACGGCTCATTTGCAGGCAATGGGTGTCCACCGAGAACGACTTCTGATAGCTGTCGGAGAACCAGGCCAGCATCGCCACATGTTTCTGTTGTTCCGGTGCCAGCATGTAAGGCGTGCCATGGAGGAACAAGTTGTATTCGCCCAGGGATTCGCCGTGGTCCGACAGATATAGCATCGCGGTATCAACTTTGTCCTGGTTGCTGCGCAACAGATCGATCAGTGTCGACAGCACATGGTCGGTATACACCAGTGTATTGTCATAGCCATTGATGATGCTTTCGCGGCTGCAATTGTTCAGTGCATTACTTTGACAGACCGGGGTAAAGCGCTCGAATTCCTTCGGATAGCGTTTGTAATACTCCGGACCGTGACTGCCCATCTGGTGCAATACCAGTACCGTGTCTTTATCCAGGGTATCGATGAAGTGTTGCAAACCTTGCAGCAGGATTTCATCGCGGCATTCACTGTTGGCGCACAGCACCGGGTCTTTGAGATTGCTGACGTCGTCGAGGGTGACGCGATCGCAGGTGCCTTTGCAGCCAGACTGGTTGTCACGCCAGATCACATCGAGGCCCGCCCGCTTGAGTACATCCAGCAGGCCTTCTTCGTTCTTGGCCTTGCTCGCGTTGTAATCCTTGCGCCCCATATTGGAGAACATGCAAGGCACCGACACCGCCGTTTCAGTACCGCAGGATTTCACGTCGGTAAACGCGATCAGCCCGGCTTCCTTATCCAGTTTCGGCGTGGTGTCGCGGTTATAGCCGAGGATGCCGAAGTTCTCGGCGCGGGCACTCTCACCGACCACCAGAACCGTCAGGGACTTGCGATCATGGTTTTGCACGGCAGGATTGCGCTGCGCGTCTTCACCGATTTTGACGAAGGGCTGGCGCGCTGACGCGACCTGCTCGCGCAAGTAACCGGAGAACGCACCAATGTAGTTGCTAGGTACCACCATCAGGCGAAGTTCATGGTGATTGCGAAACAGTGAAGAAAGCCCTTGATAATTAATCAGCGCGACAACACCAATGACCGCCGTCGAGGCAACAGTCACGAGTGTCTTGCTTAATAACTCGCGATGCCAGCGTCGATAACTAACCGGCGTTTTCCACAACAACCAGGACGGCAGTACACCGAGGAAAACAATATAAGCCAGCAACTTTAAAGACAGTAAGTCACGCACTTCCGTGGCGTTGGTTTGAGCGAAGTTGCGCAACATGCCTACGTCGATCAGGACGCCGTATTGCCCCATGAAATACGCCACGCCCGCGCTGATCATGAACAACAGGGTCAACACGGGCTTGAGCACCGGCCGGAACGCCAGCAGAGTCAGGATAATGTTGAAAGCCGCGAGGATCATCGCACCGAACGCCACGCGCATGACGATGCCTTTACCGTCCGCGGTGGTGATTTCGAAAAGGTGCTGCCACAATACAAAATTGAAGGCAGTCAATAAAAAGGCGCTGGCAATCAGTGTCACCCACTCCGGGCGCACGGCTTTAATCTTCAACATGGTGATCGACTGTTCCTGAAAAGAAGTGCCTGCGACAAATGTGAAAATTTCATTTATCGCGGCGACACTAACTTTAGGCATCCAACCATCAATTTTTCGTGAAAAAGAAGCCAACGATTGGTTGCCAACCTGATACACGATGAAACTTTCTACTTATTTGAGAATCGTTCAGGTCTTGTTCAGCAAGCTCGGGGCTCTAAGCATCTGAAGGCTGCAAGTCATGCTGATGTCAGCCGTATTTAATTTCCCGATAGTGCGCAAGACTTTCTGATTTGCCGCTTGCCAACCACTCGCGCCTAATCGGCTCCTGATTCATCAAGGTCCGATTATGGAAAACATTCGCGAAACCTCCCGTCCCGCGCTGTGGATAATGTTCAGCATCATTTTGGTCGCCCTCAACCTGCGCCCCTCCATGGCCGCCGTCGGGCCTTTACTGTCGGCGATTCGCGGCGATATCCCGCTGAGTTTCAGTCTCGCGTCGCTGCTGACCCTGCTGCCGGTCATGACCATGGGGCTGGCGATGTTCTTTGGACTGGCGGTCAGCCAACGCCTCGGTGAACGCCGCACGGTCGTACTGTCGCTGCTGGTCATCGGCCTGGCCACTGCTGCGCGATTGTTCCTCGATACTGCGTTGGAACTGATCCTTAGCGCCGTGCTCGCCGGCATCGGCATCGCCCTGATCCAGGCACTGATGCCGACGCTGATCAAATCCCGATTCAGCGACAACGTGGCCCTTTGCATGGGGCTCTACGTCACGTCGATCATGGGCGGCGCCGCCATTGCGGCCGCCTTCGCCCCACTGGTGATGGTCCGTACAGGCAGTTGGCGCATCGGCCTGGCGATCTGGGCGGTGCTGGCCGTGATTGCACTGCTGTTCTGGTGCAGCCAGCGAGCGGGGGCGCCGATGCCGGCTTCCTCGAGCAACCGCTCGTTCTTCAGCCATCCACGTGCCTGGTTGCTTGCGGCTTTTTTCGGGCTGGGCACGGCGTCCTACACCTGCGTACTGGCGTGGCTGGCCCCGTATTACGTAGAAAAAGGCTGGAGTGAAGAAAACGCCGGGTTGCTGTTGGGCTTCCTGACCGCCATGGAGGTGTTGTCCGGCCTGCTGACTCCGGCCATCGCCAACCGTAGCCGTGATCGACGCCTGGTGCTGGTGGTGCTATTGGCGCTGATCATGGCTGGCTTTTGCGGGTTGATCCTCAGCCCCGAACATCTCGGCCTTCTGTGGCCATGCCTGCTGGGACTGGGAATAGGCGGACTGTTCCCGATGAGCCTGATTGTCTCGCTGGATCATCTGGACGATCCCCGACGCGCGGGGGGGCTCACGGCGTTCGTGCAAGGCATCGGCTATCTGATCGCCGGCCTCTCGCCGCTGGTTGCCGGGATGATCCGCGATCAGTTCGGCACTTTCGAATGGGCCTGGTGGTCACTCACCGGGGCCATGGCACTGATGATCCTGATGGCGTTGCGCTTCGATCCACGGCATTACCCCAGGCACATGCACTGACTCGCAGCGCGCTTCGCATGCCTGTGAAAGATTCTCCTGCTGCCCTCATTGCTTTAGGATCGTTCGCACAAGTTTGCGCATGAGCCGGAAAGGATGCTGAACAGTAACGTGCTACGAAAGCTCGACATGCAGGATTTGATGGTATTCGTCGCCGTGTATGAGCAAAACAGCGTCTCCGGCGTTTCCGAGGCGCTGTGCGTCAGCCAGTCCACCGTGAGTTACTGCCTGAAAAAACTGCGCGCCGGGTTTGAAGACGAATTGTTCATCAATACCCGCACCGGGATGCGTCCCACCTATAAGGCCGACAGCATGTACCCCCACGTGCTGAAGATCCTCGACAGCATCAACCTGTGCCATGCCAGTGCGTCAGCGTTCGATCCGTCCCTGCAGCCGACGGTTTTCAATCTCTGTGCACCGGAATACTTCGAGCAACTGGTTCTACCCCACCTGTTGAAACGCTTCGCGCGCTTCGAGCATGCAGTGACGGTCAATGTCCACAAGCTCGAAACCGACATACCGGCCCAGGCACTGCGCGATGGTAGCCTCGATCTGGCAATCGGTTTCGGTCCGGACTTCCATCGAAGGCACGCTGACTTCAATGTGCACACGTTGCTGCAAGATGACTTCGTCTGCGTCTTCGACCGTCGTGCGGCCCCGTCGCAACCACGCCTGGGCCTGCAAACCTTCATCGAGCGCCGGCATGTGTTTCCGACACCCTGGACATCCACCAGCAACATGGTTGACGGCTGGTTGGCCCAGCAAGCCCTGCAACGCCAGATCGTCGCGCGGGCCAACAGCTACGGCGCGGCCCTGAAGATGATCAGCGGCACCGACCTCCTCCTCACCCTGCCCCGACGCATCCAGCAATTGCTGGCCGATGAGAGCGCCTTCGAACGCTGTGAAGCGCCCGATGGCCTGCCCGGATTCACCCTCGACATGCAGTGGCGCCAAGGCACCGATCAGGACAGCGCCAACGCCTGGTTACGTGAGCAAGTGATCGCGGCCTGCGCGCAAGCGTAAAAGCACCGGCGCGCCCGGCCACGCTCAATGACTACTGAGTGAATTTACCGGTGCCGGCGCCTAAATCAACAACCGTCGATCCCGGATGAATCTCAAGCGCTTCTCTAAGCTAACTAACCAGCTCGCCTGGATAGCTCGGGCGCCCCTTGGCATAGGTTCCAGCTTGCGATGAGCAGCCCAGCTGAGCAACTTTCCGAATACCGGCCATGAGTCGTAACCCGCCTATGGTTTAGAGACGCCTGGTCAACCTGAACAATGACGCGATACGGCTCAATGACCCACAGATGTCTTCGAATATGATTCCCGATCGATATCGAGAATCTCCACGCACAGCTGCAGTTCCACCTCTGCCGGCCATTCACACAGATCCCTGACCACCGCCAGCAGGCTTTCCGACAACTGTTTCTTGATCTGCTCCGAGCGACCGCTCAGTATCGCGAGCTTCACATGAACGAACGCCCGCTCGGCCAATGCCGTGCCGACCCTGAACGTCTCGAGCTTCACCGCGCGACTCTTGATGTCGACTTCGGCACCGAACTGACCGGACCCCACCAACGTATTGTTCAGGCGCATCAACGCAACATCGGCGTTCAGGTCAGGCAGGTTGGCGGTGTATTCCAGGTGCAGGTGAGGCATGACATCACTCCTATGGGTTGGGGCAAATTCTTACATATAGCACAGCGCCACCTGTTCACTGGGGCAGCGACAACAGATTGCGCTCGCCCATGAAGGCTTCAAGTCGTGAGCGCAACCAGCGCTCGGCAGGGTCGCTGTCGACGTGGCTGAGCCAGACCATGGACAACTCCAGGGTCGGCGTCTTGAACGGAAATGGCTCCTTGAACAACTGACCGGACGCCGCCATGGCCTCTGCCGTGTAATCCGGCAGGCTGGCCAACAGATCGGTACCGGCGAGCAGGGCCGGCAATGAACTGTATTGCGGCACCGAGAGCACCACCTGGCGCGAGCGACCGATCGCAGACAACCACTCGTCAGCGAAACCACTGACGTTGGCAATATGGGACACCAGCACATGAGGGCGCGAGCAGTATTCATCGACCGTCAGCGGTGTATCGCTGGCATCGGCTCGTAACACGCTGGGTTGGATGTGCCGCAACAACTTGCGCTTGGCGTTGGCTGGAAGACCGCGGGTCTGGCTGACGCCGACCGTTATGTCGCCAGATGCCAGCAAGTCGGGAATGCGCCAGTAATCGACATTCTGCACCACGAACACCACCTTCGGCGCTTCCTGGCGCAATGCCCGCAGCAACGGCGGCAACAGGCCGTACTCGACATCGTCGGACATCCCGATGCGAAAAGTCATGGTGCTGCTGCTCGGGTCGAAATCATGGGTCAGGCTCAACGCCACCGACAACGAATCCAGCGCCGGCGACAAATGCCGAAAGATCTCCTCAGCCCGCGCCGTCGGTTCCATGCGATGCCCGACGCGTATGAACAACGGATCGTTGAACAGGGTACGCAAGCGGTTGAGCGCCGAACTGATGGTCGGCTGACCGAGGAACAACTTCTTCGCCACCTTGGTAACGTTGCGTTCCAGCATCAACGCTTCAAACACCACCATCAGGTTGATGTCGGCCTTGCGTAGCTCGTTGCGATTCATCCATTGACCCCGCTCAAAAACAATCGACAGTTTAGGGAGGTGTAACAAGCGGTGTCTACGCGACTGAGCGAATGTCATGAGCGATTGGCGCTCAGTGCCAACAGGCTCACGCGCAGGGCTCTAAATCCCTTTAGTGCGGACGGCGAAGGCAAACATCGCGACACAGTCAAACGGGTGATAAAGCAGCGCAGTTGCTCCAGAATTTCCCGTGTCATCCAGTCCGGATGACGGGAGCACATCACTCATTTCAATGATCGCAAGGAAGCAACACATGACTACCGATTTGAATCAACACCTGGAAACCGCCAAACAATACATCGGTCGGCAATACACCGAGGAGCTTCGCGCAGAACTCGCCAACAAGACCTGCCTGGCAGTGCGCCCGACGGGTATTGGGTTCATCATGACCAAGGACTACAACCCTGCACGCATCAACCTGCTGGTCGAGAACGAAATCATCACCCACGTCACCATGGGTAACTGATTGGCCCCGCGTACCCCGCGTGGCTAAAAACCCTGACCGTTGTTCGCACAAACAAAAAAGCCCCGTAACTTTTCAGCTACGGGGCTTTTTCCATGTAATGGCGGAGAGATAGGGATTCGAACCCTAGGTACCGGTGAAGGTACAACGGATTTCGAATCCGTCCCATTCGGCCACTCTGGCATCTCTCCAACGGCGCGCATCATAACAACACTTTTACCGAAAGCAAACCCTCTTTCGCAATTTTTTCTGTGCTATCAGATGCTTGCGTCGATTAAAGCGGTACGCCCAGACGGTTGGCGACTTCTTCGTAGGCTTCGATGACGTCACCGAGGCCCTGGCGGAAGCGGTCCTTGTCCATCTTCTTCATGGTGGCCTTGTCCCACAGGCGGCAGCCGTCCGGGCTGAATTCGTCGCCCAGGACGATGGAGCCGTCGTGGAACACGCCGAATTCCAGCTTGAAATCGACCAGCAGCAGGCCGGCGTCGTCAAACAGTTTGGTCAGCACTTCGTTGACCTTGAGCGACAGCTCCTTCATGCGCGCCAGTTGCTCGGCAGTACCCCAACCGAACGCCACGACGTGGGATTCATTGATGAACGGGTCGCCCTTGGCGTCGTCCTTCAGGAACAGTTCGAAGGTGTAAGGGTTGAGCTTCATGCCTTCTTCAACACCCAGGCGCTTGACCAGGCTGCCGGCGGCGTAGTTACGCACGACGCACTCTACCGGAATCATGTCGAGCTTCTTCACCAGGCATTCGTTGTCGCCCAGCAGCTTGTCGAATTGAGTCGGCACGCCGGCGGCTTCGAGTTTCTGCATGATGAAGGCATTGAACTTGTTGTTCACCATGCCTTTGCGGTCGAGCTGTTCGATGCGCTTGCCGTCGAACGCCGAAGTGTCGTTGCGAAACAGCAGGATCAAGCGGTTGGCGTCGTCGGTCTTGTAAACCGATTTGGCTTTGCCGCGGTACAGTTCTTCACGTTTTTCCATGATGGGCTCCGCTTGCTAAGTAGGTGGGCTAGGCGATGTGTCGCCAGTCGAGCCCTGAATCTTGATCGGCCAGTTGCAGCCAGTCCGGGTCGCACCCGAGGGTGTCGACAAAACATTGCCGGGCCAGCCGCGGCAGGTTGTTCTTGCTGCTCAGATGGGCCAGGACCAGGTGTTGCAGGTCTTTCCAGCCCAACTCGGACACCAGGAATGCCGCCTGATGGTTGTTCAAATGTCCCAGCTCACCGCCCACCCGCTGCTTGAGAAAGTACGGATAATGACCGCGAGCCAGCATGTCCCGGCAATGGTTGGCCTCGATCATCAATGCATCGAGGTCGCGATAGCCGTATAGCACCTTGTCGCAATACGAGCCCAGGTCGGTCAACAGGCCGAAGCGCCGCTCACCGTCACTGAAAACGTATTGCGTCGGCTCCTGCGCATCGTGGGCCACGGCAATGACCTCGATGCTCAAGTCGCCGATCTGCAGTTGTTCGCCACCGGCCAGCAAGCCCGCGGGCTCGACCGGTTTGCGCATCCCGCGCAGGGTCCCGCGACTGAGGTAGACAGGCAGATTGTAACGCCGAGACAGCAAACCCACGCCATGCACGTGGTCGGCATGTTCGTGGGTCACGAGTATCGCGCTTAGCTGCGCAGGATCTACACCCAGGCGCAGCAAGCGTTTTTCGGTTTCCCGCAGGGAGAAACCACAATCCACCAGCACATACGTATCAGCGCTGGCTATCAGCGTGCCATTCCCTTGGCTACCGCTGCCGAGAACGGCAAAACGCATGTGATCAGCCCAGGTTGTCCTGAATGACGCTCAACACCTTGCGCGCCACGTCAGCCGGCGCCACGGTATTGATGTTTTTCTCGACGGTGACCTGGACGCTGTCGCCCACCTTGCTCAGGCGAACCTGGTAGCGCTCGGCACGGGACTCGACTTCTTCCTTGCTCGGCGCACTGCCGAACAGACCGCTGAAGAACCCGGGCTTGTCGTCCTTCTTCTCGGCTTTTTCAGCGAGGTTGATGTAGTACAGGCCCAGGCTGCGGTTGATGTCTTCAACGCGCCACTCGCCCTGTTCCAGCGCACGACCGACGCTCGACCAGGCACGATCCAGGTCGGTACCGACGTTCAGCACCGGGTTGCCGCTGCCGTCTTCGCTGAGGCTGACGCGACTTGGCGCGTCGGAATCGCGAGAGGCCAGCATGGAGACCGAACCACCCTTCTCGGAAATGCGGCTCATGCTTGCCAGCATGTCGTCGACCAGTGCCGCGTCAAGGCCGGTGTTGACCGAACGGTTGGTGAAGGGGACATCGGCAGTGCTGCCGGCAGGACGCTCGGCGCTGACCACGTAGATTTCACTGGTATTGCGCTGTACGCCCGGCTCGATGCGCACCCGCACGCGGGTTTCACTGTCGGTGCCGACACCGGCCGCGCTCAGGCGCTTGGCCATGGCGGCGGACAGCTCGTCGGAACGCTGCCAGGTCGTGGTGAATTCACCGGTTTGCGGGCGCTGTTCGTCCAGGCGGAAACCGTTGTCCTGGAAGAACTGTACGGCCACGGGCCAGGCTTCCGCCGGCGGGTTCTGCGCCAGGATCGAGCGCGTATCGCCGCTCTTTTGCAGGGAGTAGGCACTGGCGTCGGCTGCGGCCGACAACGGCTGCG
This sequence comes from Pseudomonas sp. PSB11, assembly GCF_014596605.1. Taxonomy (NCBI): domain Bacteria; kingdom Pseudomonadati; phylum Pseudomonadota; class Gammaproteobacteria; order Pseudomonadales; family Pseudomonadaceae; genus Pseudomonas; species Pseudomonas sp. PSB11. Next base: position 105,227 of record NZ_NOIO01000007.1, read on the forward strand.
GACGAGGCACGATGTATTCGCCCTTGGCGGTGTCATCGGCGACGTTGCGCGGAATCGGCAGCAGCGGATCCAGACGCTTGGCGGTGGTGACATCCGGCGGCAATTGCATGGGTGCAGTCTGTTGCGCTTCCAGGTAATCGCTACCACGGTCACGGAAATAACCTTCCGGGCCCCAGACCCATCCACAGCCACTGGTGCTGGAGATGATCAGGGCAAGTGCGGAAAGTCCGGCCATTCGCTTCATGCGTTGTACTTCCTCAATTAAACCAGGACGCCGGACTGGCGCATGGCCTGCCGCAGCGGTTCGTGACATTCAGCGCTGAGCCAGGTGAGCGGCAGACGGATTCCGTCCGGCATCAGGCCCATCTCATGCAGCGCCCATTTCACGGGAATTGGATTGGACTCGATAAACAGGGTTTTATTGAGTGGCATCAGCTTCTGGTGAATGGCGCGCGCCTTCTCGGCTTCGCCGTTCAGCGCGGCGATGCACAGGTCGGCCATGTCACGCGGGGCGACGTTGGCCGTCACCGAAATGTTGCCCTTGCCGCCCAGCAGGATCAGCTCGACCGCGGTGGCATCGTCACCGGAGAGCACCAGGAAGTTGCTGTCGACGCCATCGATGATGGCCTTGGCGCGCTGCAGGTCGCCGGTGGCTTCCTTGATACCGATGATATTCTTGACGCTCGACAGGCGAATCACGGTCTCGGCCAGCATGTCGCAGGCGGTGCGGCCTGGCACGTTGTAGAGGATCTGCGGGATGTCGACGGCTTCGGCGATCGCCTTGAAGTGCTGGTACAGGCCTTCCTGGGTCGGCTTGTTGTAGTAAGGCGTGACCAGCAGGCAAGCATCGGCGCCCGCGGTCTTTGCATTGGTGGTCAACTCGATCGCCTCGCGGGTCGAGTTGGCGCCGGTGCCGGCGATGACCGGAATGCGACCGTTGACCTGCTTGACTACGCGACGGATCACTTCGATGTGTTCGCTCACATCAAGGGTGGCCGATTCACCTGTGGTGCCGACCGCCACGATGGCGTGGGTGCCGTTTTGCAGGTGAAAGTCCACCAGTTTGCTCAAGCTGTCCCAGTCGAGACGACCTTGTGCATCCATGGGTGTGACCAGTGCCACCATACTGCCCGCAATCATGCAACCGCTCCTGCCGGAAAAAGAGAGCCGTAATGGTACTGGCGCCAAGATGCTTGCACAAGCGAAGTACTGCGCTGCCGCCATTCCCCTTGGCGCTGCTTTTCGCTACCCTTCAGACTTTGATCGATACTGCTAAGCTCGTATTTCGGGTTCGCGCCTCCATTTTCGACATCTCAAGCCCCCGATCCAGCGTTGCCACCCCCGCTCCCGCCACTCTGGAGCCACGTTGTGACCTTGTGCCCGGGGCTTTGATGATTCGCATGCGCAGGCTCGCTCCCGGCAAAACCAGCCGATAGAAGTACCGACCGCTCATCGCTTTAGGAATGCTGCATGTCCACCCCCACAGTTCGCGAACAATTCCTTGTCATCAGTGCCCTCGGCGCCAACCCCATGGAGCTGACTAACGTCCTGTGCCGCGCCAGCCATGAAAATCGCTGCGCCGTGGTCACCTCCCGCCTGACGCGTCACGGCGAGTGCAGTGCGCTGGTCCTCGAGATCTCCGGCACCTGGGACGCCCTGGCTCGCCTGGAGGGCAGCCTGCCGACCTTGGCAAAACGGCACGCCTTTACCGTCAACGTGGTGCGCAGCGCTGCCCTGGAGAACCGTCCCCAGGCCCTGCCCTACGTGGCGTATGTCAGCTCTGCCTACCGCTCGGACATCATCAACGAGCTGTGCCAGTTCTTCATGGACCACAACGTCGAACTGGAAAACCTGACCTGTGACACCTACCAGGCACCCCAGACCGGCGGCACCATGCTCAATGCCACGTTTACCGTGACCTTGCCGGCCGGCGTGCAAATCAGCTGGTTGCGCGACCAGTTCCTGGACTTTGCCGACGCGCTGAACCTCGATGCCCTGATCGAACCGTGGCGCCCACAGAACCCAATGTAAGGAAACATCATGGCCGTTGCACTCGACCAACCGGTTGCCGATTTCGAAGCACCCGCCACCAGCGGGCAAACCGTGCGTCTCGCGGATCTGAAGGGCAAGCAGGTAGTGATCTACTTCTACCCCAAGGACAGCACGCCGGGCTGCACCACCCAAGGCCAGGGCTTTCGCGACCAGCTGGACGCCTTCAAGGCCGCCAACACCGAGGTGTTCGGCGTGTCCCGCGACAGCCTCAAGTCCCACGAGAACTTCAAGGCCAAGCAGGCCTTCACCTTCGAGCTGATCAGCGACAAGGAAGAAGCGCTCTGCCAGCTGTTTGACGTGATCAAGCTGAAAAAGCTCTATGGCAAGGAATACATGGGCGTGGATCGCAGCACGTTCCTGATCGACAAGGACGGTGTGTTGCGCCAGGAATGGCGTGGCGTGAAAGTGCCGGGGCATGTGGATGCGGTTCTCGCGGCGGCGCAGGCATTGAATAAGGCCTGATTTCTTCGATGCCTGTCTTGACGCTTTCGCGAGCAGGCTCGCTCCCACAGTTAAGCGGATCAACTGTGGGACCGAGCCTGCTCGGGAAGAGGCCATCAGCCCCACGAAATGATCGGGGATGATCGTTAAAGCAACGGCGCCACGATCGGCTCCTTGCGCGGCCACGCATCCAGCACGGCCTTGAACAGCGTCGCCAGGGGGATCGCGAAGAACACGCCCCAGAAACCCCACAGCCCGCCAAACAACAACACCGCGCAGATGATCGCCACCGGATGCAGGTTCACCGCTTCCGAGAACAACAGTGGCACCAGCACGTTGCCGTCCAGCGTCTGGATAATCCCGTACACCGCCATCAAATAGATGAACTGATCGCTCCAGCCCCACTGGAACAGCGCAATCAGGAACACCGGCACGGTCACCACCACCGCCCCGACGTAGGGCACCACCACCGAGATGCCCACCAACAAGGCCAGCAGGGCCGCGTAGTTGAGTTCGAGGACGACAAAGGCGATGTAGGTCACCCCGCCGCAAATGAAAATCTCGATGACCTTGCCACGAATGTAGTTGGCGATCTGCCGGTTCATCTCACGACCGACGCGGGTGATCAGCGCGCGCTCACGGGGCAGGTAGCCGCGAACCCACTGGCCGATCATTTGCCGGTCCTTGAGAAAGAAGAACACCAGGATCGGCACCAGCACCAGGTAGATCATGATGTTGACCAGCAACGGCAGGCTCGACAGCGAAAACGTCAGCGCCCATTGGCCAAACTTGCCGATCTCGCCCCGCGCCGCCTCAATGGCCCGCAGCACCTGCTCGTCGGACACCAGATGCGGATAGCGCTCCGGCAGCAGCAGCAACAGGGTTTGCCACTTGGCGAGCATGCCGGGCAATTCGTTGAACAACGTGATCAGTTGATGCCAGAGCAACGGCACCACGACCAAGATGAACACCAGCAGCAATCCCATGAACAGGGCGAAGACCAGCCCCACCGCGACCCCGCCCGGTACGCGCACTCGTTCCAGGCTCACCACCAGGCCCTGCATCAGGTAAGCCAGCACCATCCCGGCCAGCACTGGCGCCAGCATGCCGCCCAGGGTCAGCACGGCGGTAAATGCCAGGAACAACAGGACCGCCAGAACCACGGCTTCTTCGTCTGAGAAATAGCGCTGAATCCAGTCGCGCAACACTTTGAACATCAATAATCCTTAAGATCGAAGGCAGCAGGTTTCAGGCTTTTTTCAACCAGTAACGGTAAATGCCCGCTTCATCTTCTTCACGAAGCAGCGTATGACCTGCCAATCGGGCAAAGGTGCGGAAATCACGCTGCGAGCCTGCATCGGTGGCAATGACCTTGAGCACCGCGCCACTGGCCATCCGGTTGAGTTCCATCTTGGCCTTGAGCAACGGCAGCGGGCAATTGAGGCCACTGGCGTCGAGTTCAACGTCATGGGCTACAGCGTCGATCATTGCATCACTCCGGTTCAGGTGGTTGAGCTGCCTAGAATATCTGGTCGCAAGGCTGGTGTCCGGCTACAGTAAGCTCTTTGTCGACTAAGGCCTTGTGCATGACTTTTTTGCGCCCCACCCTGCTGACGCTCGCTTGCCTGCTCGCCTCACCGGGCTTCGCCGACGACCTGCCGTCACTCGGTGACGCCAGTTCTGCCATCGTCTCGCCGCAACAGGAGTATCAGTTGGGCCGCGCCTGGCTTGCCCTGTTGCGCAGCCAGGTAGCACAGCTCAACGACCCGCAGCTCAAGGATTACGTCGAATCCAGCGTCTACCGCCTGGTGGAGACCAGCCAGGTCAATGACCGGCGCCTGGAGTTCATCCTGATCAACAGCCCACAGCTCAACGCGTTCGCGGCGCCTGGCGGGATCGTCGGTGTCAACGGCGGCCTGTTCCTCAATGCGCAGACCGAGGGCGAATATGCCTCGGTGCTGGCTCACGAATTGGCTCACTTGTCGCAACGCCACTTTGCCCGCGGTGTCGAGGCCCAGCAGCGCATGCAGGTACCGATGATGGCCGCGTTGCTGGCTGGCATCGTGATTGCCGCGGCCGGCGCCGGCGACGCCGGTATTGCGGCGATTGCCGGCACACAGGCGGCAGCCATCCAGGAACAACGGCGCTTCTCCCGACAGAACGAACAGGAAGCCGACCGCATCGGCATCCTCAACCTGGAAAAGGCCGGCTACGACCCCCGTTCCATGCCAACCATGTTCGAACGCCTGGGGCGCCAATACCGCTTCGACGCCAAGCCACCGGAATTTTTGCTGACTCACCCGGTCACCGAATCGCGAATCGCCGACACCCGCAACCGTGCCGAGCAGGCCCCAAAGGGCGGCATCGAAGACACCCTGCGTTATCAATTGATTCGTACGCGGGTTCAGTTGATCTACGAGGAAACCCCAGGCCTGGGCGCCAAGCGTTTCCGCGCCCTGCTGGAGGAAAATCCGAAAAACGATGCGGCGCGCTACGGCCTTGCGATTGCGCAGATCAAAGGCGGTCAACTGAACGAAGCACGGGAAAACCTCAAGCCGCTGCTGGCCAAGGCGCCGAACGAGATTATCTACAACCTCGCCCAGGTCGATTTGGACATTACCAACAATCGCCTGCCGGATGCACAGTCCAGGGTTGACCGGATGCTGACGCAATACCCCGGCAATTATCCACTGAACCAGGTACGCGTCGACCTGCTGCTGAAACAGAACCGCGCCGCCGATGCCGAGAAAGCGCTCGAAGGCCTGCTCAAGTCGCGCCCGGACGATCCGGACGTATGGTATCAGGTTGCCGAAACCCGTGGCCTGTCAGGCAACATCATCGGCCTGCACCAGGCGCGTGCCGAGTATTTCGCACTGGTGGGCGACTATCGCCAGGCCATCCAGCAACTCGATTTTGCCAAGCGCAAGGCCGGCAACAATTTCCCGCTGGCCTCGCGAATCGATGCCCGCCAGCGAGAGCTGATGGAGCAGGAACGCATGATCAAGGACATGATGGGCTGACGCTTCAACAAAACCCGGATAACACACAACCTGTAGGAGCTGCCGCAGGCTGCGATCTTTTGATTTTAATCAAGCAAGATCAAGAGATCGCAGCCTGCGGCAGCTCCTACAGGGAATGGCGTGAGACAGGTGAAAGCCCCCCCCCAAAAAAAACCGCCTCTTTCGAGGCGGTTTTTCGTTCAGCCGATGAGTGGATTATTCAGCCAGCTTAAAGGTGATGAAGCTCGCGCGGTTCTGACGCAAGACGCGCATCGACACCGAACGGTTCTTTGGTAACGCCTTGGCGATGTCCGTGAACTCCTTGGCCGAACCGATCGCCTGATTGTTCAGGTGAGTGATGATATCGCCTGGCTGCAGGCCGATCATTGACGCCGGGCCGTCCTGGACTTCCTTGATCACCACACCGCCCTTGAGGTCGTAGGTTTTCTTCTGTTCGTCCGTCAGCTCCGCCACCGAGACGCCCAGGCGGTTGCTGCTGCGCTCGATGCTCGACAGCGGCAGGTCGTCCAGCTCCTTGCCTTCTTCCGGGATAGCGCCAACCGTCAGCTCGACATTCTTGCGCTTGCCCTCGCGGATCACTTCCAGATTAGCCTTGGAGCCTGCCTTCAAGGCGCCCACCAGGTGCGGCAGATCGGCGGACATGATGATCGGCTGACCATTCATGCTCAGGATCACATCGCCCACTTGCAGTCCACCCTTGGCAGCCGGGCCGTCATCCTGTATCTGCGCAACCAGCGCACCGGCCGGCTTGTCCAGGCCGAACGATTCGGCCAAGTCCTTGCTCACTTCCTGGATCACCACACCCAACCATCCACGACTGACCTTGCCACCGCTTTTGAGCTGGTTGGAAACGTCCATCGCCACGTCGATAGGGATCGCGAACGATACGCCCATGAAGCCGCCGGAACGGGTATAGATCTGAGAGTTGATGCCGACCACCTCACCGTTGAGGTTGAACAGCGGCCCACCCGAGTTACCCGGGTTGATCGCCACATCGGTCTGGATGAACGGCACATAGTTTTCATTCGGAAGACTGCGGCCGACGGCACTGACGATGCCCTGGGTCACGGTGTGGTCGAAACCGAATGGCGAGCCGATGGCTACGACCCATTGCCCGGCTTTCAGATCCTGGGATTTGCCCAGCTTCAGGACCGGAAGGTCCTTGCCTTCGACTTTTAGCAGCGCCACATCGGATCGAGGATCGGTGCCGATGAGTTTGGCCTTCATTTCACTGCGGTCGGACAGACGCACGAGGATCTCGTCGGCATCGGCGATCACATGGTTATTGGTCAGGATGTAGCCGTCAGGCGAAATGATGAAACCTGAACCCAAGGATTGCGCTTCGCGCTGACGATCGCCACGGGGGTACCGAGGCTGCGGCGGCATGCCGCGTTCGAAAAACTCGCGCAGCATCGGCGGCAAGCCTTCGAGGTCAGGCATCTGCTGGCTCACTTTGCGGTCAGGCAGCTTTTGCGTGGTACTGATGTTCACCACCGCAGGCGAAGCCTGTTCGACCAGTTGCGTGAAGTCAGGCAATTCGACCGCTTGAACGGCGACCGCCTGACCGAGCACCAGCACGGTGGCAAAAATGGAGAGGTAAGACTTCAAGCGTGGTATCGACATACGGCTCCCGTTACGACGAGCATGGTTAAGCGATATGGAGCAAGGAACACCGAGAAAGATACGCCGGTATTTTTGTTCCGGGAACAACAAACAAGGCCAGAGCCGAGGGGTTCTGACCTATAAAAAATATTGGAGGGATTTGCAAATTGAAATGCTCACGAAACATTTCGATTTCACGTCACTGCTGGGTTGCAGTAGCGTCGGTGCGCATGGATAACGCAATCCGTTCTGCAGTGCCAATGGGGATCTCGCCCACCACCGTCACCACCATCTCGCCTTGAGGCGTACTCAAACGCCGGGAAACGGCAACGGTTGGCCCCAGTTGAGTACGGGTATCGGTGGCCCCGCTACCACTCAAAGGCTCGAGGAACACTGAAAACCGCGCGAGGCCATCATCATACATCAAGCTGTTGACCTGGACCTTGGTCTGGGGATCCTTGCGGGCCGTACTGCTGGTCAGTTCGAAACCCGGCGGTAACCAGTCCGAATGCCAGGCCCGTGCCTCCTTGACCGCCGAAGCCTTGTCGCTGTCGAGCTTCACCGTCTTGCAATCCGCGCCTGGCTGCAGGTCACTGTCGGTCGGGACCGCGACGGGATCGAGTCGAGTGAACTGGAAGCGCTCCAGCAGCCGTCCCTTGTCATCGAGCAACAATGACTTCAGAGGCAGGCCGGTTTGTTGATCAAGATGCAGTTCAAAACCGTAGCGGTGCTGGTCACGCGGCGTCAGCGTAACAATCACTGCCGGGCGACCGGCCACGCGCGACTTGCCGATGACAGCAAGGTCATACCAATTCTTGAGCTTCTGTGGATCAAGTGCACGAGCAGCCGAGCTGGAAGTATCTCCCAGCCCTGCCATCAGGTTGCCGCTGACGCATTGAGTCTGTCCATCAACGCGCACGACTTCCTGGGCGGACCCGTCGAGCTGGACCAAACGCTCGCGGACCTGGCCATCCTGGACACGGTGCCAGATATTGTGGGTAGAGAAACTACCGTTACGCTCGTAGACGAAAGTACCTTGAAAGCTTTGCTGCTGCTCGGCTTGGCCCAAGCGGGTCAACCAGTCTTGAGCCTGATCGGCGTGGGCTGGAACAACGAACCAGCCACTGAGCAATAGCGTAAGTAGAGGTATGGCGCGCATGATCCTCCTTAACGGTTTTCCAGGCTTGCTGCACGAGCGTAAGGCAGAGCGCTCTCAGTACCTTTCAGTGCAGCCTGTTGAGCATGTTGGCGCAAGTAGCCTGGCAGACGCTGATCGTTCCAGCCTGGTTGACCTTGCAATACGCCATTGGCCATCGGGCCCGTGGCTTCCGAACTCTCATTGTAGCCTGCCAGAACAGCCGGGCCCTTGACTTGTGGAACAGCCAGGCCAGGTTGAGTGGATTGCTGCGCCAGTTCGACGCCAGCGATCTCGTCCTGGTTGTACAGACGAACACCTGCCAGTACCGCCAGTGTCACCGAAGCGGCAACGGCCAGGCGACCCAGGCTGCGCCATGGACCACGAGTGGCTTTTGCCGGTACGGCTTCATCAGCCAATGCAGCAGAAACAGCCGCGGCAATATCCAGGCGTGGCAGCAGGAGATCCTTGTGCATCACCGCCCGAGCGATCTGATAACGAGCCCAGGTTTCACGGGTTTCAACATCGTCACAGGCATTCAATACCCGACGCAATTCCAATTCGTCCGCTTCGTTATCCATCACTGCGGACAGCGATTCCTGCAGGGCTTCACGACTCATGGCGTTCCTCTCTTGGCTGTCGCCGCTGTCTTTAGTTTTCCTGCAACAACGGCTGCAGGGCTTTATCGATGGCCTCCCGGGCGCGGAAAATCCGGGAGCGCACGGTACCCACCGGACACTGCATGACACTCGCAATGTCCTCGTAACTCAGACCATCGAATTCACGTAAAGTTAAGGCCGTACGCAAATCTTCTGGCAGTTGCTGAATGGTTCGATGGACTGTGCCTTCGATCTCATCCCGCAGCAAAGCCCGTTCTGGCGACTCGAGATCCTTGAGGCCATGATCGCCATCGTAGAACTCTGCATCCTCGGAACTGACATCGCTATCCGGCGGCCGACGGCCGCGTGAAACCAGATAGTTCTTCGCCGTGTTGATGGCGATGCGGTAAAGCCACGTATAAAACGCGCTGTCTCCGCGAAAATTACCAAGTGCGCGATAGGCCTTGATAAAGGCTTCTTGCGCTACATCCTGGGCTTCATGGGTGTCGTGCACGAAACGCACGATCAACCCGAGAATTTTGTGCTGGTATTTCAGCACTAGCAGATCGAATGCGCGCTTGTCGCCGCGTTGAACGCGTTCGACCAGCTGCTGATCCTCTTCCTGGGTTAGCATGAACACTCCTCGATAAGCTCGGAGGAGGCTTGCATTACTAAACGACCGGGCTTGCAAACATAGACTCGGGCTTTTCGCAAAAGTTCTCCCCCTCCAGGCAAGTTTCCTGCGGGCTCTGATTCGGCACGCACGAAAAGCGCAGCGCGAGATTCCCCGGCTGCGCAAATAATCTTGTCATCGGCTTGACCGGCAAGGACCCAACCGCGATCCAGCGATGAAACCGACACTGTCCCTTGATTCAGGCAACCGTCTATTGATATTGGGCCTTTGGCAAAAGTTCAAATATTTATAGCTTGGCAGAACCGACATTGTTCAACCCTGAGCCGAAAAAGAGTGTTAAATCCACGATACAGTTCGCTTGACGCCGAACCGGTGGAAAAAACATCCGACGAAGCGTCAGCAGTTTTCCGTCACAGTAGTTTCACAATGCCATATCGGCTCGGCTATTGTGCCGCTCCCCCCCTCTATATACTAGTGGGCTGTGCGGCTGCCGGGCATGCCTGTCCAGATGTCTGGCGCCTACCCCGACCCGGGTCGCTTTGAGCGGAATCCTGAAATGAGCCAACAGTTTCAACACGATGTCCTGGTAATTGGCAGCGGTGCTGCCGGCTTGAGCCTTGCGCTGACCTTGCCGGGTCATTTGCGCATCGCCGTATTGAGCAAAGGCGACCTCGCCAATGGCTCGACGTTCTGGGCCCAGGGAGGGGTCGCCGCCGTCCTGGATGACACCGACACCGTCGAGTCCCACGTCGATGACACCCTTAACGCCGGCGGCGGTTTGTGTCATGAAGACGCCGTGCGCTTCACCGTCGAGCACAGCAAAGAGGCCATTCAATGGCTGATTGACCAGGGCGTACCCTTCACCCGCGACGAACAGTCCGGCACTGAAGACGGTGGATTCGAGTTCCACCTGACCCGTGAAGGCGGTCATAGCCATCGCCGCATCATCCATGCAGCCGACGCCACCGGCGCGGCGATTTTCCGAACGCTGCTCACCCAAGCCCAACAAAGGCCGAACATCGAGTTGCTGGAGCAACGGGTCGCGGTCGACCTGATTACCGAAAAGCGCCTGGGCCTGGAAGGTGATCGTTGCCTGGGAGCCTACGTGCTCAATCGCGGCACGGGGGAAGTCGACACCTACGGCGCCCGCTTCGTGATCCTCGCCACCGGCGGCGCAGCCAAGGTCTACCTTTATACCAGCAACCCCGATGGCGCCTGCGGTGATGGCATCGCCATGGCGTGGCGTTCGGGCTGCCGGGTGGCGAACCTGGAATTCAACCAGTTCCACCCTACCTGCCTGTATCACCCGCAAGCCAAGAGTTTCCTGATCACCGAAGCCTTGCGCGGAGAAGGTGCACACCTGAAGCTGCCCAATGGCGAGCGCTTCATGCAGCGCTTCGACCCCCGGGCCGAACTGGCGCCACGGGACATCGTCGCCCGGGCCATCGACCATGAGATGAAGCGACTGGGCATCGACTGCGTGTACCTGGACATCAGCCACAAGTCCGAAGCGTTCATCAAGTCGCACTTCCCGACGATGTACGAACGCTGCCTCGAATTTTCCATCGACATCACCAAACAACCGATTCCGGTGGTTCCGGCGGCGCACTACACCTGTGGTGGCGTCATGGTCGATCAACACGGTCGCACCGATGTGCCAGGGCTTTACGCGATTGGCGAAACCAGCTTCACAGGCCTGCACGGTGCCAACCGCATGGCCAGCAACTCCTTGCTGGAGTGCTTCGTCTACGCCCGCTCGGCAGCGACTGACATCCTGGAACAGTTGCCGCAGGTGTCAGCCCCCGCTGCCCTGCCTGTCTGGGACGCGAGCCAGGTGACCGATTCCGATGAAGACGTGATCATTGCGCACAACTGGGATGAGTTGCGGCGATTCATGTGGGACTACGTCGGCATCGTGCGCACCAACAAGCGCCTGCAACGGGCCCAGCACCGCGTGCGCTTGCTGCTTGACGAAATCGACGAGTTCTACAGCAACTACAAGGTCAGCCGGGACTTGATCGAGTTGCGCAACCTGGCCCAGGTGGCCGAGTTGATGATTCGCTCAGCGATGGAGCGCAAGGAGAGTCGCGGCCTGCATTACACCCTCGACTATCCGAAGATGCTGCCGGTTGCCCTGGACACTATCCTGGTGCCGTCCACCTACGCCGAGTGAACTTGAGCCGCACCCGCAGGCGTCGGTGCACATCCGCCGCCTGCGAATCCCGGGGCACGCAAACAGTCCTGGTGCGCCGCTCACCCCGCAGGCGAAAACGCAGCACCACCGCCAATGGCAATGCCAGGCTGTCCGGACGCAGTTGCACCGGCTGCCATCCCTGCGCCTGATTCCATAATTGCCAGCCATCGGCATCGCGCCGCAAGCCGCAAAATGCTTGCGGGTGCGTCAACAGGATCTGACGAGGCAATACCCAAAAACCGTGCAGCAGGCAGCAAAAAACGCCGGGCAAAGTGGCCCAGAGCGGCATGGCGAGAAGAAACAGCGAACCCAACGCGAACAGCTGGGCCACAAGATACGCCGCCAGCAACTGCCCTGAGGCATGCCAGCGGCATTCGAACCCGTTACTTGGGCTGGACACGGTCCAGGATCATGCGAACCATGCGCTGAAGCTCCGGATCTTCCGATTCGGCGCGTTCCATGAACCAGCCAAACATGTCCTGATCTTCGCATTCGAGCAGCCGGACGTAGCAGGCGCGATCAACTTCGTTGAGGTGCGGATAAACCTCTTTCACAAATGGCACCAGCAGCACGTCAAGCTCAAGCATGCCGCGGCGGCTGTGCCAGTAGAGGCGATTCAGTTCAACATCTTCGACCATGGAGCGCTCCTCAAATAGGCCGCAAGTATACAGCGCCGCGCCTCATCGAACAGTCGGCTTTGGTCGGGCACGGACGATCCTTTGTGAACTACCCATTTCAAGGGCAGCCCCTTATCATGTCCGCCAGACTCTTTACCCTGCGATGACCCATGGCCGATTCTGCTATTTTCTGCACGCTGTCTCATGAAGGTGTCCTGGCGGTCCGCGGCGCGGACGCCGGCAAGTTCCTGCAAGGCCAACTGACCTGCAACCTCAATTACCTGAGCGACACCCGGGCCAGCCTTGGCGCGCGTTGCACGCAGAAAGGCCGGATGCAGTCGAGCTTCCGCATCCTGCTTGAAGGTGACGGCGTACTCCTGGCAATGGCCAGCGGATTACTCGAACCGCAATTGGCGGACCTGAAAAAATACGCGGTGTTTTCCAAGTCCAAATTGACCGATGAAAGCGCTGCCTGGGTTCGCTTCGGCGTCGAGCAAGGCGATGAGGCCTTGAAAAACCTCGGCCTTGAACTGCCGGAAGACACCGACAGCGTCGTGCGTCATGACGGCTTGATCGCCATTCGCGTCTCGCCTGGACGCGCCGAGCTGTGGGTGGCGGCCGATCAAGCCGATGACATCAAGGACAAACTGTCCGCCCAACTGAGCGAAGGGGAACTCAATCAGTGGCTTCTGGGCCAGGTTCGGGCCGGGATCGGCCAGGTGATGCCAAGCACCCGTGAGCTGTTCATCCCGCAGATGCTCAATCTGCAAGCCGTCGGTGGCGTGAGTTTCAAGAAAGGCTGCTATACCGGCCAGGAAATCGTCGCGCGCATGCAGTACCTGGGCAAACTCAAGCGCCGCCTGTATCGCCTGCAACTGGTTGCCGACGAACTACCGGAACCCGGCACCCAACTGTTTGCCCCCAGTCACGGCAGCTCGATCGGTGAAGTGGTGCTGGCCGCCAATGCTGCCGGTCACATCGAACTGCTGGCCGTGTTGCAAGCGGAAGCAGCCGAAGGCGGCGACATTCATCTGGGCGCCCTCGACGGCCCGGCCCTGAAATTGCTCGACCTGCCGTACCAACTGGACCGCGATCGCGAAATCCAGCGTTAAGCGCAGTACTTTTTTGCAACACCTAGAGAAGCGTAATGAGTGAGCTGGCGGAAAAGGTCCAACAGGATTTGGTTGAGGCCATCGATAACGATGACCTGGTTCTGCCAACGTTACCGGAAGTGGCCATGCAGATTCGCAAGGCCGCCGAAGACCCGCAAATCAGTATCGGTAGCTTGAGCAAAGTGATTGGCCGCGATGCCGCGCTGTCGGCGCGGCTGATAAAGGTGGTCAATAGCCCACTGCTGCGCGCAGCGCAGGAAGTCACCGATCTGCACACGGCAATCACCCGCCTGGGCATCAACTACAGCAGCAACCTGGCGATCGGCCTGGTCATGGAACAGATTTTCCATGCCCGCTCCGCGGTGGTGGAACAGAAAATGCGCGAGGTCTGGCGCAAAAGCCTGGAAATCGCCGGCGTCAGCTATGCGCTGTGCCGCCACTACACCCAGCTCAAGCCCGATAAGGCGGCTCTTGGCGGGCTGGTGCACCAGATCGGTATCTTGCCGATCCTGACGTACGCCGAGGATCACTATGAACTGCTGTCCGATCCGGTCAGCCTCAATCATGTGATTGACCGCATACATCCATTGCTCGGCGACAAGCTGCTGCGCGTTTGGGAGTTTCCGGAGCCACTGGTGCAGGTGCCGCAGCTTTACCTGGACTTCAAGCGACAGTCCGCGCAGATCGATTATGTCGACCTGGTTCAGGTGGCCAGCCTGTACTGCTACAAAGACACCGAGCATCCGATCTCGCGAATCGACCCCTTCAGCGTACCGGCCTTCGTCAAGCTGGGGATCGATCCGGACGACAAGGCGATGTGCGCCGATCTGGAAGAAACGCGGTTGATGTTTTATTGATCAAAGTCGCCTCATTCGCGAGCAAGCCCGCTCCCACATGGGATCTATGCAGCACCACAAATCCATGTGGGAGCGGGCTTGCTCGCAAAGGGGACAGACCAGACACCATCAATCCCCGGCCATAAAACTCACCCGCACCTTCAACCCCGCCCGCGCCCCATCATGCAGGCTGATTTGCGCCAGGTGCGCCCGGCAGATTTCGCCAACAATCGCCAACCCCAAGCCTGAACCGGCCACTTGCTGATTGCGCCGGTAAAAGCGCTCGAACACCCGATCGCGCTCATCAAGGGGAATGCCCGGCCCGTCGTCCTCGACCTCCAGCACCGCCGGCGCCAGGACCCGCAAAATGACGTTGCCGCCCGGTGGCGTGTGGGCCAGGGCGTTGTCCACCAGATTGCTCAACAGCTCATTCAACAAGGTCGGTTCACCGCGCAACCAGACCGGCTCGTCAGCTTCCAGCGCCAGGGCCACGCCGCGTTTATGGGCCAGCGGCGCCATGGCCATGCCCAGCTCGCGGGCCAATTGACTGAGGTCGAGCAGCTGCGCGCCGCCCTCGGCAATCGCCCTGGCGCCGTTTTCCACCCGGGCCAGCGAGAGCAATTGATTGGCCAGGTGGGTCAGGCGATCAGTGCCTTGGGCAGCGGTTTCCAGCGTGCTGCGCCAGGTTTGCGGCTCGTTCGAGCGCAAGCCCAATTCCAGCCGGGCCTTGAGTGCCGCCAACGGCGTGCGCAATTCATGGGCGGCGTCGGCGATGAATTGCGCCTGCTTCTCGAACTGCCCGCGCAGGCGTTCGGTGAAATGGTTGAGCGCACGCACCAGCGGCCACAACTCGCGTTGTACTTCCACCAGGGGCAGCGGCCGCAGGTCATCCGGCTGACGTTCCTCCACGGCGGTGCGCAATCGCTCCAGCGGGCGCAGCGCCGCACTGACCGCAAACCACACGATCATCAGGGCCCCGACCGCCAGCATGCCCAGGCGCAGCAAGGTATCGCCGGCCAGGCTGCGGGCCATGCTGACGCGGGCCTCGTCGGTCTCCGCCACGCGGATTTCCGCCATGCCGTTCATGTTTGGCTCGCTGACCGCCTTGAGCAAACTGACCACACGCACGTTCTGTCCCCGATAAGTCGCGTTGTAAAAACGCGCGAGCGCCGGGTAATCATCGGTGCGGGGTGTGCCGGGTGGTGGTGGTGGCAGATTTTCGTAACCGGAGATCAGCTTCTGGTTGATGTCGTTGACCAGGTAGAAAATCCGCCCGGCACTGTCGTAGGCGAACGTATCGAGGGCCACGTAAGGCACGTCCAGGCTGAGGCTGCCATCACGCTCGGACAGGCCAGCGGCGATGGTTCGCGCCGAGGCCAGCAACGTGCGGTCATAGGCCGTGTCGGCCGCTTCGCGACCGTTCCAGTAAGCGCTCAAGCCGCTGGCCAGCATCAATACCACCAGCAACAGCGCCAGGTTCCACAACAACCGCCAGCGCAGGCTGCTGGCCTTATGCATCACGGCTTTCCAGCAAATAGCCAAGACCGCGGAAAGTCACGATGGCCACCGGGTGGCCATCGAGCTTCTTGCGCAAGCGGTGTACGTAGATTTCGATGGCGTCGGGGCTGGCTTCCTCGTCCAGGCCGAACACCTGCGACGCCAGTTGTTCCTTGCTCATCACCCGGCCGGGACGGGCGATCAGGGCTTCGAGAACCGCCTGCTCGCGGGAGGTCAGGGTCAGCAGTTCCTCACCGAGGGTAAAGCGCCGGGTCTCCAGGTCGTAGGCCAGCACACCGCAGCGCTGCAGGCGCTCGCCACCCAACACACTGCGGCGCAACAAAGCCTTGACCCGGGCTTCGAGTTCGGTGAGTTCGAAAGGCTTGGCCAGGTAGTCGTCCGCCCCCAGGTTCAGGCCATGGACCCGGTCCTTGACGTCGCTGCGGGCGGTCAGCATCAGCACCGGCAGGTTCTTGCCCCGGGCACGCAGGCGCGCCAGCACTTCGAAACCGTCCATGCGCGGCAGGCCGACGTCGAGAATCGCCATGGCGTATTCCTCGCTACCCAGCGCCAGGTCGGCCGCCACGCCGTCGTGTAGCACATCCACGGTCAAGCCGGTGCTCTTGAGCGCCTGAGCGACACTTTCAGCGAGCTGCAGATGGTCTTCGACGAGCAGGACACGCATGGATCATTACCTCGTTCAGGGATGGTCGACGCCATTCTTTGGCGCGGAGTTTACAGCGGCATCCGCCGCTGTGAAGCCTGAAAAACCGTGAAAGCCCGATGAAAGGTTAGCGAAAGGTTGGACCGTTAGAGTCGATCTACGGATGGTTTATCTCGCAGCCATCGATCGTGCTTTGAAATGTAGCTCCCGAAAAACGCCTCGATGCGTTTTCGCCAATAAGAACAATAACGAGGTACGTCGCCATGCTGTCCACCCAGTTCCACATTTGTCCGTCCCGCCCCTTTTCTCGAACCCCCTCGTATTCGCTTGCCGGCGCCGTCAACGCCTGCGCGAAGCGAAACCGCTGCATCTGAAACATCCCAAAAAACAACAACTCCTGTGGAGACAACAATGAATCGATCACTGCGCCGTTTCGCCCTCGCCGCCAGCGTCATGCTGTTCGCCGGCCCACTGATGGCCGAGCCCAAACGCCCGGAATGCATCGCACCGGCATCGCCCGGCGGCGGTTTCGACCTGACCTGCAAACTGGCGCAAAGCGCGCTGGTCAACGAAAAGCTGCTGACCAAACCAATGCGCGTGACCTACATGCCTGGCGGTGTCGGCGCGGTGGCTTACAACGCGGTAGTCGCCCAGCGCCCAGCGGACGCCGGCACGCTGGTGGCCTGGTCCAGCGGTTCGCTGCTCAACCTGGCCCAGGGCAAGTTCGGTCGCTTCGATGAAACCAACGTGCGCTGGCTGGCCGCCGTCGGCACCAGCTACGGCGCCATCGCCGTGAAGAGCGATTCGCCCTACAAGACCCTGGACGATCTGGTCCAGGCGCTGAAGAAAGATCCGAGCAAAGTGGTGATCGGTTCCGGCGGCACCGTCGGCAGCCAGGACTGGATGCAGACCGCCCTGATCGCCAAGGCCGCCGGGATCAACCCGCGCGACCTGCGTTACGTGGCGCTCGAAGGCGGCGGTGAAATCGCCACTGCCTTGCTCGGCGGCCACATCCAGGTCGGCAGCACCGACATCTCCGACTCCATGCCGCACATCCAGAGCGGCGACATGCGCCTGCTCGCGGTGTTCTCCGAGAAACGCCTGGACGAGCCGGAAATGAAAGACATCCCGACCGCCAAGGAACAAGGCTACGACATCGTCTGGCCAGTGGTTCGCGGTTTCTACCTGGGGCCAAAAGTCAGCGATGAAGACTATGCCTGGTGGAAGGACTCCTTCGACAAACTGCTGGCCTCACCCGAGTTCGCCAAGCTGCGCGATCAGCGTGAACTGTTCCCGTTCGCCATGACCGGCCCGGAACTGGACACCTACGTGAAGAAGCAGGTAGCGGACTACAAAGTGCTGGCCAAAGAGTTCGGCCTGATCCAGTGATCGTCTCTGTCTAGCGGTCACGGCGGGCTAGCGCCGCCGTGACCCAGGAGTTCCCCATGCTCTTACAACGCATTTTTGCTTCGGTGCTGTTGCTGGCCTGTCTCGGCCTGGCGCTGATGGCCTGGCCGTATCAGGCGGCCTTTTCCTACGAACCGGTGGGCCCTCGAGCCTTCCCGTTGCTGATGCTCGGCCTGATGGGCTCGGCGCTGCTGTACATGGTGTTTCGTCCCGCACCGATCAAGCACAGTGATGACGAGCCGCCGCTGGATCGCGAAACCTTGACCAAGATCGCCATCTGCGTGGCGCTGCTGCTGGTGTTCGCCGGCACCTTCGAACCGCTTGGCTTCATCGTTGCCAGCATCCTCATCGGTGTGCCGATGGCGCGCCTGTATGGCGGCCGCTGGCTGCCCAGCATCGTGATCATCAGCTTGATGGCCGTCGGCCTTTACCTGCTGTTCGACAAGTTGATGGACGTACCGTTGCCCTTGGGCGTGCTCGACGTTCTGGAGAACTGATATGGATACTCTTGGCTATTTGGGTCAGGGCTTCGGCGTCGCGCTGAGCCCGTACAACCTGGTAACCGCCCTTTGCGGCACGTTGATCGGTACGGTGGTCGGCCTGTTGCCGGGCCTGGGGCCGATCAATGGCGTGGCATTGCTGATCCCCATCGCATTTGCCCTCGGCCTGCCGCCGGAATCGGCATTGATCCTGCTGGCGGCCGTGTACCTGGGTTGTGAATACGGCGGCCGGATCAGCTCGATCCTGCTGAACATACCGGGCGAAGCCTCCACCGTGATGACCACCCTCGACGGCTATCCGATGGCGCGCAAAGGCCTGGCCGGCGTGGCGCTGTCGCTGTCGGCGTGGAGTTCATTCATCGGCGCCTTCATCGCCACCTGCGGCATGGTGCTGTTCGCCCCGCTGCTGGCGAAATGGGCGATTGCCTTCGGGCCGGCGGAATACTTCGTGTTGATGGTGTTTGCGATCGTTTGCCTGGGCGGCATGGCCGGTGACCGACCGTTGAAAACCTTTATTGCAGCATTGATCGGACTTTTCCTGTCGACGGTCGGCATCGACGCCAACAGCGGTGTGTACCGCTTCACCGGGGACAACATTCACCTGACCGACGGTATTCAGTTCGTGGTGCTGGTGTTGGGCCTGTTTTCCATCAGTGAAATTCTTCTGTTGCTGGAAAAAACCCATCACGGCCAGGAAGCGGTGAAAGCCACCGGGCGCATGATGTTCAACTTCAAGGAAGCGGCGTCGGTGTTCGTGGTGAACATCCGTTGCGGCGTTCTGGGTTTCATCATGGGCGTGTTGCCGGGAGCCGGTGCCACCTTGGCCAGCGCCGTGGCCTACATGACGGAAAAACGCATCGCAGGGGCCAAGGG
This sequence comes from Pseudomonas sp. PSB11, assembly GCF_014596605.1. NCBI lineage: Bacteria > Pseudomonadati > Pseudomonadota > Gammaproteobacteria > Pseudomonadales > Pseudomonadaceae > Pseudomonas > Pseudomonas sp. PSB11. The sequence continues at coordinate 124,410 of NZ_NOIO01000007.1, forward strand.
TACGTTTGGCCAAGGCGACATGCGCGGCCTGGCCGCTCCGGAAACGGCCATCGGCGGCGCAGCGTGCGGCGCTTTGGTACCGATGCTGACCCTGGGTGTTCCAGGCTCAGGCACCACGGCGGTGATGATCGGCGCCCTGTCGCTGTACAACATCACCCCGGGCCCGCTGCTGTTCCAGCAGCAACCGGACATCGTCTGGGGCCTGATCGCCTCGCTGTTCATTGCCAACATCATGCTGGTGATCCTCAACATCCCGATGATCCGCATCTTCACCCGTATCCTCGCCGTGCCGAACTGGGCACTGGTGCCGGTGATCGCGATCATTACCGGGATCGGCGTCTACGCTGTGCATGCCACCACTTTCGATCTGTTCCTGATGATCGGCATCGGCATCTTCGGCTATATCCTGCGCAAGCTGGACTTCCCGCTGTCGCCGGTGCTGCTGGGGTTCATTCTCGGAGGCCTGATGGAGCAAAACCTGCGCCGCGCCCTGTCGATTTCCAACGGTGCGCTGGAAATCCTCTGGTCGAGCCCGATCACTTTCGGTTGCTGGGTCCTGACAGCGATCATGCTGTTGATGCCGATCCTGCGGATCTGGCGTAAGCGTTCGGCTGCGCAACGCGCCATCGCCGATGTCTGATCGAACACCGTTCAAAGCCTGGTGGGGTACACCGCTGGTCGGCCTGCTGGGCGGTTTCCTCGCCAGCCAGGTCGGCTGGCCGCTACCGTGGATGGTCGGCTCGTTGCTGGCGATCATCCTGGTGCGCTGCCTGACGCCCTGGCAACTGGCGGAAATCCCTGGCGGCCGCAAGTGCGGCCAGTGGATCGTCGGTATCGGCATCGGCCTGCACTTCACCCCGGTGGTGATGGAGCAGGTGCTGAGTCATTTCGGTCTGATCTTCTTCGGTGCACTGGTCACCAGCCTCTCGGCGGTGGTCGGTGTCTGGCTGATGCGTCGCACCGGTGAAGATCGCGCCACTGCGTTTTTTTCCAGCATGCCCGGCGGTTCCGGGGAGATGGTCAACCTCGGTGCCCGCAACGGCGCGGTGCTCAGCCGGGTGGCGGCGGGCCAGAGTTTGCGGGTACTGGTGGTGGTGCTTTGCGTTCCGGCAGCGTTCAAATACCTGCTGGGGGACGGCGCACCGATGTCCCACGCCGGCAGCATCGATTGGCGCTGGCTGGCGCTATTGTTTCCGGCGGGGGCGGTGGCGGCCTGGATCTGGGAAAGCCTGCGGCAACCCAACCCATGGCTGTTCGGGCCCTTGCTGGTCAGCGCAGCGGTCAGCATCGGCTGGGACCTGCATATCGGCTTGCCCAACGGCGGCAGCCAGATCGGCCAATGGCTGATTGGCAGCGGCCTGGGCTGTCACTTCAATCGGCAGTTTTTCCGTCGCGCGCCGTCGTTCATGGGGCGCACGTTGATCGGCACGCTGCTGACCATGCTGATCGCCACGGCGGCTGCACTGGGATTGAGTGCGCTGACCCACCTGGATTTGCGCTCGCTGACCCTGGGCATGATGCCCGGCGGCATTGCCGAGATGAGCCTGACGGCCGAAACCTTGCAACTGTCGGTGCCGCTGGTGACGGCGATGCAGGTGATGCGGTTGTTGTTCGTGTTGTTTCTGGCGGAGCCGTTGTTCAGGTATTGGAACCGTCAGTCTGAGTCAACCTGACAGACCGAGTCGACTCATTCGCGAGCAAGCCCGCTCCCACATTTGATCGCATTCCACAGGGATAACACGGAACAAATGTGGGAGCGGGCTTGCTCGCGAAGGGGCCCGACCATTCAACGCGTCAAATTGGCGGCAACCGCCACTCGATCGGCGTCTCGCCATTCTGCTCCAAAAACTTGTTGGTCCGGCTGAAGTGCCCGCACCCGAGGAAGCCACGATAGGCCGACAGCGGTGACGGGTGCACCGAGGTCAGCACCAGGTGCTTGGTGGCATCGATCAACTTCTGTTTGCTCTGGGCATGGGCGCCCCACAGCATGAACACCAGATGCGGCTGCTGCTGGCTGACCACTTCGATGATCCGGTCGGTGAAAAACTGCCAGCCCTTGTCCTTGTGCGCATTGGCGTTGGCACGCTCCACGGTCATGGTGGTGTTGAGCATCAACACGCCCTGCTCGGCCCAGCTTTGCAGATAGCCGTGATTGGGGATGTCGATGTTCAGGTCGCGCTTCAACTCTTTGTAGATATTGACCAGCGACGGCGGCGCCGGGACGCCCGGCTGCACCGAAAAGCACAGGCCATGGGCCTGGCCGGGGCCGTGATAGGGGTCCTGGCCAAGAATGACCACCTTGACCTTGTCCAGCGGAGTGGAATTGAGCGCGTTGAAGATCATCGGGCCAGGCGGATAGATTTCCTTGCCCGCCGCGCGCTCGTCCTGGAGGAATTTTCGCAACTCTGCCATGTAGGGTTGGTCGAATTCGGCACGCAGTGCCTCCTTCCAGCTCTGTTCGAGTTTGATACGGTCGTCAGCAGTCATGGTTATATCCGGCAAAAGCAATGGGGCGCACCCTAGGAAAGCCCGTCACGCTTGTCAATTGATCTGACACCAATCCGGCACTTTCCCACACAGCGATCATACTTAACCCTCAAATTCCCGAGCGAGGTCACGATGAATCTGCACTTCGAAGAACTCACCGGCACTGATGGCGCCCGCATTGGCATTGCCACGCTGGATGCCGAAAAATCGTTGAACGCCCTGTCCCTGCCGATGATCAATGCCATGCGCGACAAGTTGGACGCCTGGGCCAAGGAACCGCAAATCGTTTGCGTCCTGCTGCGCGGCAACGGCATCAAGGCCTTCTGCGCAGGCGGTGAAGTGCGCAGCCTGGTCGAGGCCTGCCGGGCCCATCCGGGCGAAGTGCCGACGCTGGCCGCGCACTTTTTCAACTCCGAATATCGCCTGGACTTCAGCCTGCACACGTATCCGAAACCGTTGATCTGCTGGGGCCACGGCTATGTGCTCGGCGGTGGCATGGGCCTGTTGCAGGGGGCAAGCATTCGCATTGTCACACCGAGCAGTCGATTGGCGATGCCGGAGATCAGTATCGGCCTGTATCCAGACGTGGGCGCCAGTTGGTTCCTGTCTCGCCTGCCGGGCAAGCTCGGCTTGTTCCTCGGCCTGACCGGCGCCCACATGAACGGTCGCGACGCGATCGATCTGGACCTGGCCGACCGTTTCCTGCTCGACGAGCAGCAGCAGGAACTGATCGAAGGCCTGCTGCAATTGAATTGGCAGGAACAGACGCCAATGCAGCTCAACAGCCTGCTCAAGGCCTTGCAGCAGAAAGCCGTTGCGCAAATGCCCGAGGCCCAGTGGTTGCCGCGCCGCGAACAGATCGATGAATTGCTGGACGTCAGTGATGTGCGTTGTGCCTGGAAAGCCATTGTCACGCTGCTCGATCACACCGACATGCTGCTCAACCGCGCTGCGCAGACCATGAGCGAAGGCTCGCCGCTGACCGCGCATCTGGTGTGGGAGCAGATCAAACGTGCCCGGCATATGTCTCTGGCGCAGGTGTTTGAGATGGAATACACCCTGAGCCTCAACTGCTGTCGCCATCCGGAATTCAGCGAGGGCGTGCGTGCGCGATTGATCGACAAGGATCAGAAACCTCGCTGGCATTGGCCGGACGTCAACAATGTGCCGGAGGCGGTGGTGGAGGCTCATTTTCACAAAATCTGGGAAGGTCGGCATCCCTTGGCGGACCTGTCAGAGTACTGAAAAAAATGACTCTGGAGGAGCGAGCATGCTCGCGAAAAACGTCATGACAACGCGTTTAACCTTTAAGCACGCGTTATCGTTGACGTCCATCGCGAGCATGCTCGCTCCTACAGGAGGGTATGGATTTCAACCGGATTAGCGGTGATTACCCCGGCCGTCGTGATCGCCACGCCCATTGCGGCCGCCTCGACGATCGTGATTGTCGTTTCGCCCGCGACGATGATCATTGTCCCAGCCGCCGCGGTTGCGACCGTCCCAACCCTGGTTCTGATGCGCCCTGTAGTCCGGCCGGGACTGATAGTAACGGGGAGCCGGCTGGTAATAGCGCGGCGCCGGTTGATAAACCCGCGGCTGGTGGTAATAGCGCGGCGTTGGTTGGTAATACCGGGCAGGCGGCGCGTAGTACCGGCGCGGTGGCGTGTAGTAACCGCCGCCATTGGAGTAGTAGGAGTTGCCGCCAGCGTAATAGGGCGCCGGCGATGAGTAGACCTCTGAACCGTAGTAACCGCCTCCATCGGAATAAGCTACGCATCCACCCAGTGACAAACCCAACACGGCAATCAGAAGAATTCGTCGATACATTGGCGGCCTCCTGGACCGCGAGTGAGCCATACCAGCGACGCTGGCAGGCGACAGTCAAAGATTCTGCGACTGTCGATAGATCAGACATCGAATTGACGATCCGGTGCGCTCCCGCAACACGTTGAAACATCTCGCCGATGAAAGGTTTTTCATCCATTCACACGCTGACTAGTGGTGGCCATGACGATATCCACCGCCGTAATAACGTGGCGCGTGACCACCCCAATAGTAATAGCGATAGCCCCCATAGAAACGCGGGCCTCTGTAGTAGGAGTAAGGCGAATAACCGGGATAGTAATAAGGTGCGGGATACGCGACGTCGTAACCACCGGAATAGTAATAACAACCGGCAAGGCCCAAGCCGAGTACGCAGCCGAGCAACAATCGACGAAACATGGCGGCCTCCTGAAAGACCCACAACCGGTATAGGCCGGCTGACACCTGTTTTGACTCATTATCCCCGACCAAGTGCAACGCCCCGGCAACCTTCGGATCAGCGGCCGGCACGTCCCATTGCGGTGCAGTCGCGCACCATTGCAAGGCAAACACACACTGTCTGCCTACATCACCAATCGACCAATCCCGCGTGCCAGAGCGCTTCGCTCGACTTGGCACGTCTCTCGCTTTAGCAGAGACGTGCAGGAGTCATCACAGGTTCGCGGCACCACAATTTGCAATGGCTGACTAGGGTTCCGGCTCGCAAGCGCGAGTGACTGGTCCGAGAGTTGGCGACCTCCAGTTGAGGTTACACGGCGGGACAAAAGCCCGGGAGACAAGCCACCGTTCGCGGTGCCGCTGCCTTCCTGTCCGCCCTTGATCAACTGGAGAACCACCATGTCCCAGCATCGTTTACCCGTCCTCCTCGCCGCGGCCTTCGCAGCCCTCGTGAGCGTCTCGTCCCACGCCGCCCCAAAAGACCACTTCAGCGTCTGCTGGACGATCTACGCCGGCTGGATGCCCTGGGAATACGCAGGCAGCCAAGGCATCGTCGACAAGTGGGCGAAGAAATACGGCATCCAGATCGATGTCGTGCAGCTCAATGACTACGTCGAATCGATCAACCAGTACACCGCCGGACAGTTCGATGGCTGCACCATGACCAACATGGATGCGCTGACCATTCCGGCCGCTGGCGGCGTCGACAGCACCGCGCTGATCGTCAGCGACTTCTCCAACGGCAACGATGGCATCGTGCTCAAGGGCGAAGGCAAGAAAGTCGCCGACCTCAAGGGTGCGGACGTCAACCTGGTCGAGCTCTCGGTGTCGCACTACCTGCTGGCCAGGGCCCTGGACTCGGTGGACCTCACCGAGAAAGACCTGAAAGTGGTCAACACCTCCGACGCCGACATCTCCGCCGCCTTCAACACTGATCAGGTCAACGCCGTCACCACCTGGAACCCGATGCTTTCGGACATCAAGGCCAAGCCCGGGGTGACCGAGGTGTTCAATTCCAGCCAGATCCCCGGCGAGATCATGGACATGATGGTGGTCAACTCCCAGACCCTCAAGGACAACCCCGCCTTGGGCAAGGCGTTAACCGGCGCCTGGTTCGAAGTGGTCGAGTTGATGAATGCGAAAAATGCCACGGGCAAGGCCGCACTGGAGCACATGGCCAAAGCCTCGGGCACCGACCTGGCCGGTTTCCAGGCGCAACTGGACACCACCAAATTGTTCGCCACTCCTCAGGAAGCCCTGGCGTTCAGCACCAGCAAGCAACTGCCGGAAACCATGCGCAAGGTCGCGGAATTCTCCTTCCAGCACGGCTTGCTCGGTGAAGGCGCCAAGGACACCAGCGCGGTCGGCATGGCCTTCGCCAATGGGGTGACCAGCGGCGACAAGGGCAACCTCAAGCTGCGTTTCGACCCCAGCTACGTGCAAATGGCCGCCGACGCCAAGTTGTAACCAGAGGACTTGGCCATGCGCCTGATCAATCGCCACCCGGATCGCTCGAGCCGCCTGCTGCTGGTGATCCTGCCATTCGCCCTGCTGCTGTTCGCCTACTTCATGGGCTCGGCCGAGCGCCTGGCGGACAACCCCAACGACAAACTGCTGCCCAGCGCCCTGCAAATGAGCGACGCGGTCAAGCGCCTGGCCTTCGTTGCCGACAGCCGCACCGGCGAATACCTGCTGTGGCAGGACAGCGCCGCGAGCCTGCGACGCCTGGCCATCGGCCTGGGCATCAGTGCGCTGGCCGGGCTGTGCCTGGGCATCGCTGCGGGCACCCTGCCATTGTTTGGCGCGCCGTTGTCGCCGTTACTGACCGTGCTTTCGATGGTGCCTCCGCTGGCGATCCTGCCAATCCTGTTTATCGTCTTCGGCCTGGGGGAATTGTCGAAAGTGATGCTGATCGTGATCGGCATCACCCCGGCCCTGGCCCGCGACCTCGAACAGCGCGCCCGGGAAATCCCCGTGGAACTGCTGATCAAGGCCCAGACCCTCGGGGCATCGACCTGGACCCTGATGTTGCGGGTGGTCCTGCCGCAGTTGCTGCCACGCCTGCTGATCTCGCTGCGCCTGATGCTGGGTTCGGCGTGGCTGTTCCTGATTGCCGCCGAGGCCATCGCCTCCACTGACGGTCTCGGCTACCGGATATTCCTGGTGCGCCGCTACCTGGCGATGGACGTGATTTTGCCCTACGTGGTGTGGATCACCCTGCTCGCCTGGCTGATGGATTGGGGGCTCAAGCGCCTGACCCTGCGCGCATTCCCCTGGTATGAAGGAGCGCGGGCATGAGTTTCATCACGGTGAAAAATGTCTGGCAGCAGTACGCCGACCAGGTGGTGCTTGAAGGCCTGAACCTGAGCGTCAACGAGGGTGAGTTCTGCACCCTGGTCGGCGCTTCCGGTTGCGGTAAATCGACCTTCCTGCGGTTGTTGCTCGGTCAGGAAAAAGCCAGTCGCGGCGTGATTCTCCTCGACGGTCAACCACTGTCAGCCGAGCCCGATGCCAGTCGTGGCGTAGTGTTCCAGCGCTACTCGGTGTTCCCGCACTTGAGCGTGCTGGACAACGTCGCCCTTGGCCTGGAACTGCCGCGTTCAGCGCTGTTGGGCAGGTTGTTCGGCAGTGCCAAAAAAGCTGCCCGCGAACAGGCTTCGGTGCTGCTGCACAAAGTCGGCCTCGGTCATTCGCTGGACAAGTACCCGGCGCAACTGTCCGGCGGCATGCAGCAACGCCTTGCCATCGCCCAGGCGCTGATCATGAAACCGCGGGTGCTGCTGCTGGACGAGCCTTTCGGCGCCCTCGATCCGGGCATCCGCAAGGACATGCACGCCTTGCTGCTGGAGCTGTGGCGCGAGACCCAACTGACGGTCTTCATGGTCACCCATGACCTGTCCGAAGGTTTCAGCCTCGGCACCCGCTTGCTGGTGTTCGACAAGGTCCGCGTCGACCCGCACGCCCCCGGCGCCTATGGCGCACGCATCACTTACGACATCCCTTTGAACAGCGACCGCCGCGCCTGCCGTGCCGCCGTCGATGCCTTGCCGGTGCAACTGGCAGGCGCGCTTAGAACCGCTTGAGAGGACTTGCACAATGACTGATTCGACCCGACTGTTCCCGCCCTTCGCCGAAGAAATGCTGCCCGGCGGCGGCCATCGCTCCTTCGTGCTCAAGCGCGGCCAACTGCTGCGCCTGACCGACCTGCGCGGCGGTGCCAACGTGAGCCTGACGCTGCTCAACGCCAACGAAAAAACCGAACGCCTGAACCTGCCCGACAGCCTCAAATGCCAACACACCGCCAAGCTCACCGCCGGCCATTGCCTGTACTCGGACATGGGCCGCATATTGGCCGCAATCACCGCTGACACCTGCGGCTGGAGCGACAGCCTCGGCGGCGTGCTCTGCGCTGAAGAAGTGGCCGAAAAATACGGCCAGGGCCGCTATCAGGAACTGCGCAACGGCTTCTTCCGCAACGGCACCGACAACCTGCTGGTGGAGCTGGGCAAGTGGGGGCTGGGCCTGTCCGACCTGCTGATGACCCTCAACCTGTTCAGCCGGGTGAACGTCGATGACGCCGGGCGCTTTCACTTCGTTGAAGGCAATTCCAAAGCTGGCGACTACATCGAGTTATACGCACCGATGGACACCCTGGTGGTGCTCACCGCCCTGCAGCACCCGATGGACCCGACGCCGGAATATGCCCCCAAACCACTGAAGCTCAGCTGGATGAACGCCGACCCCAGCGTCGCCGAACACTGCCGCACCTCGCGCCCGGAAAACGAGCGCGGCTTCATCAACACCGACCGTCTGTTCGCCTGAGGATCGCTGCCATGTCACTCGCAATCGCCACTGCCGACGTTACTACAAGCAGGCAACCCGAAACTGCGGTCTACCGCGCCACCATCCCCGCCGGCGAACCCTGGCTGATGGAGGTCAAGGCCGGCCAGACCCTGCGCATCCTCGATCTGGAAGGCAATCAGGCCGTCGACACCCTGTTCTACAGCGTCGCCAATCCCAGGGAGCGCTACGACGTGCAGCGCACGTTGCGCCGCCAGAACAGCGTGTACCTGAGCACCGGTAGCGTGCTGTATTCCAACCTCGGCAAGCCGATGCTGACGATCATCGCCGACACCTGCGGCCGCCACGACACGCTCGGTGGTGCCTGCGCGCAAGAGAGCAACACCGTGCGCTACGCCCTGGAAAAACGCTACATGCACAGTTGCCGCGACAACTACCTGCGTGCCTGCGTCCACGACGGGCGCCTGGGTAAAGGCGACATCGGGCCGAACATCAATTTCTTCATGAACGTACCGGTCACGGCGGACGGCGGGCTGACCTTCGAGGACGGGATTTCCGCACCGGGCAAATACGTCGACCTGCGCGCCGAGATGGACGTGATCGTGCTGATCTCCAATTGCCCGCAACTGAACAACCCGTGCAATGCCTATAACCCGACTCCTGCGCAGGTGCTGGTATGGAACTGAGTCGTTTGCGCCGCTGGTTGTTTGCCCTGTGCCAGGCCCGCTCAGGGCAGTGCCTCAAAAAATAAGCCCGCCACAAATCCAAATGTGGGAGCGGGCTTGCTCGCGAATGCGGTGTGTCAGAAACATCAATGCCAACTGATACACCGCGTTCGCGAGCAAGCCCGCTCCCACAAGGGTTCAGCGGTGTTTTGAAGAAAAACTGATTTTTCCGTCGGGGACGACCCTGGCGCTCATCGAAAAACTGCGGGACGGCCCGCACCCCTCCAGGGGTTATGCCATGTTCAAAAAAGTCCTGATCGCCAACCGTGGCGCCATTGCCTGCCGCATCCTGCGCACCTTGCGCGAACTGCAAGTGGCAGGCGTTGCCGTGTATTGCGAAGCCGATGCCGCGAGCCTGCACATCCTGCAAGCCGACGAGGCCCACAGCCTGGGTGAGGGTGCCGCCGCCGGCACCTACCTGGCAGTGGAAAAAATCCTCGCCATCGCCAAGGCCACCGGCGCCACCGCAATCCATCCAGGCTATGGTTTTCTCTCGGAAAACGCTGCGTTCGCTGAAGCCTGCGAGGCCGCCGACATTGCCTTCATCGGCCCGACCCCGGAGCAGTTGCGCGTGTTCGGCCTCAAGCACACCGCCCGCGCCCTGGCCAAACAACACGGCGTGCCGATGCTCGAAGGCACCGAACTGCTCGACAGCCTCGATGCGGCACTGATCGCCGGCGCGCAAGTCGGCTATCCGGTCATGCTCAAGAGCACCGCCGGCGGTGGTGGCATCGGCATGCGCGTGTGCCGCAGCGCGGCCGAATTGAGCGAATCCTTCGAAGCGGTCAAGCGTCTGGGGCAGAACAATTTCAGCGACGCCGGGGTGTTCATCGAGAAGTACATCCAGCGCGCCCGACATCTGGAAGTGCAGGTGTTCGGTGACGGCCGTGGCGAGGTGATTGCCCTCGGCGTGCGCGACTGCTCGGTGCAGCGGCGCAACCAGAAAGTCCTCGAAGAAACCCCGGCACCGAACCTGCCAGAGGGTATGGCCGATGAACTGTGCGCGGCGGCGATCAAACTGGCCAAGGCGGTGAATTACCGCAGCGCCGGCACGGTCGAATTCGTGTTTGACAGCGATGCCCAGCGTTTCTACTTCCTTGAAGTGAACACCCGCTTGCAGGTGGAACACGGCGTCACCGAGCAAGTCTGGGGCGTCGACCTGGTGCGCTGGATGGTGCAACTGGCAGCGGGTGACCTGCCGCCGTTGAGCGCGTTGAGCCAGGGTTTGAAAGCGCAGGGTCATGCGATTCAGGCACGGTTGTATGCGGAAGATCCAGGGCGGGACTTTCAACCGAGTCCGGGTTTGCTGACGGCGGTGCACTTTCCGCCGGCCAACGGCGTAGAACTGCGCATCGACACCTGGGTCGAGGCCGGTTGCGAGATCCCACCCTACTTCGATCCGATGATCGCCAAGGTCATCAGTTGGGCCCCGACCCGTGAGCAAGCCGCAGCCGATCTGCATCAGGCCTTGGGCGAAAGCCTGCTCTACGGGGTGCAAACCAACCGGGACTACCTGAGGCAGATCCTGCTCGATGCGCCCTTCGCCAGCGGTCAGCCCTGGACCCGTTGCCTGGAAGCCCTGGCGTATCAGGCCAACACCTTCGAAGTGCTCAGCGCCGGCACCCAGACCAGCGTCCAGGACTATCCCGGTCGCCTCGGCTATTGGGCGGTAGGCGTGCCGCCATCGGGGCCGATGGACAGTCGTGCGCTGCGCTTGGGTAACCTTCTGCTGGGCAACGATGCAGGCGCCGCAGCGCTGGAAATCACCATGAGCGGGCCCTTGCTACGCTTCAATTGCGACGCGGTCGTTGCCGTCACGGGCGCGGTGATTGCGCTGACGTTGAACGGCGAAACCGTGCCGATGAACACGGCAATGTTGGTGCCAGCCGGTGCCACGTTGAGCCTCGGGACGATTGCCGGTGCTGGCGCGCGCAGCTATCTGTGCGTGCGCGGCGGCTTGCAGGTTCCGGATTACCTGGGCAGCAAGAGTACCTTCACCCTCGGCCAGTTTGGCGGGCATGGCGGTCGTGCATTGCGGGCGGGTGATGTGCTGCATGTGCTGGCGTTGAACGACCGGAGCGTCGGTGCGCAACTGCCTGAAATCGCCGAGTTGCCTGCCGTACGCCAAATACGCGTGATCTACGGCCCCCATGGGGCACCGGAATACTTCACTGAAAACTACATCGGCACCTTCTTCGCGACCCAGTGGGAAGTGCATTTCAACTCCAGCCGAACCGGCGTACGGCTGATCGGGCCGAAACCGCAATGGGTGCGCGCCGACGGCGGTGAAGCCGGCTTGCATCCGTCGAACATCCACGACAATCCCTACGCGATCGGCTCAGTGGACTTCACTGGCGACATGCCGGTGATCCTCGGCCCGGATGGTCCGAGCCTGGGCGGATTCGTCTGCCCGGTGACGGTGATCGAGGCGGATCTCTGGCAGCTGGGGCAACTCAAGGCTGGGGACAAGGTGCAGTTCCAACCGGTCGACCTCAAGACTGCCCGCAACCTCGCCTTGAAATGGAATACCCCCTGTGGGAGCGAGCCTGCTCGCGAAGGGGCCAGATCAGACACCGCATCAACTTCTTCGCGAGCAGGCTCGCTCCCACAGGGGGCTGTGTCGCCTGTGGTGTTGGATATTGGCCAGGGGGATACGCGGCTGGTCGCGCGACTGTCGGGGGATACACACCTGCTCCTGGAAATCGGCGCCCCCCAACTCGACCTCGTCCTGCGCTTTCGCGCCCACGCCCTCATGCAAGCCCTGGAAAGCAAACACCTGCACGGCGTGATCGACCTGACCCCGGGCATTCGCTCGCTGCAAGTGCACTACCAACCCGAGCAGTTGCCGCTTGCCGACTTGCTCGGCATCGTTGCCGGCGAATGGGACGCCGTGTGCGCCGCCAAGGACCTGCAGGTCCCCTCGCGCATCGTCCATCTGCCGCTGTCCTGGGACGACCCGGCCTGTCAGCTGGCCATCGAGAAATACATGACCACCGTGCGCAAGGACGCCCCCTGGTGCCCGAGCAACCTGGAGTTCATCCGGCGCATCAACGACCTGCCGAACCTCGATGAGGTGCAGCGCACGGTGTTCGACGCCAGCTACCTGGTGATGGGCCTGGGCGATGTGTACCTCGGCGCACCGGTCGCCACTCCGCTCGATCCGCGCCATCGCCTGGTGACCACCAAATACAACCCGGCCCGCACCTGGACCGCGGAAAATTCGGTGGGCATCGGTGGCGCCTACATGTGCGTGTACGGCATGGAAGGCCCCGGTGGTTATCAGTTCGTCGGGCGTACGCTGCAGATGTGGAATCGCTACCGCGAAGTCGCCGCCTTCGATGGCAAGCCATGGCTGCTGCGCTTCTTCGACCAGATCCGTTTCTACCCGGTCAGCGCCGATGAACTGCTGCGCATTCGCCGGGACTTCCCCCTCGGACGCTTCCCCCTGGACATCGAGCACAGTCAGCTGAACCTCGCCGATTACCAGGCCTTCCTGGCGCAGGAGGCCCAAGGCATCAACGCGTTTCGCGATCAGCAAAAAGGCGCATTCAATGCCGAACGCGAACGCTGGATCGCCAGCGGCCAGGCACATTTCGACAGCGAGGAATTGGCCCCGGAGGTGACCGAAGACGCGCCTCTGGCCAACGGTCAGCAGAGCATCGACAGCCATATCGCCGGCAACCTCTGGCAGGTTCAGGTGCAGGCTGGCAATCGCGTCGAGGCCGGAGACGTGCTGGTGATCCTGGAGTCGATGAAGATGGAAATCCCGCTGCTCGCGCCGGTGGCCGGCGTGGTGCGTGAGATTCGCGTGCAGCCAGGTTCGGCGGTGCGTGCCGGACAACGCGTCGTGGTGCTGGAACTCGACTGAAGCCATTTCGAAAGGACAAATACCATGAACATCAATCTGCAACTCGACGCCCTGCGCAACGCCTACCGCGATGGCAGCACCACGCCCCGGCAACTGCTGCCGGGCCTTCGTGACAAAGCGGCGGCACTGAACCCGGACTATCACCTGTTCATCCATTTGCTCAGCGCCGAAGAACTGGAGCCCTACCTCGCCGCCCTCGACGGCCGCGACATCGACAGCCTGCCGCTGTACGGCGTGCCGTTCGCGATCAAGGACAACATCGACCTGGCGGGCATACCGACCACGGCGGCCTGTCCGGCATTCGCCTACGTACCGCAACGTTCGGCGACCATCGTCGAGCAACTGCTGGCGTTGGGCGCAGTTCCCCTGGGCAAGACCAACCTCGATCAGTTTGCCACCGGCCTTAACGGCACTCGCTCGCCCTATGGAGCATGCCCCAACAGTGTGTTGCCGGAGTATCCGTCGGGTGGTTCCAGCGCCGGTTCTTCACTGGCGGTGGCGCTCGGTGTGGCGAGTTTTTCCCTGGGCACCGACACGGCGGGCTCCGGGCGCGTGCCGGCGGCGTTGAACAATCTGGTCGGGATGAAAGCCACCAAGGGCCTGATTTCCACCGCCGGCGTGGTGCCGGCCTGTCGCACCCTCGATTGCGTGACGACGTTCACCGCAACCGCCCGGGAGGCCAGTCAGTTGCTTGCATTGACCGCCAGACTCGACCCCCGGGACGAGTACAGCCGCAGCAATCCGTCGTGGAATGACGGCTCGGCGTTCGGTGCAATGCGTGCCTTCCGTTTCGGTGTGCCCCGGGCGCAAGACCTGGCATTTTTCGGCTGCGCTGAAGGCCCGTTGTTGTTCGCCGACGCCGTCGAGCAACTCAAGGCTTTGGGCGGCCAGGCCGTGGAGTTGGATCTGTCGCCGTTCCTCGAAGCGGCGCGCTTGCTCTACGAAGGCCCTTGGGTGGCCGAGCGCTACAGCGTGGCCGGCGAGCTGATGGAAGAAAATCCGCAAGCCGTGTTGCCGGTGATCCGCGCCGTATTGGCCAAGGCGCCGGCGGTCAACGGCGTGCAAACCTTCCGCGCACAGTATCGCCTGCAAGCACTGAAAGCCTTGTGCGACAAGGCACTCGATGGCCTCGATTGCGTAGTCACGCCGACCATTGGCCGCCCGGTCACACTGGCGGAACTCGACGCCGAACCGGTCCAGCGCAACAGCGAACTGGGTTACTACACCAACTTCATGAACCTGCTCGACTACGCCGCCATCGCCGTGCCCAGCGGGTTCATGGACAACGGTTTGCCCTGGGGCGTGACCCTGTTCGGACGGGCGTTCACCGATCAATACCTGTTGAGCCTGGCCGATGGCTTGCAGCGCCAGCAAGGATTGGCGGCACCGGCACCGACGGCTGTTGCGCGCAATGACCGGGCGCGGCTGGTGGTCTGTGGCGCGCACCTGGATGGCCTGGCGTTGAACTGGCAGCTCAAACAGCGCGGTGCGCGCCTGGTGGAAAGTACGTTCAGCTCACCCGACTACCAACTGTATGCCTTGGCCGGTGGCCCGCCGTTTCGTCCGGGCATGGTTCGGGTCAAGGACGGCGGCGTGGCGATTGCCGTGGAAGTCTGGGAACTGCCGAGTAGCGAACTGGGCTCGTTCCTCACCGGCATCCCGGCACCGTTGGGGTTGGGTAAGGTGCAACTGGCGGATGGTCGCTGGGAAAGCGGGTTTATCTGTGAGGCCTATGGGTTGGAAGGGGCGGTGGATATCAGCCACCTGGGCGGCTGGCGTGCCTACCTGCAATCCCGGACCTGAGATCGTTCCCACGCTCTGCGTGGGAATGCAGCCAGGGACGCTCCGCGTCCCATCCAGAGCCGAACGCGGAGCGTCCGTTGAGGCATTCCCACACAGAGCGTGAGAACGATCTGTGTCAAAACACAGGAACGACCATTCGCGACGTACATGGAGCAGCTATTTCCCCCGACAGTCCTTAGAATGCTCGCCACCGGATAGCTGACAATGGAACTGCCATGCCGCTTCGCTCGCCGCTGTACTCCCAACGATCGTTGGTCCTCACGCTGGTCGCGTTGCTGGGTGCAGGCTTCCTGGCCACCTCCTTTCTCAGTTACTACGCCTCGCGCGCGTCGATCCGCGACAACATCGTCAATACCGAACTGCCGCTGACCTCGGACACCGTCTACTCGGAAATCCAGAAAGACCTGGTCAGGCCAATCCTGATTTCCTCAATGATGTCCCGCGACACCTTCATGCGCGACTGGGTGGTCAATGGCGAGCGCGACACCGGTCAGATGACCCGCTACCTCAACGAGGTCATGACCCACTACGGCGCCTACACGGCGTTTTTCGTTTCCGACGCCAGCCTGACCTACTACCACGCCAAAGGCGTGCTCAAGCAGGTCAAGACCACCGAACCCCGAGATGCCTGGTACTTTCGTGTCCGTGACATGAAAGACCCCTACGAGATCAACGTCGATCCGGACCTCGCCAACAAAGACAACCTGACCGTCTTCATCAACTACAAGGTCTACGACTACCACAACCGCTTCATCGGCGCCGCGGGTGTCGGGCTAACGGTCGACGCGGTGATCAAGCTGATCGACAAATACCAGCAGCGCTACCAGCGCAGCGTGTACTTCGTCGACACCTTCGGCCGCCTGGTGCTCACCGGGGCCGAGGGCGGACCGCAAGGTGCCCTGGCCGGGCAGACCCTGGCCGAACTCGACAGCATGAAAAACCTGCTCAGCCAGTTGCCCAAGCCCCACAGCGGCAGCTACGAATACTCGGGCCAAGGCCAGGGGCATTTCCTCAACGTGCGGTTCATCCCGGAGCTGAACTGGTACCTGTTCGTCGATAAGCGCGAAGACGGCGACCTCAACGACATCCGTCGCTCGTTATACCTCAACTTGCTGATTTGCCTGGTGGTCACATTGACCGTGCTGGCCCTGCTCAACCGCGTGATCAAACGCTACCAAAGCCAGATCCAGACCCAGGCAACGCTCGACAGCCTGACCGAGCTGCCCAACCGTCGCGGCTTCGACCTGCTGGCCGCGCAAGCGATGCAAGAAGCCCAGCGCGAACCCAGGCCGCTGACGGCATTGCTGCTGGACCTGGACCACTTCAAGGCCTTGAACGACACCTACGGCCACCTGGCCGGCGATCAGGTGCTGATCGGCTTCGCCCGTGACCTGGAAAGCTGCCTGCGCCACTCCGACATCGTCAGTCGCTGGGGCGGCGAGGAATTTATCGTGCTGCTCAAGGACACCGACGCAGAGGCGGGTCAAGTGATCGCCGAGAAAATACGCCAGCATGTGGAACACCAGCCCTATGCGTACAATGGCAACCGCTTGCAACTGACCGTCAGCATCGGCCTGACCTGCCTGCAACCCGATGACACCTTGCACACCCTGCTGTCGCGGGCCGATCATGCGATGTATCGGGCCAAACAATCGGGCCGCAACCGAACCTGCGTGGAGCTCCCACACCCTGCCTATGTCCCAGCCTGACCTCTGCCCCGCTTGCGGCGCACCCAACGATTGCACCCTGGCCGACCCGCGAACCGCGGACCGGGCGTGCTGGTGCTACGGCGTCAGCATCGATCCGGCGGTGCTCCAGGCGCTGCCTGCAGAGCTGCGCAACGCAGCCTGCCTGTGCCCGCGTTGCGCCGAGGTCGAGGCGCAGTTGCAAGCAACGGCCCGGCCGATCACGTAAGATACGCCGCCCTTTTCTCACCGATCTTCAAGTCATGCGCGTCGACCGTTTTCTCAGCAACCTGCCCTGCTTCAACCGAAAGCAGGTGCGCCTGTTGCTGGTGGAAAAACGCGTCAGGATCGACGGCCAGACCGTCAGCGATCCCCACGCCGACGTCCGCGAATTCAGCCGCGTCGAAGTCGACGACGAAGTGCTGCAAGCCGGCAAGGCGCTGCGTCACTTCATGCTGCATAAACCCGCCGGATGTGTCAGCGCCACCCGCGACCTCCAACACCGCACCGTACTGGACCTGATCGCGGAGCCGGACAAGGATGACCTGCACATCGCCGGCCGCCTGGACTTCAACACCACCGGCCTGATGCTGATCACCAATGACGGCAGTTGGTCGCGACGCCTGACCCAGCCCCAGACCAAACTGGCGAAGGTCTACTACGTTGAAACCGAGCAAGACATCGGCCCCGAATACGCGATCAAATTCCGCGAGGGGCTGTATTTCGCCTTCGAAGACCTCACCACCCTACCCGCCGGGCTAGAGCTTCTGGGCCCCAAAAGCGCGCGCCTGAGCATCGTCGAAGGCCGGTATCACCAGGTCAAGCGCATGTTCGGTCACTTCAACAACAAAGTGACGCGCCTGCACCGCGAACGCATGGGCCCGCTGACGCTCGACAACGCGCTGAAACCAGGCGAATACCGCCCTTTGAGCAACCATGAGATCGAATTGATCTAAGCAATCTACCGCTCAGCAGAAGTTGTCGAACAATTTACCAAAGACACTTGCGCGATGACGTGACGCCTGCTTGAATCAGGACGTCGGCCGAAATGTGACCGATGAGTCACGGATTACATCCAAGAAACTTTTTGCCGGTAGGAACCCCTGGGTTCCGGCCTCACCCGGCAGACTGCCCGCCAATAACAATACCCGTCGACCGGGCTGCATGGATCGACATGGGCTAACAATTTCAAGGCGTATGCCTACCTGTCACAAAGCTCGTGCAATCTCATTTGCGCGCATACCCGCTTGCCAGGAGTCTTATGACATGAGGCCAGAAATCGCTGTGTTGGATATACAGGGTCAGTATCGGGTTTACACGGAGTTCTATCGCGCAGACGCCGCAGAAAAGACCATTATTCTGGTCAACGGCTCGCTTGCCACGACTGCGTCGTTTGCACAAACCGTGAAAAACCTCCACCCACAGTTCAATGTCGTCTGCTACGACCAGCCCTACGCGGGCAAATCCAAAGCCCACAACCTGCATGAGAAATTGCTAACCAAGGAAGTCGAAGGGCAGATCCTCCTGGAACTGATCGACCACTTCGCCGCCGAACACGTGCTGTCGTTTTCCTGGGGTGGCGCCGCGACGCTGGTCGCATTGGCCCAACAGCCTCGGCGCATCGAAAAAGCCGTGATCAGCTCGTTCTCCCCGGAGATCAATGCGCACATGCTCGATTACCTCGAGCGCGGCGTGGATTACCTGGGCAGCCGCGACGGCGACCGGGTCGGCAACCTGGTCAACAGCACCATCGGCAAGCACTTGCCGACGCTGTTCAAGCGCTTCAACTACCGCCACGTCAGCAGCCTGGCCGATCACGAATACGGGCAGATGCACTTCCACATCAACGACTTGCTGCACAGCGACCGCCAGTGCTTCTTCAAGGCGGCACAGCAAATCAACGTACCGGTGCTGTTCATGAACGGCGAATGGGACGAATACACCGCCGCCGAGGGCGCACGGTTGTTCGCCGACCACGTGCAACACGCCACCTTCACGACCCTGGATGCCACTGGCCACTTTCTCGACATGGAGCACAAAGCCGCCTGCCGAGACAGCCGCAATGCACTGCTGGGGTTCCTGAAGCCAGCACAGCACGAAAGCCGACCGCGTTTCCACCACGTTCAGGACCACCATGCATTGTCCCTGTGAAGTAGCGTCATCGCGAGCAAGCCCCACCCTCCACTGCAGGAGCGAGGCTTGCCCGCGAATGACCGTCACGCGGTCTGTGACGTAATTCACCCGAGCTAAAGCCATCAAACGCAAAGAAAAACTTCATTTCCACGCGCACATCTGGTACAAAGTCACCGCTCTGAGCGGGTGTCGTATAATGGCATTACTCCAGCTTCCCAAGCTGATAACGAGGGTTCGATTCCCTTCACCCGCTCCAATCGAATTTTTATCTCACGTTGTTTTTAGACGGGGGATGCAGGTATGAATAAAACCGGCCTACAGGGCCGGTTTTTTTATGCCTTGAGTTTGGTGAGATTCCAGCTTGTCATTTCCGCGGGTCGCCACTGCAGTGCCCCCAGCCGCTCTGCTTACACTAGCGTTTTCGCCTAGGTTTCAGGACCTTCCAGAGAGCACAGGAGCATCGGCTGGAAAGCCTGACGGAAAACCTTCGCAATACATCCATTTGGGTTGTCCAAGGCTTTTTCGCATCGCCCCCTAGACTCGATTCCTATCGCTGCCCCACCGAGCCAGGAAGACTTTGGTGGTTATAGTGTTGATTAAAAAAAATCAGTGGGTATAGTAACCACAAGCTCACCACAAGGAGGTGATGTGAATAGCCGATTTTTGATTAGCCAACTCGTTGCGGACGGCTGGTATCTGGTACGTATCAGAGGCAGCCACCATCACTTCAAGCATCCGACCAAACCGGGGCTGGTGACCGTCCCTCACCCGAAGAAAGATCTTCTCAAGAAAACGGCCATTAGTATTTTGCAACAGGCGCTGCTCTGATTAACGCTGCGCTGAGTCCTCGGAGGACAATGACAATGCTTTACCCGATTGCGATTTCAATGGGAGATGAGGAGCATGCCTGGGGTGTTGAAGTCCCTGACATTGCGGGCTGTTTTTCCGCCGGGGAAGATCTGGATGATGCGATGGCGATGGCCCGAGAAGCCATTGAAGGCCATTTCGAGATTCTGGCCGAAGACGGTTCACCCATTCCTCCTGCGAATAAAGTGACATTGCACGCAGCCAATCCCAAGTACGCGGGGTGCGCATGGGCACTGGTGGACATCGACGTTACCAAGTATCTAGGCAAGGCCCAGAAGCTGAACATCACACTGCCCGGTTACCTGCTCAACCGTATTGATGAGTATGTGCTGCACCACCCGGAAGAGAAAAGCCGTTCGGGTTTTCTGGCTTCGGCCGCACTCAAGGTATTGCAACAACGTTGATAAGCTGATTGCAGCGATCTATCTACCGGCCCGCGTGGCCGGTTTTTCGTCAACGAATGGGGCCCCTCAGATACCGAGGTCGCCGCGCAACCGGCACTGGCCCAAAAGCAGCCGCCTGATGATGTTGGTCAGTGTTCCGCGCTGATGGATGAATCAGCGAGTCGCCACCAGAAACAACCGCGGAAACGGCAGCAATACCGAACCATCGGCCAATGCCGGATAGGCCTGTGCAATTGCAGCCTGGTACTGCTGCAGAAACTGCGTGCGTTCGGCCTCATCCAGCGGTTCGAGGAAGGGCCGCAATCCGCTGCCCTTGAACCACTCCACCACCCCCGACGCGCCGCCCGCCAGCAGATGATGGTACGTGGTGCGCCAGACATCGACGCGGGTGCAACAGGCTTTCAGCATCGAGTAATAAACGCTGGCATCGGCCATTTCGGTTCTCTGTCCGGCAACTTCGGCAAGTTTGCCCGCCCAGGGACCGTCCGCCGCGACTTCGCGCATCAAGCGGTGTGAGGGTTGATTGAGGTTGTCGGGCATCTGGATTGCCAAACTGCCACCGGGTGCGAGCTTGCTCACCAGCGCCGGCAGCAACGTTGCGTGATCGGGCACCCACTGCAGTACCGCGTTGGCAAAAATCACATCGAATGGGCCAGTGTCATTCCAGGTATCGATGTCAGCGACATCGAAGCGCACCTGTGGCAGGCGCTTGCGCGCAGCCTCGATCATGTCGGTGGAACTGTCCAGCCCTCGCACCGTGGCATCAGCGAAGCGCTCCACCAGCAACTCGGTCGAGTTTCCCGGTCCACAACCGATGTCGATGGCCGAGCGCACTGTCCCAACCGGGATGGCGGCCAGCAGGTCGCGGGCGGGACGGGTGCGTTCATCTTCGAAAGCGACGTATTGTTTGGCCGACCAACTCATTGCGTTCTCCTGTCGGTGCATTTGTTTTTTTCAGCACGGGCAAAAAATTTCAATCGTAACCATACAACGCCAGCAACACATTGCGAGCCTTTCAATGGGCAAAACTTCAAGATCAAAAGATCGCAGCCTGCGGCAGCTCCTACATCGGATCAACCCGTAGGAGCTGCCGCAGGCTGCGATCTTTTGATCTGAAATAAGCCGAATTTTCACCCCGCCGCCACTGTCTGAAATTCAAGCGCCCTCTTATAAGGAAAACGGCCATGAAATTCGCAAAAATCGCACAGAAACTTGCTTTGTGGACCGGCAGCCCATCGACATTCCTCGGGGCGATCATCCTGATTTTGCTGTGGGGATTCAGTGGGCCGATCTTCGGTTTCAACGATACCTGGCAGCTGGTCATCAACACCTCGACCACCATCATCACCTTCCTGATGGTGTTCCTGATCCAGAACACACAGAACCGCGACACCGACATTCTGCACCTGAAGGTCGATGAGTTGCTGCGAGTGACGAAAGAAGCGCAGAACGCGATGCTCGGGCTCGAAGCCCTGGACCTCAAGGAGCTGGAAGCCTTGAGAAAGCACTACCGCAGCCTTGGCGAAGGCCAGACCATTTCCATTGATGGCACCGTGGTCCAGGAAAAAGGCAAACAGGATCTGAATAAATGCTGATCGACCGTGCGCGGGTGACCGCACGTCACCCGCGCACGCGAAGCGTTAGCGACTGGCTTGCAAGGCCCTGGCCATTTGCAGGTGATTCTGCAGCTTTGGCAGGGTCTCTTCTGCGAACGCCTTGATTTGCGGCACCTCGGTGGTCTGGGCCGTTTGCTCCAGCTGCTCGATGGCTTCCTGGGTGGTCTTGACCTGACTGGCCGCGTAGGCCTGGTCGAAGGTCTCGCCTTCCATGACTTGCGGCATCAGCGCCTTGGCTTTTTCCATCACTTCTTCACGCGGTGCCACCGGCAGATCCAGTTGCTTGGCGATTTTGGCCAGGTGCTGGTTGGCGGTCGTGCGATCGTTGATCACAACGATGGTGTAGTCCTTGACCTCCTTGGATTCGGACTTCTGGTGCGCCAGTCGGCTGGCTTCGATGTCAGCGATGCCTTTGGCCGACGCATCGTTGATGAATTCGGTGGGCGTCTGGGCGAAGGCACTGTTGACACACAGGCCCAGTAACGCGGCTAGACCGCAGTTGCGTAATCGGGTGGCCATAGGGTTCATGGTCGCGCCCTCCTCAGTAAAAATTCAAACGGGAGCTTTCGCTCCCGCTTCTCAATCAGAACCACCTGCATCCATTACTTGGATTTCTGGCCGGGTTTGCGGCCCATCTCGGACTTCGTGGAGTCTTTATCAACAGTCGTGGTCGTGGTTTTCCCACCTTTACGACCGGCTTCAGACGTCTTCGTTCGATCGTTGGCGTGTCCCGAGCTCGAGTTTCTTGAGTTAGGCATGATTCTCTACCTCTTGATGATGATCTCGGCGAGCCATTGCCCGCATAGAATCTGAATTTCCATCCATCAAAAGGTTTAGAAAAGCTGCTATCGCCACGACGAACGGTGGCGATAATTTCAGATGAGCCGCAGGTGTTGCTCGCGCTTGGCGCTGTACATCGCCTCGTCGGCGTGCCTGAACAGCTGCTTTTCTTCAGTGCCGTGTTCGGGGTATTGGGCGACGCCGATGCTTGGCTGGATATGCAAGCTGTGTCCGTCCAGGCGCATGGGCGCAGACAGTACCTGGCGAATTTTCCCGGCCACACAGTCGGCATCCCCCGAGGCGTGGATGCTGTGCAGCAACACCACGAATTCGTCACCACCAATACGCGCCACCGTGTCGGTCTCACGCACGCAGCCCTTGAGCCGATTGGCCACGGTTTGCAGCAACATGTCGCCGACCGCGTGCCCGTGGGTGTCGTTGACTTGTTTGAAGCGGTCCAGATCGACGTACAAAAGGGCCATGCGTCCGCGCTCTTGCAGCGCCGACGCCAAGGCCAGCTTCAGTCGGTCCCGTAGCAGTTCGCGGTTGGGTAGTTGGGTCAACTGGTCGTACTGGGCCATGTGCTGCAGGCGCGTGTGCAATTGCTTGCGCTCGATCGCCGTCGCGACTTGTGCGCAAACGTATTGCAGCAACTCCTTGTCCTGTTCGGTGTAGCGCTCATCGCCCGGCTTGGTTTTGACGATCAGGGCACCAATCGTGCCGTTTTGCGAGTTCAGCGGTACACCCAGCCAGCACGGCGAATGCTGCCCACTCACCAGCGACTCGAACTCCAAGGGCAGGTCGCTCTGATCCGGCGTCAGCAGGATCGGCAGGCCGCTGTGGACGACCTCCGCGCAAAGGCGTGCGGTGATGGTTCCGGGCTGTTCGGGATGCGGTTCGTGGTCGTCGACGTGATAGGGAAAATTCAGCTGTCCACACTGCTCGTCGTACAGCGCCACGGAAAAATTCAACGCCGGTAGCCATTCGCCGATGATCAGATGGATACGCTTGAACAACGCCAGCAAGTCTTCCGCGGCATGTGCCGCTTCGGAAATCGCATACAACGCCGCTTGTCGGGATTCGGCCAGCTTACGCTCGGTAATGTCGCGGGCCACGGCGATGCGCAGCTGATCGACCTCCGACCAACGCGCCGACCACAGGATATTGACCACCCGGCCGTCCTTGCGCAGGTAGCGGTTTTCGAAATTCAGCTTGGGTTCGCCACCCATGATTTCCCGCGCGGCGTCGAGGGTGCGCTGGCGATCGGCCGGGTGCACCAGGTCGATCATTGGCTGGCCGATCAGTTCGTCGGGGGTATAGCCGAAAATGCGCTCGCACGCCGCGCTGACAAATACGAAGCGGCCTTGTTTGTCGACCGCGCAAACGGCGTCCAGCAGCAGATCAATGTAGCTCGCCAACGGCGCGGAGTTTGTGCTGGTCATGGTGCCGTAATTTTGTCCGGACATTGCAGCCATTGGAAACCCTCCCTGACCGGTCAGGCGCCTGAGCGCCGACGGCACAACCGACGTATCCCTTCAATCAGCGTTACGCTTTGTTCGTCACCAGCCCCGGCAGTGCATGCGCCAGGGCGTTGATGGCGAAACCGATGAACATCAGCCCGCATAACCGGGTGATAGCCAGTTCATGGCGTTGATACAAGGTGCGCACCCGCCGCGCGCCAACGATGCCGATGAGGATAGCGTAGGCCAGCAGGCCGCCGACGAAGCTCAAGACGATCAGCCACGGCAACATCGACCAGGTCAGCAATTCTGCCCGGCTGGACAATAGCGCAGTGAAGGTGGCCACTGCCACCGGGTAAGCTTTCGGATTGGTCAGGCCGAACAGAATGCCGTGCCAGAATGGTTGCCGCGCAGGCCCCTGCGGCGCCTCGCCTACCCGCTGGCGCGCGCGCACCGCGCGCCAGCCGAGCCAGAACAGGTAGAGCCCGCTGAGCACGCCCAGTACATCGAAGGCAGTGCTGCCGATTTCCCGCGCACCGACAATCGCTATCAATGCGGTACTGCACCAGACCACGTCGCCCAACAAATGCCCGCAGAGAAACCCCGCCCCCGCCCGCCTTCCGTGGGCGGCGCCGATGCCGAACACCGCCAATACCCCAGGCCCTGGCGTGATGCCATAGATGAAGCCCGAGGCGAGAACGGCCATTAGCAGGGAGGAGGTCATGGGAAGTCCTTTTGCGCTGTTTGGGTGAATGGGCGCCAGTCTATATCAGCTGAGGCTCGCTCGATTTGCGCATTCAGCCACTTCAACGCCTGATCGCTGCCCCGGCGTTTGTGCCAGACCAGGACAAAGGTGAACGACGGGATATCAAACGGCGGCGGCACGATAATCAATGACTGCTCGTCGATATCGCGCAAGGCACGGGAGGCGACCGTGAGGATCAGGTCGGTGCCGCTGATCAATTGCGGGGCGACGCTCCAGTGCGGCAGGCTGACGGCGATTCGGCGACGCTCGCGTAGGCGGGTCAGGGCGCGCTCGATTTCCGGAGTACCGCTGCCACGCATTTCCAGCAAGACGTGGGGGTGGCTCAAATAGGTGCGAAGCTCGAGCACGCTCGCGTCAGCCAGGCTGTTGCGGTCCAGCAGGCAGACATAGTGCTCTTCGAACAACGGCGTGCTGCGCAATTCGTTGGGCATTTCCGGAAACACCCCAGCGGCAGCATCGATATCACCGTTGAGCACCCCTTCGAGCATGCCTTCACGGCTGGCGTGGCTGATCTGCAGGTCGATGCCGGGCGCTTCGCGGCGCAGCGTACGGATCAGACCCGGCAGGAGGATAGCGGCACCGTAATCAGACATCGCCAGGCGAAAAGTGCGTTTGGCCGTGGCCGGATCAAAGGCATTCGGTGCCAGCAGCGATTGCACCTGGGCCAACACTTCACCCAGCGGCACCATCAGCTCAAGCGCTCGAGGAGTCGGCACCAGGCTGGCGCCAGCGCGCACCAGCAACGGATCACCGAGCAGATCGCGCAAGCGTGCCAGGGCATGGCTGACAGCAGGCTGGCTCAGGTGCAGGCGCTCGGCCGCACGAGTCACGTGTTGCTCGTTGAGCAAGGCGTCAAGGATTACCAGCAGGTTGAGATCGATGCGCCGCAGATCATTCATCTGATGCATGTTCTAGATAGTAAAACGGAATTTAAATCTGCGTGACGAATGCTCTAGAGTCCAGCAAAACCTGTTGGAGAATGAAAATGAGTACGTTGCATTGGGTGGGTCTGTTGCTCCTTGCTGCATTCGCCGGAGCGGTGGTGCCGTTCCAGAGCGCGATCAACGCCAATCTCGGGCGCGGCCTGGGTCATCCATTGTGGGCGACCCTCGCTTCATTGATGGTGAGCATCCTGGTGTTGCTGCCGATCATGCTGGCGATGCGTTTGCCATTGCCATCGATGGCGTTCATCGGCAAGGCGCCGCTGTGGATGTGGGCCGGTGGTGCATTTGGGGTGTGTTTTATTTCACTGGCGCTGGTGTTGCTGCCCAAGCTTGGCGCTTCGGGATTCATGGCGTTGGCGCTGGCGGGGCAAGTGGTGGCCTCGCTGGTGCTGGATCACTTTGGGTGGTTTGGGTTGGTGGAGCGGCACATCACGCTGCCGCGATTGGCTGGGGCGGTGTTGCTGATCGGCGGGGTGGTGTTGATTCAGTTTGGGGCCATGCCGGCCAAGTCTTTGGCGGCTGCGGGTTGAAGTAGTTACCGAGCGTTCAATGTTGATTGTCAGTCAGTCTTCGCGAGCAGGCTCGCTCCCACAGGGGAATGCATTGCTATCTGCAGGCGCTGCAGGTTTCAGTAACCGTCAGAACGTGTTGGGCGTGCGCAGCTTCTGCGGCAAGTCCCACAACAGCGCCGGTCGGCGGTGCTTATGCGATGGCGCTGAGTGGATTCGTCCATCAACTGACGGCTGCCGCGATTGGCGCGATGATCTGAGTGATGCAGACCAGGCTCAGTGCCCGACCATGATAAAGTCGCCGCCCATCAGACCTTTTGCTTCGAGATGAGCACCGCAATGACCGATTTCCAGGATGTCGACGCCCAACTTGAAGACTGGAACGTCTTGCGCAGCGGCGCTGCGTTCGACGGTTTGCTGGTGGGTAATGGGGCCAGCCGTGCGGTGTGGGATGACTTCGGTTACGACTCGCTGTTCGAAAACGCCCGCACCGTCGAAGAAAAACCCCTCAGCCCATCCGAGTTGAGTGTGTTCGATGCGCTGCAGACACGCAGTTTCGAGCAGGTGCTCAGCGCTTTGAAAACCACCAGCCGGGTCAACAAGGCCCTGGCCGTCAGCTCTGCCGCACCGCGTAATCGTTACTACGCGATCAAGGAAGCGCTGATCAACACCGTGCACGCCGTCCACATTCCTTGGCGGTTGGTCGAGGCCTCGAGCCTGGCGACCATCGGTGAGGAACTGGGCCGTTATCGTACGGTGTTCACCACTAACTACGACTTGCTCAATTACTGGGCGATCCAGCAGCATCCCGAAGCGATCAGCGATCTGTTCCAGGGGGCAGAACCTTCCTTCGACCTGAGCGTTACCGCCACCGACAAAACCCGTTTGCTGTACTTGCACGGCGGTCTGCACCTGGTGCGCAACCAGGACGGCACGGCGCGCAAATTGATGTCGACCGAAGGCACGTTGCTGGGCAATTTCGCCATCAACAACACGATCAAGACCCTTGACGATGTACCGTTGTTCATCAATGAAGGGCCGAGCGCAGACAAGCTCAAGACCATCCGCAGTTCCGACTACCTGTCGTTCTGCTACGAGCAGTTACTCGGCCATGGCGGCGGGTTGTGCATTTTCGGGCATGCATTGGGCGAGCAGGACAGTCACATCGTGCACGCCTTGCGCGTGGCGAAACCGAAGAGTGTGGCCATCTCGATTTACCCGCGCAGCAAGGCGTTCGTCCAGCACCAGAAGCGGCATTACGCGAAGCTGTTCGAGGGGACTGGGGTTGAGTTGCGGTTTTTTGATTCCAAGACCCATGCGCTGGGTAGCCCGAAGCTAGCGGTTCCAGTGGAAGTTTAGTGGTTTGAGCTGATGCCTTCGCGAGCAGGCTCGCTCCCACAATGGCATGCATTCTTCCTGTGGGAGCAAGCCTGCTCGCGATGGCGGCGTGTCAGTCAACATCTTGCTGACTGTTAAACCGCATTCGCGAGCAGGCTCGCTCACACAGGGGATTTGTGTTGAGTGTTAGAGCACCGGCAAGGTCTTGTCCTTGATCACCTTGGTCGGGCCGTTCGCCTTTACACTGGCGATGCCTTTCTCAAGCGCGGATGCAGAGGAATAGGCTTCGCTGCTGCCAATAATCTCGTGGTTGCCCGCCTTGAGGTTGAAATAAGGATGGCCATCCTTGGTAGTTTTCTTCTCGTAGCGCTCATCCAGCGGACTGTTGGCCTGGACTGACGCGATGCCTTTGTCGGCCGCGGCGCGGGTGCTGTACAACTCGCTGGTCAGAATGGTTTCGGCGTTCGCCGCCTTCAGAACGAACCTGAACTGACCGCTGCTGCTCTTGCTCACTTCGTACCATCCGGACATGTTCTTTTCTCCTTGGCGATTGAGAGGTTGCGCGCTTCAGAGTAAAGACCACCGGAACAACAAGATCAAAAGATCGCAGCCTTCGGCAGCTCCTACATCGATCCCTGTAGGAGCTGCCGAAGGCTGCGATCTTTTGATTTTCACGCCGTTCGCACCACACTCATCTGAGGAGGAGCAATCCGCCGCTGGCTCAAATATCGCGTACAACTCACCCGCAGGAACGAGGCGAAATTGACCACCTCGCCACGGTAGTCCATGACTTCCTCATACAGCTTGGCAATCAACTGATTGGTGGTCATACCGTCGCTCTCGGCGACTTCGCTGAGGATGTCCCAGAACTGATTCTCCAGCCGCAAGGTGGTGACCACCCCGCAAATGCGCAGCGAGCGGGAGCGTGATTCGTAGAGAATCGGATCGGCCTTGACGTAGAGCTCGCACATGGACGGGTCCTTTGTTACAGCGTGATTTTTGTGCCCAGCAAGCCGAGAAAACCGGCGAGCCAGCTCGGGTGGGCAGGCCAGGCCGGTGCCGTCGCCAGATTGCCTTGAACATGGCCGTCCGTCACCGGGATATCGATAAACGTACCGCCCGCCAGGCGCACTTCTGGTGCACAGGCCGGGTAAGCGCTGCACTCACGCCCCTCAAGAATCCCGGCGGCGGCCAACAATTGTGCTCCGTGGCACACGGCGGCGATCGGCTTGCCGGCCTTGTCGAAATCGCGCACCAGTTCCAACACTTTTTCATTCAGGCGCAAGTACTCTGGCGCACGACCTCCGGGTATCAGCACGGCGTCGTAATCCGCCGCATTGACCTTGGCGAAATCGAAGTTCAGGGCAAACAGGTGACCGGGTTTTTCGCTGTAGGTCTGGTCGCCTTCGAAGTCATGGATAGCGGTGCGCACGGTTTGGCCGGCGCTCTTGTCCGGGCAAACGGCATGCACCGTGTGACCGACCATCAGCAGGGCCTGGAACGGCACCATAACTTCATAGTCTTCGACGTAATCGCCGACCAGCATCAGAATTTTTTTCGCGGCCATGGGGAGGACTCCTCTGGGAAATGCATGGGCAAGCAGGAGTATTCAAGGTAGTCCTTATCCGTGGGGGTGGGTAATAACCTGCTACTACGCCGATCACTTGGTAGGAGCTGCCGCAGGCTGCGATCTTTTGATATTGACTTAAAAACAAGATCAAAAGATCGCAGCCTGCGGCAGCTCCTACGTTGGGAGCTTCGCTCCCAACTGTACGGATAACTCTGCGCCTAGCTGTAACAGCCGGCTACCTTGGGTTTATGGCTAGATAACAGCATCTATTAAATTCTGGTTGCCATCATGTCCACCCGCGAAAACACCGGCATGGCCCTGGGCCTGCTCGGCGTTGTGATCTTCAGCCTTACCCTGCCCTTCACGCGCATCGTCGTACAAGAGATGCATCCACTGCTTAATGGCCTCGGCCGGGCACTGTTCGCGGCTGTTCCCGCGGCGTTGCTGTTGTTGTGGCGGCGCGAGAAATGGCCAACCTGGAAGCAGGTCAAAGGCCTGACGCTGGTGATTGCCGGGGTGATCCTCGGTTTTCCAGACCTATCGGCCTGGGCCATGCAAACCTTGCCGGCGTCCCATGGCGCGCTGGTCAATGGCTTGCAGCCACTGTGTGTGGCGCTGTACGCCGCGTGGTTGTCCCACGAACGCCCGTCGAAAGCCTTCTGGGCCTGCGCCGCGCTGGGCAGTGCGCTGGTGCTCGGTTACGCACTGATCAGCGGGGCCGGCAGCATTCAGGCGGGCGACCTGTTGATGCTCGGCGCAATTGCGGTCGGCGGCCTGGGGTACGCCGAAGGTGGCCGGTTGGCCAAGGAAATGGGCGGCTGGCAAGTGATCTGCTGGGCACTGGTGCTGTCGACCCCGCTATTGATCGGGCCGGTGCTGTACCTTGGGTTGCAACACCAGGGCGAGATTTCGTCCAAGACCTGGTGGGCCTTCGGCTACGTCTCGCTGTTTTCGCAATTCATCGGGTTCTTTGCCTGGTATGCCGGGCTGGCCATCGGTGGCATTGCCCGGGTCAGCCAGATCCAGTTGCTGCAGATTTTCTTCACCATCGGCTTTTCCGCGCTGTTCTTTGGCGAACACGTCGAACCGATTACGTGGTTGTTTGCTGGCGGGGTGATCCTGACCGTCGTGCTGGGATGCAAGACGGCGGTCAAGCCCGCACGCATTGCCACGGCGTAAATCGAACGGCTTTCAGAGGTAACCGTCAGCCCGCAACAGGGTTTCCAGGCAATGCTCGGTGATGTGGTAGAACGCCTTGAGTTCCTGGATCTTCGCCAACAGCTGGGCCGGATCACCCGGTTCGGCACGCTTGACCGCCAGGATCATCTTGTTCTTGTTGGTGTGGTCCAGCGAGATGAACTCGAACACCTTGGTCTCGTAACCGCAGGCTTCGAGGAACAGCGCACGCAAGCTGTCGGTGACCATTTCCGCCTGCTGTCCCAGGTGCAAGCCGTACTGCAGCATCGGCTTGAGCAATGCCGGGCTCTGGATTTGCAGGCGAATCTGTTTGTGACAGCACGGCGAACACATGATGATCGAGGCACCGGAACGAATGCCGGTGTGAATCGCATAATCCGTGGCGATGTCGCAGGCATGCAGCGCGATCATCACATCCAGCTCGCTCGGTGCCACGCTGCGTACATCACCGCACTTGAAGACCAGCCCCGGGTGCTCGAGCTTTGCCGCGGCGGCGTTGCACAGGCTGACCATGTCTTCACGCAACTCGACACCCGTCACTTGCGCCTCGGCCTTCAGGGTGTTGCGCAGATAGTCATGGATCGCAAACGTCAGGTAACCCTTGCCGGAGCCGAAGTCGGCCACGCGAACCGGGCTATCCAGGGCCAGTGGCGACGAGGTCAGCGCATGGCTGAAAACTTCGATGAACTTGTTGATCTGCTTCCACTTGCGCGACATCGCAGGGATTAATTCATGCTGCTTGTTGGTGACGCCCAAGTCGGCGAGAAAGGGTCGGTTCAAATCGAGAAAGCGGTTTTTCTCACGGTTGTGCCCGGCGGATGGCACTTCACGCAATTGCTGGGGTTTGCTCTTGAACAGCGAAGATTTGCCCTTTTTGCTGTATTCGAGCTGGGCTTCATCCGTCAATGACAACAAATGCGCATTCTTGAACGATGCCGGCAACAAGTCTTTGATGAGGGCCACACTTTCGGCCAATGGCAGGTTCTTGGTGATGTCGCGGGTCTTGTACCGATAGACGAAGGACAGGCAAGCCTGCGCCTTGACCGTCACCGGCTTGATGATGATGCGCTGCAAGTCCGCTTCATCGCCAGCGTACTTGGCCAGCACCAGCTTGATGAAGGCGTTCTGATCCAGGCTCGATTGCAGCAGGTCGATGAACTGGGAGTGATGGTCCGGCGCGAGGCTGGCGGGGGTGGCGGTGACGGACATGGAAAAAACGGCCTCGGGCAGAGCAAATCGGAGAATGCCCGGTATTTTAGGGGGGATGCGGGTTTTGGGCACGGGGTTATTTTTCGCAGGCCCGGTCATCCCCCCCAGACCTGCAGTGTAATGGCCGATACCTCAGGGCTCCACCAGCCGAAGTTTGCGATTGCTCGGTGAATTGATCACATGCCTGACGATCAATCCTACCGGTACGGCCCACGTCAGGCCATTGGCCGGATCAGTGATGACAGCGACGGTTTCGGAGCTGGCGCCGATGTCCAGGCGTCGTCGATCATTGCAGGACTTGAGCTCCCCATAAGCATGGCTGACCAGCCGCTCCGCCAGGTGCATCGGCACGTCAATCCCTTGCAAGTGCTTCACGGCACGACAGAACAGCACCTGGTCATCAACGACCGCATCGCTTTCATGGCGCGCCAAAAACCCTTGGGCAATGGTCAACAATTGCTCGTTCAAATCATCGTCTTCAACAGTTGCGCCCATGTTCATGACTCCAGAGGCGCCGACGTCGTCGACTCAATTGGCGCAACGGGCCGGGCGGCGTGCCGCAAATCGGGTCCGGCGAAAGGCAGGCGTACGGCAGGATTGGGCATGCCACTGGGAGAGAGCTCGTGGGTCATTTCGAACTCGGCCCGAACCGACCAGCCGCAGGCTTCCGACGTGCATTGCAAGTAAGCCACCCGCAGGAAAATATGTCGGCCTTCGCTGGTGCGGATTCGCATGCGGCTCAAGCAATGCGGACACACCATTTTGTAAGTACTCATGCTTGGGTCCCACTGTTCATCGGGTGGTAATCAACATAATCAAACGCAATACTGCTGCGAGCGAGGATCGCTGCAACCTGGCGCTGCAAGTGACGCTCACCTGATAAAAGCAAGTGCAGCGGAAAACGGTGCGATGGGCAAGAACCAAACATGTAGGAAATCACCCTGCTACCATTAGGAAGTTTCGACATCACATTCATCTGACTCATAGTTGAAGATTGATTACTCATTATAAAAATACTCATTGCGCATACATTAAGCACTCAAAAAGCATGTGTCAAAAGGTAGAGGCTCAAATTGCGTAGCAAAAAATCTCAGACTGTTTTAGCCCGCCTAAAACAAATTACTGGTACAAAAAGTGATGCCTCCCTGTCTTCTGCGCTGAAAGTCAGTCCGCAAACCCTCAGCAGCTGGAAAGGTCGAGACAGCACACCGTACTCATTATGCGTAGAAATCGCCCAGGCCCGCGGCATTTCACTTGACTGGTTATTGCTTGGCGAAGGACCGATCCTGCGGCAAAGCACTGCTGGCAATGCCTTGGAACAAAACCAGGAAACAGTCACACGGGAAAATACAATTCTCGCGATGTGGCGATTGCTCAATGAAGAAGATCGCAACGCCATACAACATGCTCTGGAGGAAAAACGCCGCCTGCGTGAAATGGAACTCAAACTTTCAGAGATGGCGTCTATCCTGTCAACACTTCAACAGCTGCGCGAAACATAAGGTCATATGCGCTTTACTTGAAGACACTTAAGACGGGCAATATTGCCAGGACACTTGACCATGATGAATTAACATCCCTCAGCGTCGCCCTTTAAGGCGCTCAATAATTTCGCCCAGGCCAGCACTGTCGACCCACTGCATCACCTTGATGCTGATGGGAATAATGATCAGCGCACACATAAATGCCGTTACCCCAGCAGTCAGGAAAGGCGCCAGCGGCAACGCCACGGGGGTAAATAGATAACCGACCCCCGCCGATAGCACCCAGGAACCAATACGCTGCCAGGCCTTGAAGTCAACGCGAGTGGTAGTGACCAGCCACGCTCCAAGCGATGCACCGAATAGCGCTTCGCCATCAATTGCAGGCAGCGTCGCGACCCCCAACCCCAGCAGGAGCCCACTGATGCTGTTATAAGCCGAATCAGTCCAGTTCATGGAGGCCTCGCTCATCGACGTCGTCGATGACAATAACTCCCGATTCTATGGCTTTGAGCAAGGCGGCATGACGGGACCTGACAGCAAACTTTCGGCGAATGTTGAAGAAGTGAAAATTGATCGTGGTGGGTGAGCAATTCTGGATCCTGGCGATCTCCCAGGAAGTCTTGCCCTTGTAACACCATATTAAGGCTTGTATTTCTTTCGCTGTCAGATGGACCGGCGATACATCTCTCCCGCCGTTGGGGGCGGCACCGGCAAAAGAGTCGAGCGGTAGATGCGTTGACATAAATACTCCCTCTGCGTCAGAACACCCATCACAGGGCGTTCGGTATTGGAGGGAGATGTTGAAGACTGAACAGTAGCCAAACAACTTGCCGCAGTTGTACCGCCAAGCATTACAAAAGTGTTCGATAACCAGCCCTAGCCGAGCACCACCAGTCGATTTGGCAGCTCATTACGCTCATGCGTCACCGGAACGTGCACCCTGAGCAACTCACCGCACGCCTCGACGCAGGTGACAAAACCCTGCAACGTCTGACCCTGTCGCACCTGCCGGGTGAACGCCGCGACAATCGCATCCCAATGGCTGTTGTCCAGCCGACTGGAAATACCTTCATCCACCAGGATTTCCACATAGCGCTCGGCTTCGGAGACAAAAATCAGGATTCCGGTACTGCCCACCGTGTGGTGCAGGTTCTGCTCCAGGAATTGCCGGCGCGCCAGGTTCGAGGCACGCCAGTGACGCACCGAACGCGGAACCAGGTACGTGGTGATTTTCGGTATTCGCAATACCAGGCACAGCACGATGAAGGTGATCCATTGCACCAGCAGCAGGCTGTGCAAGGTCAACCAGCCGGTCAGGTAGTGCACGATCCCGGGCAGCACCAGTGCCAGCAGGCTGGCCCAGAGCAGCGGGACGTATACATAGTCATCGGCACGGGCCGCCAGCACTGTGACCAGTTCCGCATCGGTGTCGCGCTCGACCCGGGCAATCGCCTCGGCAACCTTGCGTTGTTCGTGTTCAGTCAGTAATGCCATGTCGTTGAATGCCTGCTCGCTATTGTTTTTTTTACTGTGTCATCACCAGCCGCCCGACGAACCGCCGCCACCGAAACTGCCCCCTCCACCACTGAAGCCCCCACCGCCACCACCGCCGAATCCACCGCCGCCAAAACCGCCACCGGAACCACCGGAGCCGCCGCGACCAGCCGGAAGGATACCGAGCATTTGGCAAACGAATACTGTCAGGATGAACAACAACACCAGGAATATGAACAGCCCCGGATGCCGCGACATGAAATCATCGCCCGGATCGCCGCGGGACTCGTAGACAGTCGAGGGTTCGTCCAGGGGATTGCCGCCAAGTACCACCAGCATCGCTGCCACCCCGTCGCTGATGCCTTTGCTGTAATTGCCCGCCTTGAACGCCGGGGTGATGACCTGATGGATGATCACCGAACTCTGGGCGTCCGTCAGGCGATCTTCCAGGCCGTAACCGACTTCGATGCGCAGTTTGCGCTCATCACGGGCAACAATCAGCAGCGCGCCGTTGTTCTTGTCTTTCTGGCCGATCCCCCAGTAACGGCCCAGTTGATAGCCGAAATCGGCAATGTCGGTGCCCTGCAAGTCCGGCAAAGTCACGACCACAAGCTGCTCACCGGTGGCTTTTTCATGGGCCTGAAGCTGTTGCGTCAACTGCTCGCGCACCGAAGGCTCGATCATCTGGGCGTTGTCCACCACCCGCCCGGTCAGCTCCGGGAACTTCAATTGAGCCTGGACCGCCAGGGCAAACACCCACAGCAACAGCACCAGGCCGATCTTCAACGCTCGCATTGGCAACCTCATCGATCCAACCGTAGGAGCTGCCGCAGGCTGCGATCTTTTGATCTTGAGAAGCAAAGTCAAAAGATCGCAGCCTGCGGCAGCTCCTACAGGGTTATTCATCCAGATCAGAATTTGACTTCAGGTGGCTTTTCCGACCCCGGTGTGGCCTCGAAGGTCTCGCGTTCCGGCAGACTGCTGTACAGCACGCTGTGCCACAGGCGACCGGGGAACGTGCGGATCTCGGTGTTGTATTTCTGCACCGCCAGGATGAAATCGCGCCGGGCCACGCTGATCCGGTTCTCGGTGCCTTCAAGCTGCGATTGCAAGGCCAGGAAGTTCTGGTTGGCCTTCAGGTCCGGATAACGCTCGGACACCACCATCAGGCGGCTCAAGGCGCCGCTGAGTTGATCCTGGGCTTGTTGGTATTGCTTGAGCTTTTCCGGGTTGTCGAGTGTGGAGGCATCGACCTGGATCGAGGTGGCCTTGGCCCTGGCTTCGATCACGGCCGTCAGGGTTTCCTTCTCATGCGCGGCGTAGCCCTTCACGGTTTCCACCAGGTTGGGAATCAGGTCGGCACGGCGCTGATACTGGTTCTGCACCTGGCCCCAGGCCGCCTTGGCCTGTTCATCGAGGGTCGGTATGTTGTTGATGCCGCAGGCGGTCAGCAACGTGGCCAGCATCAGCAAGGTGACGACTTGCAGCCTCGACCGGTAGGACTGTCGAACATTCATCAGGGTGGTACTCCCTTCACATTTCATGGAAAAAACAACCGGCGACCCTCTCGGCCGGCTCTTGGGGCATAATCGGCCGCGCCACTGGATTGCATCCGGGCAATGGGCTAAAAGATGCCCTGCGCAAAAATCGCATCGGGCATTCGGTTGCCGCTTTTCCAAGCAGCCCCCGAACAACAATAGTCGCTCCCTAAATTTTGGCTGGCCGGCATTTACATCGCCGCTTGGGCCCTTGAGAAAACTATTCATGAAGAAGCTGTGTTTGCTGGGCCTGTTCGTCAGCCTGGCCAGTCATAACGCACTGGCCGCCACGACGCCCGCACCCCTGGAGAACAAGGACGCTTTCGTCAGCAACCTGATGAAGCAGATGACCCTCGATGAAAAAATCGGCCAGTTGCGCCTGATCAGCATCGGCCCGGAAATGCCCCGGGAGCTGATTCGCAAGGAAATCGCGGCAGGCAACATCGGCGGTACGTTCAACTCGATCACCCGCCCGGAAAACCGTCCGATGCAGGACGCGGCCATGCGCAGCCGCCTGAAGATCCCGATGTTCTTCGCCTACGACGTGATCCACGGCCACCGCACCATTTTCCCGATCCCGCTGGCCCTGGCCTCGAGCTGGGACATGGACGCCATCGGCCTGTCCGGGCGCATCGCCGCCAAGGAAGCCGCGGCCGATAGCCTCGACATCACCTTTGCGCCAATGGTCGACATCTCCCGCGACCCGCGCTGGGGCCGCACTTCCGAAGGCTTCGGCGAGGACACTTACCTGGTATCACGTATTGCCGGGGTGATGGTCAAGGCATTCCAGGGCACGGGCGCGAACGCCGCCGACAGCATCATGGCCAGCGTCAAGCACTTCGCCCTGTATGGCGCAGTCGAAGGCGGTCGCGACTACAACGTGGTCGACATGAGCCCGGTCAAGATGTACCAGGACTACTTGCCGCCTTACCGCGCCGCGATTGACGCCGGCGCCGGCGGGGTCATGGTCGCGCTGAACTCAGTCAATGGCGTGCCGGCCACCGCCAACACCTGGCTGATGAACGACCTGTTGCGCAAGGAATGGGGTTTCAAGGGCCTGGCCGTCAGCGACCACGGAGCGATTTTCGAGCTGATCAAGCATGGTGTCGCTCGCGATGGTCGTGAGGCGGCGAAGCTGGCGATCAAGGCCGGCATCCACATGAGCATGAACGACACCCTGTACGGCAAGGAACTGCCGGGGCTGCTCAAGGCCGGCGAGATCCAGCAGAGCGACATCGACAACGCCGTGCGTGCGGTGCTGGACGCCAAGTACGACATGGGACTGTTCAAGGACCCGTACCTGCGCATCGGCAAGGCCGAGGACGATCCGGCCGACACCTACGCCGACAGCCGCCTGCACCGTGCCGAGGCCCGTGATGTGGCCCGTCGCAGCCTGGTGTTGCTGAAGAACCAGAACGAAACCCTGCCGCTGAAGAAAACCGCGAAAATCGCCCTGGTCGGCCCGCTGGCCAAGGCGCCGATCGACATGATGGGCAGTTGGGCCGCCGCCGGTCGCCCTGCGCAATCGGTGACCCTGTTCGACGGCATGACCAACGCCCTGGGTGATAAATCGACGCTGATCTACGCCCGTGGCGCCAACATCACCAGCGATCCGAAAATTCTCGGTTACCTGAACTTCCTCAACTTCGACGCGCCGGAAGTGGTGGATGACCCGCGTCCGGCCAATGTGCTGATCGACGAAGCGGTGAAAGCCGCCAAGGATGCCGATGTTGTCGTTGCCGCCGTCGGCGAGTCCCGTGGCATGTCCCACGAATCGTCGAGTCGTACTGACCTGAACATTCCGCCAAACCAGCGCGAGCTGATTCGCGCCCTGAAAGCCACCGGCAAGCCGCTGGTGCTGGTGCTGATGAACGGCCGTCCGCTGTCGATTCTCGAAGAGAAGGAACAGGCCGACGCGATCCTGGAAACCTGGTTCAGCGGCACCGAGGGCGGCAATGCCATCGCCGACGTGTTGTTCGGCGACTACAACCCGTCGGGCAAACTGCCAATCACCATCCCGCGCTCGGTAGGGCAGATTCCGACCTACTACAACCACCTGACCATTGGCCGGCCGTTCACCCCGGGCAAACCGGGCAATTACACCTCGCAATATTTCGATGACACCACCGGGCCCCTTTACCCGTTCGGCTACGGCCTGAGCTACACCGATTTCAGCCTGTCGGATATGGCGCTGTCGTCGACCACCCTGAACAAGACCGGCAAGCTCGACGCCAGCATCACGGTGAAAAATACCGGCAAGCGTGACGGTGAAACCGTGGTGCAGCTGTATATCCAGGACGAGACCGGTTCGATGATCCGCCCGATCAAGGAGCTGAAGAACTTCCAGAAAGTCATGCTCAAGGCCGGTGAACAGAAAGTCGTGCACTTCACCATTACCGAAGACGACTTGAAGTTCTACAACACCCAACTCAAGTACGCAGCCGAACCAGGCAAGTTCAACGTGCAGATCGGCCTGGACTCCCAGGACGTGACACAACAGAGCTTCGAACTGCTCTAACCCCTGAAGCAACACAAAACCACTGTGGGAGCGGGCTTGCTCGCGAAGACGGACTGTCAAACGACGATGATGTCGACTGACAGACCGCTTTCGCGAGCAAGCCCGCTCGCACATTTGGTTTGTGGTGAAACGACTATCCCCGTCGATCCAGCAGATTCACCACCAGCCGGTCCACCCACCCCCACGCCCGCTGTTTGACCCGTTTCCACAGCGGTCGGCGTTGCCATGCCTCCAGGCTGACTTCCTGGCTTAGCGAGAAGTCCTTCACGAAGCTCGCCACCACGTCACGGGTCAATTCAGGGTCTAACGCTTCAAGATTGGCCTCCAGGTTGAAACGCAAATTCCAGTGGTCAAAGTTGCACGAGCCGATGCTCACCCAGTCATCGATCAGGACCATTTTCAGATGCAGGAAACACGGCTGGTACTCGAAAATCTTCACTCCGGACTTGAGCAGTCGCGGGTAGTAGCGATGCCCGGCGTACCGCACCGACGGGTGATCGGTGCGTGGCCCGGTCAACAGCAGCCGCACATCGACCCCGCGGGAGGCCGCGCGGCGCAGTGAACGGCGGACTTTCCAGGTCGGCAGGAAATACGGGGTCGCCAGCCAGATCCGCTTCTGCCCGCTGTTCAATGCGCGAATCAGCGATTGCAGGATGTCTCGGTGCTGGCGGGCGTCGGCATAGGCGACCCGGCCCATGCCCTCGCCCATGGCCGGCACACGGGGCAGGCGTGGTAGACCGAAATGCGAGGCCGGTCGCCAGGCGCGACGATGGCGGTTGGCGATCCACTGGCGATCGAACAGCAATTGCCAGTCGAGCACCAGCGGGCCGGTGATTTCCACCATCACCTCGTGCCACTCGCTGACGTCCTCGTTTGGCGTCCAGAACTCATCGGTCACACCGGTGCCGCCAACCACAGCCATGCTCTGGTCCACCAGCAGCAGCTTGCGGTGATCGCGGTAGAAATTGCCGACCCAGCGCCGCCAGCTCAGGCGATTGTAGAAGCGCAGTTCGACGCCGGCGGCCATGAGTCGCTGGCGCAGGGTCAGGGTAAACGCGAGGCTGCCGTAATCATCGAACAGACAGCGCACCCGCACACCGCGTTCGGCGGCCTGGACCAGTGCCTGAACCATGGCTTCGGCGCAAGCGCCCGCCTCCACCAGGTACAGTTCCAGCTCTACCTGTTCTTCGGCGCGGGCAATCGCCACCAGCATGCGTGGGAAAAATTGCGGGCCATCGACCAGCAACTCGAAGCGATTGCCTTCACGCCAGGGAAAGATCGGGCCGGCCATGTCAACGCGCCGTGAAGATCAGTACCGCACCCACCGGCACCGACAGACTGATGGCCGACAAGTCGGCAACTTTGCGCAGCGCTTCCAGGCCGGGCGCCAGATCGAAATCCTGGGCATTGATCACCACCGGCTCCAGCGTCACCACCTGGAAACGCCGGTCATCGAGCCGCGTGGCCAGCAGTTCGGCGTTGTAGGTGTGTTGCTTGCCGTGCAAGTCAACGGTCAGCGGCAGGCGCAATTCCAGTTGCGCACCGGGCGCAAGATCGTTGATCGGCCGCAGATCGATTTGAGTGCTGATCAGCGCTTCGGCAAAGGTCTGGATTTCAAACAGCTCCTTGCGCATGCGTTCGTCGCGCAGGGGAACGCCGCTGTTGACCGATTCGAGCTCGACTTCTACCTCGGCCTTGCCGTTGGGATCGACTTTGCCGTGCAACACTAAAAAGCGCTGCACTTCGGAAACATTGGCGTTTTTGGTGCTGACGAACGACAGCCGCGAGGATTCGCCGTCCAGATACCAGTTAGCCTGGGCCGACAGCGAAGCGCCGGCCAATAGCAGGCAGGCGAGGGTTTGGGTGACAGACCGCTTGAACATAAAAACTCGTGGGGGCAGATAAACCTGTGCTGAACCTTAACTGCCCACGAGCCAATTGCAAACTTGTAGGAGCGAGCATGCTCGCGATGGACTCAAGAGCACCACGTTTATCCTGCAACCCCGCGTTATCGTTAACGACCATCGCGAGCAGGCTCGCTCCTACAGGTTAGGCGTCAATCAAGCCATCGCCTGCTGCACATCGCCAATCGTGGCGGCGAGGCTGTTGAGGTGCAGGCTCAGCACGCGCTCCACCGGTGCCTGGTCCATCGGCCAGTGCAACGCCATGCTGCCGACCAGCCGACCATCGGTGTGAATCGGCAAGGCCACCGCACGAATCAGGAAGGGCAGGCGCACCGGGTATTCCCAGTAGCCTTCGGTGCGCTGGCCGAAACCTTGATGCAATGCCTGTTCGGTGGCGCTGAACAGAGATTCGTCGCTCACCCGTTCACGCTCGGCCAGGCGTTCCACCTCATGACGTTCCAGTTCACCGAGGCAGGCTCGGCCCATGGCCGAGTGAAACAGGCTGGCATGCTGGCCGACGATCTGGCAGTTGTTCGGATAGCGTTTGCGCAGCACCGAGGGGATCGCACTTTCCATCACCTCCACCCGTTCGCCATCGAAGCACGACAGGTCCGCCACCAAGCCGGTGCGCTCGCATAACTCCAGCAACAGCGGCGCGGCGCTTTCCACCAGGCGCCGCTTGAAGCGTTGCCGACTGTCACCGAACAGGCGCTTGGCACACAAGCGGTAGCGCCGGTCGCTCAAGCCGCGATAGATCCAGCCCTGCTCCTGCAACGTCAGCAACATGCGCGACACCGTGGCCTTGGGCAGGCGGGTCAAGTAGTGCAACTCCTCCAGGCCCAATGCCTGATGCTCGCCCAGCAACTCGACGATCGCCAAAGCGCGCTCGACGGAACGTACGCTGCCGGTTTCTGCCTTGTTTTCCATGGATTCGATATCCCCAAGCCCGGATCGGATGATCGCTGCTCTCTTTTTATTAAAAAGCACAGCAAGATGCGGGCCTGCCCGAAGGTTTCACGCAGTTTGCAGACAACCGGGTGGCCGACGCGTAACCCATTGCGTTAGCTGCTCATGGGCGTAAGCCAGCTGCAAAACCGCAAGGTCAGCCTGGGCCGGGCCAATGATTTGCAGGCCCATCGGCAGTCCGGCCGGGTTGAAACCCACCGGTACGTTCATGCTTGGCAAACCTGCCAGGGTTGGACCTATCACCACTTCCATCCAGCGGTGATAGGTGTCCATATCTTGCCCGCCGACCACACGCGGCCAAGGGGTTTGTGCATCAAAAGGGAACACTTGGGCAGTGGGCAACAGCAGGAAATCGTAACGCTCGAACAATTCGTTCAAGGCGCGATACCACTCACTGCGGCTGACCGAGGCTTGATAGACATCGGCCGCAGTCAGGCGCAGGCCACCCTCGATTTCCCACTGGGCTTCGGGCTTGAGTTGTTCGCGCTTGCGCGGGTCGGCATACAACGCACCGAGATTGCCGTGCACCAGCCAGTGACGGTGCACCAACCAAGTCTGCCACAGGCGTTCCATGGAGAAATCCGGCTGACAGGCTTCGACCTTGCAGCCCAGGCTCGCAAAGTCCTGCAGCGCCGACTCGCACAAGCTCATTACGCCAGGCTCCATCGGCAGATAACCGTTGTAGTTGCCCAGCCAACCCACGCGGACCTCGCTGAAGTCCCGTGCCAGCGACTGATGGAAAACCTGCGGGCACTGAGTCAATGACAATGGCACGCGAGGGTCGTACCCGGCCTGGGTCCCGAGCAAACGCGCGACATCGGTGACGGTGCGGCCCATCGGCCCCTCGGTGGCCAGTTGCTGGACAAACACCTCCGGCTGCAGGCCATGCGGCACGCGGCCCTGGGACGGACGCAAACCAAACACGTTATTGAACGCCGCCGGGTTGCGCAGCGAGCCCATCATGTCACTGCCGTCGGCTACCGGCAGCATGCGCAACGCCAGCGCCACCGCCGCCCCGCCGCTGCTGCCACCGGCAATCAATGTCGGGTCGTAGGCATTGGTGGTGGTGCCGAACACGCTGTTGTAGGTCTGCGAGCCGAGGCCGAATTCCGGCACGTTAGACTTGCCGATGATGATCGCGCCGCAATCACGAACCCGCGCCACACTGATGGCATCGTGCTGTGGAATGTGTTCGGCGAACAGCGTTGATCCCATGCTCGTGCGCAACCCGGCGGTGGCCGCCAGGTCCTTCACCGCTTGCGGCATGCCATGCATCCAGCCACGGGACTGGCCCTGGTCCAGTTGTCGGTCGCAGGCGTCGGCCTCTGCCAGCAGCTCCTCGGCAGGTCGCAGCGATACCAGCGCATTGACCTGTGGATTGAAGCGCTCGATCTGCGCCAGGTAGGCCTGCATCACTTCACGACAGGACACCTGCCGCCCGTGGATAGCGCGGGACAATGCATCGGCGTCCATTTCAACAATCGGATTCATGTTCAAGGTTTCACCCCAAGTTCAAGTGCAACGGATCGCTTTGCCCGTGGTGCTTCCTGCATGCAGTAAGTGCCCAACAGCGTCAGCACGCAAGCGAACAACACGTAGAACGAAGGCGCCACCGGTGTCGCCAACACCTTGCTCAGCCAGGTGACGATCAGCGGAGCAAAACCGCCGAACACCATGACCGCAACGTTATAGGCCACCGACACGCCAGTGGAACGCACTTCGATCGGAAACTGCTCGGCCAGCGCCGTCGGTGCCGGACCAAAGAAGCCGCCAATCGAACTGCACAACAGCAGTTGCATCACCAGCAAGCGCTCCACCGAGGGCGCCGCCGCGACCCACACGTACAGCGGATACACCATCAGGAAAAATGCCAGGGTGAAAGCCATCAACACCGGACGGCGACCGAGACGGTCCGACAATGCGCCAGACAGCGGAATCACCACGGTCATCACCGCCACCGCGAGCATTTGCACCAGTAGCACCTGATCCAGCGGCAAGCCAAGGTTTTTGTGAGCGAAGGTCGGCATGTTCACCAGCACCACGTAGAACGACACCGTCGCGCCGCACGCCAGGCCCATCGACACCAGGATGGCGCGGCGATGTTCGCGGATCACTTGCAGCAAACCCGGGCTCGCGCCTTTGGCTTGTTTGCGTGCCTCGAGAAATTCTTCCGGTTCCTCCATGTGCTTGCGAATCCACAGGCCGACCGGGCCGATCAACAGGCCGATCATGAACGGAATCCTCCAGCCCCAGCTGTCCAGGGCCTCGGGGGTCAGCAGATGGGTGAACAGCGCCACCATCCCTGCCCCGGAAAACACCGCCAGGCATTGCCCCACCAACTGCCACGAACCGTACAACCCCTTGCGGTGCGCTGGCGCGCTTTCCACCAGGAACGCCGTGGCACTGGCGTATTCGCCGCCGGTGGCAAAACCCTGAAGCATCCGCGCCACTACGATCAACAACGGGGCGCCCATGCCGATAGCGGCATAGTTCGGCGCAAAGGCGATCAGCGCGATCGACACGGTCATCAAGCGGATGATCATCTGCATCGCCGCCTTGCGGCCTTTGCGGTCCGAATACA
Organism: Pseudomonas sp. PSB11; assembly: GCF_014596605.1. Taxonomy (NCBI): domain Bacteria; kingdom Pseudomonadati; phylum Pseudomonadota; class Gammaproteobacteria; order Pseudomonadales; family Pseudomonadaceae; genus Pseudomonas; species Pseudomonas sp. PSB11. Next base: position 168,319 of record NZ_NOIO01000007.1, read on the forward strand.
TGCCTAGCAGGATGCCGCCCACCGGGCGCATGAAAAAACCGACGCCGAACGTCGCCAGGGCCATCAGTAACGACGCGTATTCGTCTTCCGACGGAAAAAACTGTCGGGCAATGATGCTCGCCAGAAAGCCGTAAACAATGAAGTCATACCATTCCAGCGCGTTGCCGATAACGGCAGCGACCACCTGCCGGGTGCGCGAAACACCTGTGCTCGAAGTGTGCATGGGGAACTCTCCAATAACCTGTTGGGTGATGCCGAACGCGACTCGACGCGCCCGGTCCAGCGGCAGTAGAAAGTGAAAGGGTCAGGCCGGCTTGAGCCAGCTCTCGGTCAGCGCGCCCCAATACGCAGCCCCGGTCAGCAGGATGTCGTCGTTGAAGTCGTAGGCGGGGTTATGCACCATCGGCCGCGACACGCCGTTGCCGATGAACAGGTAGGCGCCGGGGCAGCGTTGCAGCATCCAGGCGAAGTCCTCGCTGCCCATCAGTTTGGGGGTGTTGCCATCGACGGCATCGGCACCGACCAACTCGACGCCGACTTGCCGGGCGAATTCGGTTTCGGCGGCGTGATTGACCAGTACCGGGTAAGCCGGACGGTGTTCGATTTTCGAACTGCAACCGAAGCTTTGCGCCTGGGATTGGATGATCGCGCGCACTCGGTCGAGGGTCTGCTCACGCACCTGGGCGTTCAGCGCCCGCAGGCTCAGGCGCAGGGTCGCCTGCTGGGGGATGACGTTGGCCGCCTCGCCGGCTTGCAATGCACCGACCGTCACCACCGCCGCCTGCTGCGCATCGATGTTGCGCGCGACCACGGTTTGCAGCGCCATGACCACGCTGGCCGCCGCCACCAATGGGTCTACCGCCAGATGCGGCATCGAGCCGTGCCCGCCCACGCCTTCGAGGGTTACGGTGAGCAAATCCTGCGAAGCCATCATCGGCCCTTCGCGAAACCCCAGGTGTCCCGCTGGCAAGCCCGGCATGTTGTGCATGCCGAACAGTGCGTCGCAAGGGAAACGTTCGAGCAGGCCATCGGCGAGCATCGCTTCGGCGCCGCCCTGGCCTTCTTCGGCTGGCTGGAAAATCAGGGTCAGCGTGCCATCGAACTGGCGAGTCGCCGCCAGGTAGCGCGCCGCGCCCAACAACATCGCGGTGTGGCCATCGTGTCCACAGGCGTGCATGCAGCCCTGATGCCGGCTGCTGTAGGCCGCCCCGGTGTTCTCGATGATCGGCAGTGCATCCATGTCGGCACGTATCCCCAACTTGCGCGGGCTGCGGCCGTTGCGCAGGACGCCAACTACGCCGGTCTTGCCGATACCTGTGTGAACCTCGTAGCCCCACTCTTCGAGAGACTTGGCGACCAGCGCCGAGGTGCGACTTTCCTCGAAACCGAGTTCCGGATGGGCGTGGATATCCTGCCGGGTGGCATGCAGGTCGCTGGCGACGTCGTTGAGCCAGGCAAGGATGTGCTGATGTCGGGTCATGTCGAATGTCCTCGGGCCGGGTGTATTCCCGTTCTTTTTGTTCGCTGTGATTGCGCGACGTATCAACGGCAGGTCGCGTTCGCCACCAGATAACCGCGAGTCACGCACGAGGACAATCAAATGTGGTTCCACTGCGTGGAACCTGGGGGGCCGATCAATTGAAATTCGCCCAATACCCTGTGGGAGCAAGCCTGCTCGCGAATGCTCTGCCAGCCCCACTGCTTGCGTTGAGCCTGCCGACGCTTTCGCGAGCAGGCTCGCTCCCACAGGTGTTGTGTGTGGAGTCAGGGGTTCAAGCGGCAGCCCTGGCGTTCACCGATCCAGGCTGCACGATTAGTACGCCCCATGCCGCTGACGGTGATGCGCTTGTTGGTGACGTCATCGTAAAAACCGCTGGTGGGCAACCACTGCTTTACATAGCTGAGGCAATACTCGGTGTCGTTACCCATCACGTAGCGGCATGAGCAATATTCTTTCGCAGTGTATGCACTGATGATGTCGGGGAACGCCATCAGCGCCACTCGCTCATGCCAGACCCAGCCGACCAAGGCGAGCAACAGGACCAGCAGCAGCGCACTGAAAGGACGGCGACGCATGAAGCTGCTCATGGCTGCTCACTCCCGGCAAACGCCTTGAGCGCAAGCCTGAGCAACTCATTGTGCCGGTAGCTGCCGTCGCGATCATCGCCGTAGCGGACGATCACCAGGTTTGCACCGGGAATCACGTACATCGCCTGACCCCAGTGGCCCAGCGCAGCGAAGGTGTCGGCAGGTGCATCGGGCCAGGGTCGGGCGCCACCGCCTGCTGCACGATTGAGCCACCAGTGGCCGCCGGGAACCGCCTCATCCTGATTGGCGCGATAGCCAATGAAGGGTTCGCGATTGAATGCAACCCAGTCCTTGGGTAGCAATTGCTTATCGCCCCAGCGACCGTCCCGCGCCATCAACAGACCGATGCGGGCCAGATCCCGGGCGGTGAGGTAAGCGTAGGACGAAGCAACGAATGTTCCCGTGGCGTCGGTTTCCCAGATCGCTCGGCGAATGCCCAGAGGCTCGAACAGCGCGGTCCACGGATAGTCCGCGTAGCGATCCGGACCGACGATGGTTTTCAGTGCGGCAGACAACAGATTGCTGTCACCGCTGGAATAGCGAAACGCCTGCCCCGGTGCGGCGTATGTGTCGTGATCGGCAGTGAACGCGGCCATGTCCTGGCGACCACGGGTGTAGAGCATGGCCACCACCGACGACTTCAACGGTGCGTATTCGTAGTCTTCCTGCCAGTCGATGCCGGAAGCCCAGTGCAGCAGGTCGGCCATGGTCAGGTCCGGGTGTTTTTCCATTGGCGGATAAAATTTGGCCACCGGGTCCTGGAGCCTGAACCGGCCGTCGCCATAAGCTACGCCGAGGACCGTGGTCATCAGGCTTTTGCTGATGGACCAGGTGAGATGCGGCGTCTGGGCGTTGGTCGGGCCGGCGTAGCGTTCGTAGATCAACTGGCCGTCGCGGATGACGAGCAAGGCGTCGCTGCGGATGCCTCGGCGGGTGGTGTCGTCGCGGGGTGGGAAGGCGTATGCCTCTAGTGCTTGAAGCGCCGGACCGGTGATGGCTGGACCCGTGGGCCATTGCTCAGTGGGCCAGTCTTCAGCGTGGGCCGGGAGACTGAGCAACAGCATGAAAAACAGGAACAGGCCTTTTGGCATGGCGGGGGCTCGTGGCGATGAACCTGCTGAGCCTAGTCGAGGTTGATGACAGTTCCGGGATTTGTGTTGTTACTGCGACCGCCTTCGCGAGCAAGCCCGCTCCCACATTTAACCGGGTTCCCAGAATGATTGCGATCAAATGTGGGAGCGGGCTTGCTCGCGAAGGCGTCAGTCAATTCAGCGAAGATCCGGATAGTGCCTTGGCCAACCGCTTCCCCCGGGCCCCGGCCGCCAGATCCATAACCGCCTGATCGCGCTGCCACATCGCCGCCCACTGTGGCGGGCCATCGGCCAGCGCTGCGTTGATCTCACCCTTGAGCCCTTCGAACTGCGCAAACAGACCACCGAGCAACACATGCCCCGCCGGACTGACGGGGGGATGTCGACTGACTTCCGCGCACCCGGCCAGCAGCGCCAACAAGCGCAACTGCAAGGCTTGCGGCCAGTCACTGTCCTGGCCAACGCCGTACAGCCAGGCGGTCATGGCACTCAAGACATAGATGTCTTCCAGGGTTCGGAACGGCTTGACGTACGCATCCCAGCCATCCCCCGCGAGCAATTCGCACAATGCATTGTCGAGAAACAGCCGGCCATGACTGATGTCCGGCATCAACGGAATCGGCGGCAGTTTTTCCACCCGCACGCCCGGTTCATCGGGATAGACCACCGCCAGGCTCAGGCGCGGAGCTTCGCCTTGCTGTTCGCTGCGGGCGGCAATCAGTAGCCAGTCGGCAGCATCGCCCGCGGTGACGAAATCCTTGCGTCCGCTCAAGCGCAAATCGTGCAGGCGGGTCTGCATGTCAGCCACCCGCAGGCTGCGTTGCTCGGTCGCGCACAGTGCGCCGAGGCTCAACGGCGCGCTTGGCCACAGCATGCGCAACGCCGCCTGATAGCCCACCAGGAACGCCAGCCCCGGCGTCGCCATCATGCGTGCACCAACCACGGCCAACTCGAACGGAGTGACATTGCCCACTTGCTGCAACAGCGTGGCGAAGCCCTCGCCCAGGTCCGGGTTGGCGGGCAAGCGAGCGTGGCGTTTCAACAGGGTTTGCCAGGGCATAAGAGGCTCCTCGTGGGCTGTCATACAAGCATCACCAAAGCTTAACGGCGATGACACCGGGGCTACATAGCCTGACTTTGCACAACACGGCTGGATAAAGAAAGTCGATTCGCTGTAACCCCAAGACGGGTGAGCAGCCCGCACGGAGATTCGCCATGACTCAGATCGCACGCATCAGCGACACCGGCAACGAACGCCGCCTGCAAGCCGAACGCCTGGTCGGCGCCGAGGCTTTGCAGGAAGCCCAGGCCCTGCGTTTCAACGTGTTCAGCGGCGAGTTCAACGCCAAGCTCAAGGGCGCGGAATTGGGTCTGGACATGGACGACTACGATGTTCACTGCGCTCACATCGGCGTGCGTGACCTGAACACCGGGCGCCTGGTGGCGACCACCCGGCTGCTCGACCATGCCGCCGCCAGCAGCCTGGGCAAGTTCTACAGCGAAGAAGAATTCAGCCTGCACGGGCTCGTTCACCTCAAAGGCCCGATCCTGGAAATCGGTCGTACCTGCGTCGATCCGGCCTACCGCAATGGCGGTACCATCGCCGTGCTCTGGGGCGAACTGGCCGAAGTCCTGAACCAGGGCGGATACAGTTACTTGATGGGTTGCGCAAGCATTCCGATGCAAGACGGCGGGATCCAGGCCCACGCGATCATGCAGCGTCTGCGTGAACGCTACCTGTGCACCGAACACTTGCGGGCCGAACCGAAAAAGCCGCTGCCCACCCTGGATATTCCCTCGAACGTGATCGCCGAAATGCCGCCACTGCTCAAGGCCTACATGCGCCTGGGCGCGAAGATCTGCGGCGAGCCGTGCTGGGACGAAGATTTCCAGGTGGCCGATGTGTTCATCCTGCTCAAGCGCGACGAACTCTGCCCGCGTTACGCCAAACACTTCAAGGCGGCTGTCTAATGAGTCGCTTGCGCGTGTACGCGCGAGTCGCCCGGGTGCTTCTGGTGGTCGCGCTCGGCCTGAGCATGGCCAGCGTGTTCGGTATGTTCGAACGCCTGGGGCTGGCTCACTCGATGGAACGCCGCCAGCGCTGGTCGCGGTTTTTCATGGCACGCCTTGGCAACGCCCTGCCCTTCGACGTGACCCTGCACGGTGAGTTGCCCAAGACGCCAATGCTTTGGGTCAGCAACCACGTGTCCTGGACCGACATCCCGCTGCTGGGAATGCTCACACCGCTGTCGTTCCTGTCCAAGGCCGAAGTGCGCACCTGGCCGGTGGCGGGCTGGTTGGCGGCCAAGGCCGGCAGCCTGTTTATCCGTCGCGGTTCGGGTGACAGCCAGTTGATCCGCAAACAGATGACGCGCCACCTGCAACAGGCACATCCGCTGCTGATGTTCCCGGAAGGCACGACTACCGATGGCCGTTCGCTGCGCACCTTTCACGGTCGCCTGCTGTCGGCGGCAATCGACTCCGAGGTGAAACTGCAACCGGTGGCGATTCGTTATGTGCGCAACGGTGAGCCCGACACACTGGCACCGTTCATTGGCGATGATGATTTGCTGTCGCACCTGATGCGCTTGTTTGCCAGCGACCGCGGCGCGGTGGAGATTCATCTGCTCAAGCCGATCCCATGCGAAGGCCGCGAACGTGCTGCGCTGGCATTCGAAGCGCAGCAGGCGGTGCAGAAGGCGTTGTTTGGCGCGATCGCGCAAACGCAGAAAGTCCCAATGCGACCCGCTATCGCGGCATAAACATAGATCTCCTGTGGAAGCGGGCTTGCCCGCGAATGCGGTGTGTCAGCCGGCATAGATGTCGACTGACACACCGCATTCGCGAGCAAGCCCGCTCCCACAATAGCTTTATGGTGTTGGCTGGTTTTGGGCAAAATCCTGAAGCTGCGGATAGAACAACCGAAAATCCTCGCTCAACGGCTCATACAACACCCGCAGCTCCTGCATCGCCGCCGCCAGTTCCTCCGGTCGGGTCAAGCGTCGTGAAATCCCCCGCAATACCTGCTCCAGCACTTCGAATTCCCGATAAGACCCCAACCAGTCATGGGCCACCATGTGCGGCGCGATTTTCGCCAGGCGCTCCGGCAGTTGAGTCTGGGTGGACAGCACCCGGTACACGTCCGAGGTGAACAGCTCCAGCGGCCGCTCGGCGTAGAGCGCCCAGTCCCGCGCCAGGCAATGGTCGAAAAACACATCGAGGACGATCCCGGCGTAGCGCCGGCGCGTGAGTGAAAAACGCGATAACGCGCCATCCACCAGCGGGTGGCGATCGGTGAATACGTCGATGCGGCGATGCAGCTGGATGGCCGTTTCGATTTCCGGATCGAACTGCCCTTGCAGCCGTCCCTTGACGAAGTCGCCATAGAGACTGCCGAGCAATTGACCGGGACGCTGGCCACCGAGGTGAAGATGTGCGAGATAGTTCATGGGCGCAGCTTAGCACTGCCCCCTTGATTCATTGCAACCAACATATCGTTATAACCCGATATATCGATTTGCTCTGTCCTCAGAGCAAAATCATATTTGTATATCGCGAAATACCGATTTAAAGTTCGCCTTATCGCGATATAGCGTTTTACTGATCACGAGCCCCCAAACCATGACCATTGAACTCGACGAAATAATAAAAGCCCTGGCGCACCCGGTACGGCGAGAAATCCTGCACTGGCTCAAGAATCCGGACGTCGAATTTCCAGACCAGTCCCACAGTAATGAGCACGGCGTTTGCGCCGGGCAGATCGATCAACGTTGCGGCCTGTCGCAGTCCACGGTGTCGGCACACCTGGCGACCCTGCAACGCGCCGGCCTGATCAGCAGCCGCAAGGTCGGCCAGTGGCACTTTTTCAAACGTAACGAGGAAACCATCCAGGAGTTCCTCAAAGTCTTCAGCAAAGAGCTCTGACCCTTTACGTCAGCCAGCCGACAAGGAATCCACCCATGCCCCTCTCGCTACTCATATTGGCGTTAAGCGCCTTCGCCATCGGCACCACCGAGTTCGTCATCATGGGCTTGCTGCCTGACGTGGCGGCCGACCTCGGTGTGTCGATCCCTGGTGCCGGCTGGCTGGTGACCGGCTACGCCCTGGGCGTGGCTATTGGTGCGCCCTTCATGGCACTGGCCACCGCCCGGCTGCCGCGCAAGGCCGCCCTGGTGGCGCTGATGGGCATTTTCATTGTCGGCAACCTGCTTTGCGCGGTTGCCAGTGACTACAACGTGCTGATGTTTGCCCGTGTGGTGACCGCCCTGTGCCATGGTGCGTTCTTCGGCATCGGTTCGGTGGTGGCGGCAGGCCTGGTGCCCGCCAACAAGCGCGCCTCGGCAGTAGCCCTGATGTTCACCGGCCTGACCCTGGCCAACGTCCTCGGCGTGCCGCTGGGTACTGCGCTCGGTCAGCAAGCCGGCTGGCGCTCGACCTTTTGGGCGGTGACCGTCATCGGCGTAATCGCATTGATCGGCCTGATCCGCTTCCTGCCGGCCAAGCGCGATGAAGAAAAACTCGACATGCGCGCCGAATTGCGCGCCCTCAAAGGCGCCGGTATCTGGTTGTCCCTGAGCATGACGGCACTGTTCGCCGCCTCGGTATTCACTCTGTTTACCTATGTGGCACCACTGCTGGGCGAAGTCACCGGTGTCTCGCCCCGCGGCGTTACCTGGACCTTGATGCTCATCGGCCTGGGGTTGACCGTCGGCAACATCATCGGCGGCAAGCTGGCGGACAAGGGCCTGGCGGCGACCCTGATCGGCGTCTTCATCGCCATGGCCGTGGTCTCCACCGTACTGACCTGGACCAGCGTCGCGCTGATCCCGACCGAAATCACCCTGTTCCTCTGGGCCACCGCGTGTTTCGCCGCCGTGCCGGCCCTGCAAGTCAACGTGGTGACCTACGGCAAGGCGGCACCGAACCTGGTCTCGACCCTGAACATCGGCGCCTTCAACGTCGGCAACGCCCTGGGCGCCTGGGTCGGTGGCAGCGTCATCGCCCACGGTTTCGGCCTGACCAGCGTGCCTCTCGCGGCAGCCGCCCTGGCGGTACTCGCCCTGCTGGCGACCCTGATCACTTTCCGTCAGAGCGGCGACCCCGAACTGGCCCCCGTTACCCACTGATCTTCACAAGAGAGCTATTTCATGACGACTATTTTCGATCCGATCAAACTGGGCGACCTCGAGCTGGCCAACCGCATCATCATGGCCCCGCTGACCCGCTGCCGCGCCGATGAAGGCCGTGTGCCCAACGCGTTGATGGCCGAGTACTACGTACAACGTGCTTCGGCCGGCCTGATCCTCAGCGAAGCCACTTCGGTCACCCCGATGGGCGTCGGCTACCCGGACACCCCGGGCATCTGGTCCAACGACCAGGTGCGCGGCTGGACCAACGTCACCAAGGCAATCCACGGCGCGGGCGGCAAGATCTTCCTGCAACTGTGGCACGTCGGCCGGGTGTCCCACGAGTCGTACCTGAATGGCGAAAAACCGGTCGCCCCGAGCGCCATCCAGCCTAAAGGCCACGTCAGCCTGGTGCGTCCGCTGGCCGATTACCCAACGCCCCGCGCGCTGGAAACCGCTGAAATCGCCGACATCGTCGACGCTTACCGCGTGGGTGCCGAAAACGCCAAGGCCGCCGGTTTTGATGGCGTGGAAATCCACGGTGCCAACGGCTACCTGCTCGACCAGTTCCTGCAAAGCAGCACCAACCAGCGCACCGACCAATACGGCGGTTCGGTGGAGAACCGTGCCCGCCTGTTGCTGGAAGTGACCGATGCCGCCATCGAAGTCTGGGGCGCCGGCCGTGTCGGTGTGCACCTGGCACCTCGCGCCGACTCCCATGACATGGGTGACGACAACCTGGCCGAAACCTTCACCTACGTCGCTCGCGAACTGGGCAAACGTGGCATTGCCTTCATCTGCTCGCGCGAGAAAGAAGGCACCGACAGCCTGGGTCCGCAAATCAAGGAAGCCTTCGGGGGTCCGTACATCATCAACGAACGCTTCACCAAGGACAGCGCCAATGCCTGGCTGGCCAGCGGCAAGGCTGACGCAGTCGCCTTCGGCGTGCCGTTCATTGCCAACCCGGACTTGCCGGCACGCCTGAAAGCGGATGCGCCGCTGAACGAGGCGCGTCCCGAGTTGTTCTACGCCAAGGGCCCGGTGGGTTACATCGACTACCCAACGCTGTAAACGTCAAGGTTAAAATGTATAAGCCCCGACTCGAGAGAGCCGGGGCTTTTTTATACAAAACTTTCGCATGCATTAAATAAGCATTTAACACATCCAGACACCATCCTTTTCTTCCAGCCCCCACTACCAATACAGATAATAAACTTTCAACAGCAGGACAATCCTGCACTTAATGTTGAATGCCACACTCAATTCATCGAAAGGAATCGACATGAATATTAGCGACAACCCTGACAGTGAAGTTGGCCAACCCTACGACCAACTGTTCGCAACGTTCAACAATACCTCCATCGGCATGCTTTACCAGCTTCTGCCCAACCTGCTCAGCGAGGAGCACCAGGCGCTGCTGGATGAAATGCTGGGCAACGCCAAGGTAGAAGTCATCAATCTGCTGGAGCATGCGCAATATACGCACGCGCTGAACCAGAAAATCGACCAATGGCGAAATCAGGCAAGGGGCACGAGAACCACACGTGTTATTGTCAGAATCATCAATCAAACAACTCATACATTCAACATTACCCAGACCACTCTGCCGTTGAGCAAGGCAGAGCGCGAATCGTTCCAGATCCCCTGCGAGCAACAAACTGCGTTCAAATCCGAATTCAACTACAACTATGCCTACCCTTGGCCCAAGAACAAAATCATGTTCAATCAATTTGTAGACTTCTTCGATGACACTATCGGCGTCCGCTTTGACTTAGGCCTGATAATGAATACTTCGTTTGGCCTTCTTTCGCCAACACTCAGGCCCAGTGTAAAAAACACCGTCAAGTCGATTGGCTCATCCCCAATCAAGTGCTCGACCAAAACAACCCGGATGGGTGAGGGTGCGCCCTTCCACTTCGAGGTAGAAATTACCTTGGGTTGAGGGCAACCCACCCGCCTGTTCCACAGCCAGGCCAGTCTGGGAATGTCACTTGAGGACTCACCTCTTGCGACCGGCCCACACCCTATACGACACAAAATTCCTACAAAATACGAAGCCCGCTACCTTTCAACCTGGCGAGCGCGCGTATATAAAAGTAGCCCACGGCGTACAGGCGAGCGTTGAATGATCAGCACTCGCCTCTAATCATGCATTTTGTTTCATTTGCGCAAGCTGGGGCTCAAGCGCAGCATGTCCAACCCTGTATCGACCCAACGCTCGGCTTCGATGTGCAGTTGGAAACCCTCGGGCGCCAGCAGCCACTGGTACAGGATGCCATCGATGTAGGCATGCAGGCTGACGGCCGCGCGCGCCGTATCCAGGTTTTCCGGCAATTGCCCGCGATTCACCGCGTTGCTCAGGGCCAGGCCGATTCGTACATTGCAATCCAGGCTGGCTGCCACGCGCTGTTGGCGCAGGTCGCACATTTCATCGGTGAATTCGCACTTATGAAAGAGAATTTCGTTGATGCGCCGGGTTTTCGGGTCCAGGGCAACTTGATGAAACAAATGAATCAACAGCTTGCGCATACAACCCAGGGGGTCGGGTTCATCTGCGCTTTCGCTGGCCTTGGCCATTTCATCCAGAGGCTCGTGCAGGGTGTCGAGCATGGCCTGAACCAAGTCCGCCTTGTTGCTGAAATGCCAGTAAATCGCCCCGCGAGTGACGCCGGCCAGGGTCGCGATGTCCGCCAGGGTCGTGCGCGCCACGCCCCGCTCGAAAAAGGCTTTCTCGGCCGCTTCGAGTATCTGGTTGCGGGTTTCTTGGGCTTCCTCTTTGGTACGACGGACCATGGCAGTACAACCTCAATCAGGATGCTTCAGCGATGTCTGGATATCAGCTGAATAAAAGCGGGGCGAGTGCTCTTGGGTTTCGTCCCCGGGCCTACAATTCGAACCTTGCGACGGCGTTTGTAACGGGATGGGTACGTGACCAAGGTATTTACAAACAGCCATGAACGTAAGTATATTCCTTAGCATGCTACTTATCCACTCGGCCCCCACTTTTTAACCTTTCAATTTTTTCTTGTGCGTTTGTTTCGCGCCTGACCCGAGGATTTTCATGCAATTCAAGCCAGCTGTTACCGCTCTGGTCGCCGCCGTCGCCCTGGCATCGCTGCTCAGCGGATGTAAAAAAGAAGAGGCCCCTCCGGCCGCACCACCGCCTCAGGTCGGCGTCGTCACCCTGCAGACGCAAACGTTTACGTTGACGTCCGATCTGCCGGGACGCACCAGTGCGTTCCGCATTGCCGAAGTGCGCCCACAGGTCAACGGCATCATTCTCAAGCGTCTTTTCAAGGAAGGCGGCGACGTCAAGGCCGGCCAGCAGCTGTATCAGATCGATCCATCGGTTTATGACGCTACGCTCAAAAGCGCCGAAGCCAACTTGCGTTCGACCAAGTCGATCTCTGACCGCTACAAGCAACTGGTCGACGAACAGGCCGTGAGCCGCCAGGAATACGACACCGCCGTGGCCAACCGCCTGCAATCGGAAGCCGCACTGCAAACGGCCCAGATCAATGTGCGCTACACCAAGGTGTATGCGCCGTTGACCGGTCGGATCGGTCGCTCGTCGGTCACCGAAGGTGCACTGGTCAGCAATGGCCAGGCCGAAGCGATGGCGGTGATCCAGCAGCTGGACCCGATCTACGTCGACGTCACCCAGTCTTCTGTCGAGCTGCTTACGCTGCGCCGCGAGCTGGAAAGCGGTCGTCTGCAAAAGGCCGGCGACAACGCCGCGAAAGTCAAGCTGACCCTCGAGGATGGCAGCCAGTACAAGCTCGACGGCAAGCTGGAGTTCTCAGAGGTCTCGGTTGACCAGACCACCGGCTCCGTCACCCTGCGCGCCGTGTTCCCGAACCCTGACCACACCCTTCTGCCGGGCATGTTCGTGCACGCCCAGTTGCAGGCAGGCGTGAACAGCGCCGCGATCCTGGCGCCGCAGCAAGGCGTCACCCGCGACCTCAAAGGCATGCCGACCGCGCTGGTCGTAGGTCCCGACAACAAGGTCGAACTGCGTCAGCTCAAGGCTAACCGCACCGTCGGCAACCAATGGCTGATCGAGGACGGCCTGAAGGCCGGCGATCGCCTGATCACCGAAGGCCTGCAGTTCGTCAAGCCGGGCATCGAAGTCAAGCCCACTGACGCCACCAACGTCGGCACAAAAAACCCGGCCCCCGCCAAGCCAGCTGAGCAGGCTTCCAGCGGCCAAGGGGAGTAATTCATGTCCAGATTCTTCATCGACCGTCCGATCTTCGCCTGGGTAATCGCCCTGGTGATCATGCTGGTCGGGGCTCTATCGATCCTCAAGTTGCCGATCAACCAATACCCGAGCATTGCCCCTCCAGCCATCGCCATTTCCGTGACCTACCCGGGCGCTTCTGCGCAAACCGTGCAGGACACCGTGGTCCAGGTGATCGAGCAGCAGCTCAACGGTATCGACAATTTGCGTTATGTGTCTTCGGAAAGTAACTCCGATGGCACCATGACCATTACCGCGACCTTCGAGCAAGGCACCAACTCCGATACCGCGCAGGTCCAGGTCCAGAACAAGCTGAACCTGGCCACCCCGCTGTTGCCGCAGGAAGTGCAGCAACAAGGTATCCGCGTGACGAAGGCAGTGAAGAACTTCCTGCTGGTGATCGGCGTGGTGTCGCGTGACGGCAGCATGACCAAGGACGACCTGTCCAACTACATCGTGTCCAACATGCAGGACCCGATCTCGCGGACCGCCGGTGTCGGCGACTTCCAGGTATTCGGCTCCCAGTACGCCATGCGCATCTGGCTCGACCCGGCCAAGTTGAACAACTTCAACTTGACCCCGATCGATGTCAAAACCGCCATCGCCGCACAGAACGTCCAGGTCTCATCCGGCCAGCTCGGCGGCCTGCCCGCCCTGCCCGGCACGCAGCTGAACGCGACGATCATTGGCAAGACCCGCCTGCAGACCGCCGAGCAATTCGAAAAGATCCTGCTCAAGGTCAACAAGGACGGCTCCCAGGTTCGCCTCAAGGATGTCGCCAGCGTCGGCCTGGGTGGTGAGAACTACAGCATCAACGCCCAGTTCAACGGCGCCCCGGCGTCCGGCCTGGCCGTGAAACTGGCCACTGGCGCCAACGCCCTGGATACCGCCAAGGCCCTGCGCACCACCATCGACAACCTCAAGCCGTTCTTCCCTGAAGGGATGGAAGTGGTGTTCCCGTACGACACCACGCCGGTGGTAACCGAATCGATCAAGGGCGTGGTTCACACCCTGGTCGAAGCGGTCGGGTTGGTGTTCCTGGTGATGTTCCTGTTCCTGCAGAACTTCCGCGCCACCATCATCACCACGATGACGGTCCCGGTGGTATTGCTCGGTACATTCGGGATCCTCGCGGCGGCCGGGTTCAGCATCAATACCCTGACCATGTTCGGTATGGTGCTGGCCATCGGCTTGCTGGTGGACGATGCCATCGTCGTGGTGGAAAACGTCGAACGGGTGATGAGCGAAGAAGGCCTGTCGCCCAAGGAAGCGACCAAGAAATCCATGGGGCAGATCCAGGGAGCACTGGTTGGTATCGCCCTGGTGCTGTCAGCGGTGCTGTTGCCAATGGCCTTCTTCAGCGGCTCCACCGGTGTGATCTACAAGCAGTTCTCGATCACCATCGTCTCGGCCATGGCCCTGTCGGTACTGGTGGCCCTGATCTTCACCCCGGCGCTCTGCGCCACCATGCTCAAGGCGATTCCCAAGGGCGAGCACCACACCCCGAAACGCGGTTTCTTCGGCTGGTTCAACCGCAACTTCGACCGTGGTGTCAAAAGCTACGAGCGTGGCGTCGGCAGCATGCTGACGCACAAGGCGCCGTACCTGTTGGCCTATATCATCATCGTCGTCGGCATGATCTGGCTGTTCACCCGCATTCCAACCGCGTTCCTGCCGGAAGAAGACCAGGGCGTATTGTTCGCCCAGGTACAGACCCCCGCCGGATCGACGTCCCAGCGCACCCAGGTGGTCGTGGACGAAATGCGTGAATTCCTGCTGCGTCCGGGCAAGGATGGCGGTGAAGGCGACGCGGTGAACTCGGTGTTTACCGTGACCGGCTTCAACTTCGCCGGCCGTGGCCAAAGCTCGGGCATGGCGTTCATCATGCTGCGCCCATGGGAAGACCGTAACGCCGACAACAGCGTGTTCAAGGTCGCAGCCCGTGCCCAGCAGCACTTCTTCACCTTCCGTGACGCCATGGTGTTTGCCTTCGCGCCACCGGCGGTACTGGAATTGGGTAACGCCACCGGTTTCGACGTGTTCCTGCAGGACCGCGCCGGTATCGGTCACGACAAGCTGATGGAAGCCCGTAACCAGTTCCTCGGCATGGCGGCGCAAAGCAAGATCCTGACTCAAGTGCGTCCGAACGGCTTGAACGATGAGCCGCAATACCAGCTGGAAATCGACGATGAGAAGGCCAGTGCCCTGGGCATTACCATCGCCGACATCAACAACACCCTGTCGATCGCCCTGGGCAGTAGCTACGTCAACGACTTCATCGACCGTGGTCGGGTGAAGAAGGTTTACGTGCAAGGACAGCCCGGTGCGCGCATGAGCCCTGAGGACTTGCAGAAGTGGTACGTGCGCAACAGCGTCGGCACCATGGTTCCGTTCTCGGCGTTCGCCAAGGGTGAGTGGATCTACGGATCGCCGAAACTGGCCCGTTACAACGGCGTGGAAGCGGTGGAAGTCCTCGGCGCCCCGGCACCGGGTTACTCCACCGGTGAAGCCATGGCCGAAGTCGAGGCCATCGCCAAGAAACTGCCGGCCGGCGTCGGTATTTCCTGGACCGGCCTGTCCTACGAGGAACGCCTGTCGGGCTCGCAAGCGCCTGCGCTGTACGCCTTGTCGTTGCTGATGGTGTTCCTGTGCCTGGCGGCCCTCTATGAAAGCTGGTCGATTCCGATCGCGGTCATGCTGGTGGTACCGCTGGGGATCATCGGTGCGCTGATGGCCACCAGCCTGCGCGGCCTGTCCAACGACGTGTACTTCCAGGTGGGCTTGTTGACGACCATCGGCCTGGCGGCGAAAAACGCCATCCTGATTGTCGAATTCGCCAAGGAACTGCACGAACAAGGGCGCAGCCTGCGCGAGGCGGCCATCGAAGCCTGCCGCATGCGTCTGCGCCCCATCATCATGACCTCGCTCGCGTTCGTGCTCGGGGTGGTGCCCCTGGCGATATCCACGGGTGCAGGTTCCGGTAGCCAGCATGCCATCGGTACCGGCGTGATTGGCGGTATGATCACCGCAACCGTTCTGGCGATCTTCTGGGTCCCACTGTTCTTCGTCACCGTGTCGGCCCTGGGTCAGCGTAAAAACGTCGACCAGCAAGACGCCATTGAAACTTCTAAAGAGGCTGGCTAATGAGCAAGTCGCTACTCTCCCTGGCCGTCGCCGCGTTCGTGCTTGGTGGCTGCTCGCTGATACCTGACTATCAGCGGCCGCAAGCACCGGTGGCAGATCAGTACCCGCAGGGCCAGGCGTATTCGCCGGCCCAGGCACCGGCGCAGGCCGCTGCCGAGCAGGGTTGGAAGCAGTTTTTCCATGACCCGGCGCTGCAGCAGCTGATTCAGGTATCCCTGGAAAACAACCGCGACCTGCGTGTCGCGGCCTTGAACATCGACGCCTTTGCGGCTCAATACCGCATCTCGCGAGCCGATCTGTTCCCGGCCGTTTCGGCCAACGGTACAGGTAGCCGCCAGCGCTTGCCGGCTGACGCTTCGCAGACCGGCGAGGCTGGCATCACCAGTTCCTACTCGGCCACGGTTGGCATCAGCGCCTATGAACTGGATATGTTCGGTCGGATTCGCAGCCTGAACGAAGAAGCCCTGCAGAAGTACTTTGCCACCGAAGAAGGCCGGCGCAGCACCCAGATCAGCCTGGTGGCCAGCGTGGCCAATGCCTACCTGACCTGGCAGGCCGACAAGGAACTGCTCAAGCTGACCCAGGACACCCTCGCCGCGTTCGAGGAGAGCTACAAGCTCACCGCGCGCAGCAACGAAGTGGGCGTCGCTTCGGCCCTGGACCTGGCACAATCGCGCACCTCGGTGGAAAACGCCCGTGCGCAATTGGCCAAGTACACCCGTCAGGTCGCCCAGGATGAAAACAGCCTGGTGCTGCTGCTTGGCACCGGCATCCCGGCCAACCTGCAAGCGGCCAAACCGCTGAACGACGACCTGCTGGCCGAAGTGCCACCTGGCCTGCCGTCGGACTTGCTGCAGCGTCGCCCGGACATCCTGCAGGCCGAGTACAACCTCAAGGCCGCCAACGCCAACATCGGCGCGGCGCGGGCAGCGTTCTTCCCGAGCATCAGCCTGACGGCCAATGCCGGGACCCTGAGCCCGGACCTGTCCGGCCTGTTCAAGGGTGGTTCGGGTACCTGGCTGTTCCAGCCGCAGATCAACCTGCCGATCTTCAACGCCGGCAGCCTGCGTGCCAGCCTGGATTACTCGAAAATCCAGAAAGACATTGGCGTGGCGAACTACGAGAAGTCCATCCAGACCGCCTTTCAGGAAGTCGCCGACGGCCTGGCCGCGCGCCAGACCTACGTCCAGCAGCTGCAGGCGCAGCAGGACTTCGTCAATGCCAACCAGGACTACTACCGCCTGGCCGAGCGTCGTTACCGCATCGGTGTCGACAGCAACCTGACCTTCCTCGATGCCCAGCGCCAGCTGTTCAGTGCCCAACAGGCATTGATCACCGACCGTCTGGCGCAACTGGTCAGCCAGGTCAACCTGTACAAGGCCCTGGGCGGTGGCTGGAACGAACAGACGGCGAAGAACGAGCCGTTGAAAGAAGAAGCGCCGAAGATGAAGTATTTCTGATAGTGCTGTGAAAACAAGGAGCCCACCTTTCGGTGGGCTTTTTGTTGACCGCCGGAAAAGGTGTGAGGACCGTTCTGGCCCCTTCGCGAGCAAGCCCACTCCCACACTCAACCGAGTTCCTCCAGAAAGAATGCGGCCAATGTGGGAGCGGGCTTGCTCGTGAAGGGGCCAGCACTAACAACGCAAACCCTGGGCAATCTAACGTTCGATAATCGCCCAAAATCTGTTTTCACAGATTGAACCATCTAGTACATTCACATCACCATTCGACCCACAAAACCAATAACAACAGGTTCGATGCCATGCCCCCGCGCCCTGCCCTCTCCGGCTGATCCGCCTCGCTTGCCCTGATTTCCCAGCACGTCTGCAACCTTGGGTTGCGGCATCACCCTGTTTCATCTCCAAGAATTAGAGAGACCCAAGCCCATGACGCCTTCTTCCGCGCAGTATTTCGTTCCCAGCTTGATCGCCGTAGCCCTGGCGAGCGCAGCCCTGCCCGCCCAGGCCGAAGAGTCGGGTTTTGTCGAAGGGGCCAAGGTCAACCTGAACCTGCGCAACTTCTACATCAACCGCAACTTCACCAACCCCACCAAGGCCCAGGGCAAGGCCGAAGAGTGGACGCAAAGCTTCATTCTCGACGCCAAGTCCGGGTTTACCCAGGGCACCGTCGGTTTCGGCATGGACGTGCTGGGCTTGTACTCGGTGAAACTCGATGGCGGCAAAGGTACTGGCGGTACCCAGTTGCTGCCGCTGGACAGTGACGGCCGCCCGGCCGACAACTTCGGTCGCACCAACGTGGCGTTCAAGGCCAAGCTGTCGCAAACCGAAGCGAAAGTCGGCGAATGGATGCCAGTGCTGCCAATCCTGCGTTCGGACGACGGTCGTTCCCTGCCGCAAACCTTCCGCGGCGGGCAACTCACCTCGAAGGAAATCGACGGCCTGACGCTGTACGGCGGACAGTTCCGCCAGAACAGCCCGCGCGACGACAGCAGCATGGGCGACATGTCGATGACCGGCAAAGCCGCGTTCACCTCCGACCGTTTCAACTTCCAGGGCGGCGAGTACCTGTTCAACGAGAAACGCACCCAGATCGGTGTGTGGAACGCCGAACTGAAGGACATCTACAGCCAGCAATTCATCAACCTGACCCACAGCCAACCCATCGGTGCCTGGACCCTCGGTGCCAACCTCGGCTACTTCTACGGCAAGGATGACGGCAGCGCCCGGGCCGGCGAGCTGGACAACAAAACCATGTTTGGCCTGTTCTCGGCCAAGTACGGCGGCAACACCTTCTACGTCGGCTTGCAGAAACTCACCGGCGATAGCCCGTGGATGCGGGTCAACGGCACCAGCGGCGGCACCCTGGCCAACGACAGCTACAACTCCAGCTACGACAACGCCCGGGAAAAATCCTGGCAAGTGCGCCACGACTACAACTTCGTTGCCCTTGGCGTGCCGGGCCTGACCCTGATGAACCGCTACATCAGCGGCGATAACGTGCACACCGGCACCATCACCGATGGCAAGGAATGGGGTCGTGAAAGTGAACTGGGCTACACCGTGCAGAGCGGTGCGCTGAAAGACCTGAACGTGAAATGGCGCAACTCGACGATACGTCGCGACTACAGCAACAACGAGTTCGATGAGAATCGCGTGATCATCAGCTACCCGATCAGCCTGCTCTAGAGGCCGATCGTTCCCACGCTCTGCGTGGGAATGCAGCCCGGGACGCTCCGCGTCCCTTCCAAAGCCGAACGCAGAGCGTCCATTGAGGCATTCCCACGCAGAGCGTGGGAACGATCAATCGCAGGGGATCACTCCCGCGATTCAACCCCCAACTCATCCCAGACCGACTCAGCCAGGTGGAACGTCGCATTGGCTGCCGGAATCCCGCAGTAGATTGCGCTCTGCATGATCACTTCCTTGATCTCGCTGCGGCTCACGCCGTTGTTGGCGGCAGCGCGCAGATGCAGTTTGAGTTCGCCCTCGCGGTTCATGCCGATCAGCATGGCGATGGTGATCAGGCTGCGGGTGTGACGCGGCAGGCCCGGACGGGTCCAGATGTCACCCCAGGCGTGGCGGGTGATCATTTCCTGGAACTCCGAGTTGAACTCGGTCAGGGTGGTCAGGCTGCGATCGACATGGGCATCGCCCAGAACAGCGCGACGGACCTTCATGCCCTCGTCGTAACGTTGTTTCTCGTCCACGCAATTCCCCTCAACGAGCCGTCAGGAAGGCCAGTACGCGGTCGCTGAAATCAGCACCGGCCTGGACGTTGGACAAGTGCGCGGCATAGAACTCGGCGTACTCCGCACCCGGTACGTGCTCCTGGATGAAGTGCCCGCCGGACGGCGGCGTGACCGCATCCTGGATGCCGGCGATCACCAGCAGCGGCGCCTTGATCGCAGACAACTGATCGCGGAAATCGGCATCGCGCACCGCCGCACAGTTGGCCGCATAGCCTTCAGGCGATGTCGCCGCCAGCATGTCGGTAATCTGCTTGGCCGCCGCCGGGTTGGCTTCGGAGAAATCCGGGGTGAACCAGCGTGCAATCGATGCATCGCGCAAGGCGACCATCGCTGCCTGACCGTCACGCAACACCGTTTCGATACGCGGGTTCCAGATCGACGGATCGCCGATTTTCGCCGCCGTGTTGCACACGATCAGCTTATTCAGACGTTCGCCAGCGTTGATCCCCAGCCACTGGCCGATCAGGCCGCCCATGGACAGGCCGCAGAAATGTGCGCGTTCGATGTGCAGGGCATCCAGCAGTGCCAATACGTCACGGCCCAGTTGTTCGATGCTGTAAGGGCCCGGCGTCACCAACGATTGGCCGTGTCCGCGGGTGTCGAAACGCAGTACACGAAAGTGCTCCGTGAACGCCGGAATCTGCGCGTCCCACATGTGCAGGTCGGTGCCCAGCGAGTTGGACAGCACCAGCACCGGCGCATCGACCGGTCCATCTAGTTGGTAATGTAGTTCGCCATCGGCGAGTTGTACGAAAGCCACAGCAGTCTCCTTCAGGCAGTCAATGCAGAATGTTCAGCCACCGCTCGCTCGACCCAGGTACGGGCCTGACCGAGATAATGGGCGGGGTCCAGCAGATGATCGAGTTCAGTGGCCGACAGTTCGGCAGTCACTTGCGGTTCGTCGCCAAGTACGGCACGCAGATGGCGTTGTTCGGCGACGGCGCGTTTGCAGCATTGTTCCAGCAGGTGATGCGCGGTGTCGCGGCCGACCCGTTGTGCGAGGACGATGCTCACCGCTTCGGCGAGCACCAGGCCCTGGGTCAGGTCGAGGTTGCGGGCCATGCGTTCGGCGTCCACTTCCAGTCCGCCCGTGACCAGCAGCGCCTGCTTGAGACTGCCGGACACCAGGCAGCAAATTTCCGGCAGGGTTTCCCACTCGGCATGCCACAGCCCCAGGCTGCGCTCGTGCTCCTGCGGCATGGCGCTGAACAGTGTCGACAGCAGGCCTGGCACGCGAGTCGCCGCGCCAATCAGCACCGCCGCACCGACTGGATTGCGTTTATGCGGCATGGTCGAAGAACCACCCTTGCCCGGCGCCGAAGGCTCGAACACCTCGGCGGCTTCGGTTTGCATCAGCAAGCTGATATCGCGACCGAGCTTGCCGAGACTTCCGGCGATCAATCCGAGCACCGAGCCAAACTCCACCAGGCGATCGCGCTGAGTGTGCCAGGGTTGGTCCGGCAAGCTCAGTTGCAGCTCTTCGGCCAACGCCTGGGCAATCGGCATCGCCTGTTCACCGAGGGCCGCGAGGGTTCCGGAGGCGCCACCGAATTGCAGCACCAGCAGGCGCGGCCTGAGCGCTTGCAGACGTTGACGGCTGCGGGTGACGGCGCCCAGCCAACCGGCGATTTTCATGCCGAGGGTCACCGGCGTCGCATGTTGCAACCAGGTGCGTCCGGCCAGTGGCGTGGCGACATAACGTTGGGCCTGGGTGGCGAGGGTGTCGCCCAGTTGCGCCAGATCGCTGTCGATCAATGCCAGCGCCCGGCGCAATTGCAACACCAGGCCGCTATCCATTACATCCTGGCTGGTGGCGCCCAGATGCACGTAGCGTTCGGCTTGCGCATCGCTCGCAGCGATTTGCTTGCCCAGCGCCTTGACCAACGGGATCGCCGAATTACCCGCCGTGGCAATTGCCTCGCCGAGGGCGGCAAAATCGTAATGCCCGGCCTGGCACGCCGCTTCAATCGGCGCCACCGCGGTAGGCGGAATCACGCCGACCCGCGCTTCGGCCCGGGCCAGCGCCGCTTCGAAATCGAGCATGGCCTGGACCCGGCCCTGATCGCAGAACACTTCGCGCATATCGCGGGCAGTGAAATAGGCATCGAACAATTGATTGCCCGGTCGCTCGTTCATAAACAGTCCCTGGAAGCGCGGGCCGCTTGGGCCCGCTTATTAGATCAAAGGTCGTGATGCAGATACTTCGCTTGCTTGGGTAGACGCAGGCTGAACAGGAACGCAATGGCCATCATCACCGTCACGTACCAGTAGAAGGAGTTTTCCATGCCGACTGCCTTGAGGCTCAGGGCAACATATTCCGCCGAACCGCCGAAGATTGCATTCGCCACTGCGTAAGCCAGGCCAACACCCAGGGCGCGTACCTCGGGCGGGAACATTTCGGCTTTCACCAGGCCGCTGATCGAGGTGTAGAAACTGACGATCGCCAATGCCAGCGTGATCAACACAAAAGCCAGGAACGGACTGCTAACAGTTTTCAAGCTGAGCAGGATCGGCACGGTACACAGCGTACCCAGGGCACCGAACCACAGCATCGAGTTACGGCGGCCGATCTTGTCCGCGAGCATGCCAAAGAACGGCTGCATGCACATATAAAGGAACAGCGCGCCGGTCATGATGTAACTGGCGGTCTTGGCGTGCATGCCGGCGGTGTTCACCAGGTACTTCTGCATGTACGTGGTGAAGGTGTAGAAAATCAGCGAGCCACCGGCGGTGTAACCGAGCACGGTGATAAACGCGGCTTTATGGTCGCGAAACAGCGCACGAATGCTGCCGGCGTCCTTGTTTTCACGCATTTCCTTGCTGGTGGTTTCTTTCAGCGAACGACGCAGGTACAGCGAAACCAGAGCCGCCATGGCACCGACCACGAACGGAATCCGCCAGCCGTAGGCACGCAGGTCATCCTCGGTGAGGAACTGCTGCAGGATCACCACCAGCGACACCGCCAGCAACTGCCCGCCGATCAACGTGACGTACTGGAACGAGGCAAAGAAACCGCGCTGGCCCTTGAGGGCGACTTCGCTCATGTAGGTGGCCGTGGTGCCATACTCGCCGCCCACCGACAGGCCCTGGAGCAAGCGCGCGAACAGCAGCATGATCGGGGCCCAGACACCAATATCCTTGTAGGTTGGCAAGCAGGCGATGAGCAGCGAGCCAAAGCACATCATCAGAATCGATATCAGCATCGAATTCTTGCGCCCGTGCTTGTCCGCGACACGGCCGAATATCCAGCCGCCAATCGGGCGCATCAGGAACCCGGCGGCAAATACGCCCGCGGTGTTGACCAACTGCACCGTGGGGTTGTCGGACGGGAAAAAGGCTGGCGCGAAATAGATCGCACAAAACGCATAGACGTAGAAGTCGAACCATTCGACGAGGTTGCCTGAAGAAGCACCGACAATGGCGAAGATCCGCTTGCTGCGTTCTTCACCCGTGTATAGCGCTTCAGGAGCTGTAGTTGGGGTTGTCATTGTTTTGTTCACTCAATGGGGACAGTGAGAGTCTAGACACACTTTGCAATAGTCCCGTTCCGCAGATGGATCACCAATGCATATCCCTTGTGGGAGCGAGCCTGCTCGCGAAGAGGCCGCTCCATTCAACATCCATGTCGACTGTCAGTCCGCTTTCGCGAGCAGGCTCGCTCCCACAGGGATTTGTGGTGTTCGCTCAATAGTCGAAGAACACCGTCTCCGCGTCAGTGCCCTGCAGAATCACATTCCACTGGTAAACACCGCTGGCATCCTGCTTGGCCAGCAAGGTGCTGCGGCGCTCGGCCGGAACGCATTCGAGCAACGGGTCGTCCACGTTGGCCGGTTCGCCATCGAAGTAGATCCGTGTCAGCAAATGCTTCACCAAACCACGGGCGAACACCAGCACCACCAGATGCGGTGCCTGGGTCGTGCCTTTGAGGCCTTCGACCGTACCCGGCTTGATGGTGGTGAACCGGAAGCGCCCTTCGGCATCCACCGGCACCCGGCCAAAGCCTTCGAAGTTCGGGTCCAGGGGTTTGTCCTGATCGTCTTCAGGATGGTCGTACTTGCCGGCGGCATTGGCCTGCCAGACTTCCAGCATCGCGTCGTTGACGACATCACCGTTGCCATCGACCACTTGCCCGGTGATCGCCACGCGCTCGCCCAGGGTTTGCTCGACGGTCAGGTTTTCGCGATTCAGCCAGGTCAGGCCGATGTGGTAGTAAGGCCCTACGGTGTGGGACGTGGTCGCAGTCAGCGTCATCTTATTTCTCCATCGGCGTGGCGTCGCGGCCACGCAACACGATGTCCCAGCGATACCCGAGGGCATAGGAAGGGATGGTTTTTTCAAGATCGAACGTGGCGATCAAACGCTCCTTGGCGCGGGTATCGGGCACGCAGTTGTAGATCGGGTCGTACGCCAGCAGCGGGTCCCCGGGGAAATACATCTGCGTGACCAGGCGCGTCAGGATGCTCGGCCCGAACAGCGAGAAATGGATGTGCGCCGGACGCCAGGCGTTGTGGTGGTTGCCCCACGGATACGCGCCGGGCTTGATGGTCTGGAACTGGTACCAGCCATCGGCGTCGGTCACGGTGCGGCCGGTGCCGGTGAAGTTCGGGTCCAGCGGTGCGTCGTGCAGGTCACGGGGATGGTTGTAGCGACCGGCGGCGTTAGCCTGCCAGATCTCAACCAGAATCCCCGGTACCGGCAGACCGTTTTCATCCAGCACACGGCCATGGATGATAATGCGCTCACCCTGAGGCTGCCCCTCGTGCTGGGCGGTCAGGTCGTTGTCCTTCTCGTTGATGCGCTCGGCACCAACGGTAGGACCGGTGATTTCCGACAACGAGTGCGGCAAGAACACTAGCGGCTTGGACGGCGAGCGCAGGTTGGTGGATTGATAGGTCGGGTGCAGGTAGGCAGGCTGGGTGCCTTCCTGCGGGCGACGGTAACCAGGCTTGTCAGTCATGAAACATTCCTCAGTGCTTATAAGTCTTTTCGAGCGCGTCAGACGCGCTCGATCGCCAGGGCCAGACCCTGGCCGACACCGACACACATGGTCGCCAGACCTTTCTTGCCACCGTTTTTTTCCAGCTGATGCAGGGCTGTCAAAACCAGGCGCGCACCGCTCATGCCCAACGGATGGCCCAAGGCAATGGCGCCACCGTTCGGGTTGACTTGAGGTGCGTCGTCCGCCAGCCCCAGTTCGCGCAGCACCGCCAGGCCCTGGCTGGCGAACGCTTCGTTGAGTTCGATGACGTCGAAATCGCTGACCGCCAAACCCAGGCGTTCGGTCAACTTGCGCACCGCTGGCACCGGGCCAATACCCATCACCCGAGGTGCAACACCGGCGCTGGCCATGCCCAATACTTTGGCGCGAGCAGTCAGACCGTGCTTTTTCACCGCTTCGGCCGAGGCCAGGATCAAGGCCGCCGCGCCGTCGTTCACACCGGAAGCGTTGCCGGCGGTGACGGTTTTGTCCGGGCCATTGACCGGTTTGAGTTTGGCCAGGGTTTCCAGGGACGTGTCGGCGCGCGGATGCTCATCCTGGCTGACCACTGTTTCACCCTTCTTGTGGGCAATGCGCACTTCGACGATTTCTTCGGCGAAAAAGCCCGCCGCCTGCGCGGCAGCGGTGCGTTGCTGGCTGCGCAGGGCGAAAGCGTCCTGATCTTCGCGGGACACTTGATAATCGTCGGCGACGTTGTCGGCGGTCTGCGGCATCGCATCCACACCGTACTGGGCCTTCATCAGCGGGTTGATGAAGCGCCAGCCAATGGTAGTGTCTTCCAGCTTCATGTTGCGCGAGAACGCGGCGTCGGCCTTGCCCATCACGAACGGCGCGCGTGACATCGATTCGACGCCACCCGCAATCGCCAGCTCCATTTCGCCACTGGCGATGGCGCGGAACGCGGTACCGATGGCATCCATGCCCGAAGCGCACAGGCGATTAAGGGTCACGCCGGGAATGGTTTCCGGCAGACCCGCCAGCAGCAGCGCCATGCGCGCCACGTTGCGGTTGTCTTCACCGGCCTGGTTGGCACAGCCGAGGAACACCTCGTCCACTGCATTCCAGTCCACCGACGGGTTGCGCTCCATCAAGGCCTTGATCGGCACGGCGGCCAGGTCGTCGGCGCGAACCGCCGACAAGCCACCGCCGAAACGGCCGATAGGGGTACGAATCGCGTCGCAGATATAAACTTCACGCATCATGCTTCTCCTGGGGTTTGGCCGTGGGCGGCTGCGGTGCGGGCTTCCAGATCACGCAGCGCGGTCAGCTCGACTTCGGTCGGCTCGGCAGTGGTGTCGACGCTATCGGCAAAGCGGATCGGCCAACCGGTCGCCGCGACCACTTGCTCGCGGGTCACGCCCGGGTGCAGTGCGGTGACCACGAACTCGTGGGTGCCGGCTTCCGGCTCCATGATGCACAGGTCGGTAATGATTCCCACTGGACCGGCGCCCGGCAGGCCTAGACGCTTGCGTGAATCACCACCCTCGCCATGGCCGACCGAAGTGATGAAATCGAGTTTGTCGACGAACGAACGCGACGACTGCTTGAGGATGATCAGCACGCTCTTGGCGGAACCGGCAATCTCCGGCGCGCCACCGGCACCCGGCAGACGCACTTTCGGCGCATGGTAATCACCGACCACGGTGGTGTTGATGTTGCCGAAACGGTCGACTTGCGCAGCGCCGAGGAAACCGACGTCGATACGCCCGCCCTGCAGCCAGTAGCGGAAAATCTCACCGGTCGGGACCACGGTATCAGCGGTTTCCGCCAGTTCACCATCACCGATCGACAGTGGCAGTACGCTCGGCTTGGCGCCGATTGGGCCCGATTCGTAGATCAGGACCACGTCCGGCGAGGACGTCAGGCGCGCCAGGTTGGCCGCTTTCGACGGCAGGCCGATACCCACGAAGCACACAGAACCGTTCTTCAACCTGCGGGCGGCAGCAACGGTCATCATTTCATTGGTGGTGTAAGTCATTACTTCGCCTCCGAAGCAGCGGCCAGTTTGGCCTGGAACTCGCTGAAGTCAGCGCTGCCATGGATGTACTCGTTAATCCACGCAGTGAAGGTTTCACGGTCGCGGGCAATCGGGTCCCAGGCTTGGTAGAAACGGTTGTCCCGCTCGTTGTAACCGTGTGCGTAGGACGGATGCGCGCCACCAGGGACGTGGCAAACCGCGCTCAGGGCCCAGGTGGGCAGGACACAGGAGTTCATCGGTGCGTTCAGGTCGTCGACAATTTCCTCAACGGTGACGATGCAGCGCTTGGCAGCCAGCGCGGCTTCTTTCTGCACGCCGAGAATACCCCACAACAACACGTTACCCTTGCGGTCGGCTTTTTGCGCGTGAATCACGGTGATATCCGGGCGTACCGAAGGCACGGCGGCCAGCACTTCACCGGTGAATGGGCAAGTGACGGACTTGATCAGTGGGTTGACTTTGGGCAGGTCGGAACCGGCGTAGGCACGCAGCACCGCGAACGGCAGGCCGGATGCGCCGGCAACATAGGCGTTAGCCAGGTCGGCGTGGCTGTGTTCTTCAATTTCCAGGGCATGGGGCCACTGCTTCTCGACGGCGTCACGCAGACGATGCAACGAACCGACACCCGGGTTGCCTCCCCAGGAGAAAATCAGCTTGCGTGCACAACCGGCGCCGATCAACTGGTCGTAGATCAGGTCGGGGGTCATCCGCACCAGGGTCAGGTCTTTCTTGCCCTGGCGAATGATTTCGTGACCCGCCGCTGTCGGGATCAGATGGGTAAAGCCTTCGAGTGCGACCGTATCGCCGTCGTTCACGAATTGCTTAACCGCGTCGTGCAGCGAAAGAATTTCAGCCATCGGGGCAGGCTCCCGTTTGTTATTAACCAACTGATAAAAAGGCGCCGATGCGCAGCGCCGGAGTGGTTAAAGATTAAGCGCGTGCCCCACACCAAACAATCCGATAATCGACTGAGTGTTCGTTTATCGAACACATTGTTGTCAGGCTACCGTTTTGCCTTGCCTATGATCGTTCCCAACACTCTGCGTGGGAATGCAGCCCGGGACGCACCGCATCCCTGCCGAAGCGGACGCAGAGCGCAGGAACGATCAAGGTTAAATGTCAGGTCGCATCCGCATGACTGACCACACCTTTGATCACCACCGCCGCAGTCGCCAAAGCCGCCGGAATCACCAGTGCCGTTAGCACTTGCTCGAAATTCCAGCCCAGTCCCAGCAGTGTCGCGCCCATCCATGCACCCAGGATCGCGCCGAAGCGGCCAATCCCGAGCATCCATGACACCCCGGTGGCACGCCCTTGAGTCGGATAAAACCGCGCCGCCAGCGAAGGCATCGCCGATTGCGCACCGTTGACACACATGCCCGCCACCAACACCAGGGTCGCCAGTAAGGTGATATTGCCCAGGCTCTGCCCTACCGCGTAGGCAAACACCCCGGCCAACAGATAGAAAGTACCGATGACCTTGTGCGGATTGAAGCGATCCATGGCCCAGCCAACGCCCACCGCGCTCAACACCCCGCCGAACTGGAACAGCGCACCAATGAACGCGGCCTGCTCCATGCTCGCACCGCTGTCGCGCATCAGGGTCGGCAGCCAGCTTGTCAGCAGGTAAACGATCACCAGGCCCATGAAGTAGGTCAGCCATAGCAGCAAGGTGCCGACGCTGTAGGTGCCGGAGAAGATCACGGCAAACACGTTGCGCGCCTTCACGGTTTTCTGTTCCGGCACGCTGAAGCTCGATGCCTGGGCCACCACCTTCGGGTCGATGGGGGCCAGCGTCTTGCGTACTTTGTCGGTGCCGCGATTACGCACGACCAGAAAACGCGCCGACTCGGGTAGCCAGATCAGCAACACGACGCCAAGGATCAACGGCAGGATCCCGCCGATCAACAGCAAGCTATGCCAGCCGAACGCCGGGATCAGCTTGGCCGAAATGAATCCGCCACCGGCCATGCCCAGGTTGAAGCCGCAGAACATGCTGGTCACCAGCAGGGATTTCTTGCGCTCCGGGGTGTACTCCGACAACAGGGTCGTGGCGTTGGGCATGCCCGCGCCCAAGCCGAGGCCGGTCAGGAAGCGCAACACCAGCAACTGGTCGACATTGGTGCTGTAGGCCGACGCCAGGCTGAAGGCACCGAACAGCAGCACAGCCCCGACCAGTACGACCTTTCGCCCAAACCGGTCAGCCAGCGGCCCGGAGCCCAACGCCCCGAAGACCATGCCGATCAGCGCCGCACTCATCACCGGGCCAAGGCTGGCGCGATCGATACCCCAATCCTGGGACAGGGCGGGCGCGATGAAGCCCATCGCCGCCGTATCGAGACCATCTAGGAAGACAATCAGGAAACACAGGATCACCACTCGCCACTGATAACGCGAAATGGGTTGGGCATTGATGAAGGACTGCACGTCGAGGCAGTTACCTACAGCAGACTGGGGCTGGTTCATTATTTTTTTCCCACGCAAAGAACGCAGTCGAACAGATATCAACCTCTAACGAGGCTGTCACGAGAAAGGGGGAAGCCAGGATCAGGTGATCGAGCTCCGGCAAAAAAACCAGGGAGAACGGCGACAGTCTGGGAATGTGCGCATGGGTGCCTCTTCTCATTATTATGGGGTCGCCGGCCGGTGCCGGATCGAGATCGACAGCGCCGGGTGGCGCTGGCGCGACATTAATGAGGCAAGGTAAAGAGCGTCAATTCGTCAAACGCGAGTCTGTGCGTTTATCGAACAGCTTAGGAAAACAGCTGGGTACTGAGGTCACGGCTGGCACTCAGCAGGCCAGGAAGGAAACGCTGCTCGAGCTCGCTGCGGCTGACCCGACCGGCGTGGGTACTGACGTTGAGCGCCGCAACCACCTGACCGGAAGCGTCGTACACGGGGACGGCGATCGAACGCAGCCCCTGCTCGAGCTCTTGATCGACGATGCACCAACCCTGCTGACGTACTTCCTGCAGGCATTCCAGCAAGGCTTGGGGGGTATGAATGGTTCGACTGGTCTTGGCTTGCAGGTCGGCGTGGTCGAGATACTCGCGCAATGAAGTGTCATCGAGGGCGGCGAGCAGGATCCTGCCCATCGACGTGCAATAGGCCGGCAGGCGCCCGCCCACCGAAAGGTCGACCGAAATCAGGCGCTGGGTGGTCGCCGAACGCGCGATATATAAAATGTCATCGCCTTCCAGGGTAGCCATGTTGCAGGCCTCATGGAGTTGCTCGCTCATACGGTCCAGGTAGGGTTGCGCAGAAACCGCCAGCGGCGTCGAGGACACATAGGCATGGCCAAGGGTCAGCACTTTGGGCAACAACGAATACGTTCGGCCATCGGTCGTGGCATAACCGAGTTTGATCAGCGTGTGCAGGCAACGTCGCACGGCGGCGCGGGGAATTTCCGTACGATGGCTGATCTGCGCAATGGTCAAGTGCCGCTTGCGCTCCTGGAAGGCTTGCACCACGGCCAGCCCACGCGCCAGCGAGGTCATGAAATCCGGATCACCCGTCAGGGCCTGGATTCGCTTGGCGGGTGAAGCTACGATCGGCGGTGCCACCGAAGCGAAGGAGTTGCGCAATTGATCGTTCATACAAGGTCCTTTTCCCGGCCGGATCGGCGAGCTATTACAGGGCACTGGGTGCAGGGTATACAAGCCCGGCCTGGTAACATCGGGCGATTATCGAACCATTGCGCGATAATCGCAATCGATACTGCTCACGATGCAATCGACCATGCAGCCATCGATACAAGTTTTTTTGTGCAGGCGCTGCAGACTTCATGACGCAATGTAACTGTCTTAAGTTGTGCGACTTAATGACGTCAGAAAGACATCACCGTAGTGTGGCATCCTCCAATGCCCTAGTTGCCAGTAACGGTGATGAGTGAAAACAGTCACACATCAAGATCCACTTTTAACTCTATCGTGATAGTGTTCTCTAAATCGCTCGCTATAATGTAGTTCAGTAGCCATTCGGTTTTTTATTGGCCGATCCCGCTACCCGGTGGCGCGATGTTCCATCGCCGCTCTCCACAGCAAGCACCTGACGCCGACTGCATCCGCATCGCGCCAACGCGCTCGCTGAAACAGGATCTGATGCTACGTCAGCTGTATATCTCTGGTGCCGTGGCCGCCTGCAACATGGAAGTATGATCGCCCTGTCGTAAACGCGATGCCTGCAAAGGCTTTTTGCATTCGACGCGTGCGGTCAATACATCAGGTGCAGTGCGTTTCACCAGAACTCATCTCAACTCAATCAGGTAGCACCGTGACAAAAGACGAACTGCGCGCGGAACTTGAGCGCCAGGAACAACGTTACAAGGAAGTTTACGGCGGGGAAGTCACCACCTACGCCGCCCAGCCAGAACCGGAACGCAAGCCATGGCGCAAACGCGCCACCGTTCAGGATCAGGTTTTCAAGCAAGAACTGGAAAAAATGGAAAAGGAACTCAAAGCCGAGGAGCCATGAAGGCTTGGGCTTGAATGCCTGCCGGGGTCTGCGCTGCATCCGTTAAAAGCGGAATGTATAGATGTTGCCTCTTGCGCCCGCTACGAGCGGGCAGCGGCCGCCTTTCCCACCGGACGAGGTTGAAGGCTCGAATCTGACCCTTTTTTCAGAAATTTCATACAAGCATGCTCACACCCCCTTCAGGTGAGGCAAACCCCTGTGCCTGCGGGCTTCTCAAAGAAATTCAATCACTTGCAAAACCCTGTAATTCACGGGGGTTATCGGCACCGTTGCAAAATAATTCGTTGAAGAATGTTACCGATGAGCAGCAAGTGCATCGATTTCCAGTCTTTTCTGGCATAATCGCGCCCCCTTATGACCGGGTCAGAAAACCTTCATGATCGATTTATTCAGCGGACTGGATGCTTGGGTGCTTGTGAGCCTCTTGCTCGCCCTGGCTTTTGTCCTCGCCTTCGAGTTCATCAATGGATTTCATGACACCGCTAACGCGGTAGCCACTGTTATCTACACCAAAGCCATGCCACCCCATCTGGCGGTGTTCTTTTCCGGTGTGTTCAATTTCCTCGGCGTATTGCTCGGTGGCGTGGGCGTGGCGTATGCCATCGTTCACCTGCTACCGGTTGAACTGCTGATCAACGTGAACACCGGCCACGGCCTGGCAATGGTTTTCTCGCTGCTCGCGGCGGCCATCACCTGGAACCTGGGCACCTGGTACTTCGGTATCCCGGCCTCCAGCTCCCACACGCTGATCGGTTCGATCCTCGGCGTAGGCCTGGCCAATGCCTTGATCAACGATATTGCGTTGGCCGACGGGGTGAACTGGCAGAAGGCGATCGATATCGCCATGTCGCTGGTGTTCTCGCCGATGGCAGGCTTCCTGATTGCCGCCCTGGTACTGATCGGCCTTAAATGGTGGCGTCCGCTGTCGAAGATGCACAAGACGCCGGAACAGCGCCGCAAGATCGACGACAAGAAACACCCGCCATTCTGGAACCGCCTGGTGCTGGTGATCTCCGCCATGGCCGTGAGCTTCGTGCACGGTTCCAACGATGGTCAGAAAGGTATCGGCCTGATCATGCTGGTGCTGATCGGTATCGTGCCGGCGCAATTCGTGCTCGACCTGAACAGCACCACCTACCAGATCGAACGTACCCGCGACGCCACCTTGCACTTGAGCCAGTTCTACAAGCGCAATGCCGACTCCCTGGGCGAGTTCCTGGCCCTGGGCAAAAGTGTCGAAGGCGACCTGCCGGAGAAGTTCCGCTGCAACCCTCAGCAGACCGAACCGACCATCGACGCACTGCTTGGCACCCTCAAAGGTGTATCCGACTACCACTCGCTGTCGTCGGAAAGCCGCATCGAAGTACGTCGTTACCTGCTGTGCCTGGACGACACGGCGAAGAAAGTCAGCAAGTTGCCAATCCTGGGCGCCCGTGAAAAGGCTGACCTGGACAAGCTGCGCAAGGACCTGACCACCACCACCGAATACGCTCCGTTCTGGGTCATTCTGGCGGTCGCCCTGGCCTTGGGCCTGGGTACCATGGTTGGCTGGAAGCGCGTGGTACTGACCATCGGCGAGAAGATCGGCAAGCAAGGCATGACCTATTCCCAAGGCATGTCGGCGCAGATCACCACGGCGAGCCTGATCGGCATGGCCAACATCTTCAGCCTGCCAGTGTCCACCACCCACGTCCTGTCCTCGGGCGTGGCCGGCACCATGGTCGCCAACAAAAGCGGCCTGCAAGGCGGCACCGTCAAGACCATCCTGCTGGCTTGGGTCTTGACCCTCCCGGCAACCGTGGCCCTGTCGGCCGGCCTGTTCTGGCTGGCATCGAAGGCGCTGGGTAGCTGATACGCAGTCGTACGGAAAAAGGCGCGCTCCGTGAGGACCGCGCCTTTTTTATTACCGCTTTCGTTCAATCACCCCTGTTCCAATGTGGGAGCGAGCCTGCTCGCGAAAGCGATTAACCTGTCGCCATTTTCATTGCGACGACCTCCGTCTTCGCGAGCGGGCTCGCTCCCACATTGGGCTTGCTACGTCTCGACAGGAATCGCAGACAAAAAAAAGGGCAACCGAAGTTGCCCAAAATGCCTTGCGTGCTCATTGCATCCAGAAAGACCTACGGCTTTTTGCGCTTGTGCGAGTCTTTCCAGATAAAGAATCCGAACCCTGCAAAAAACACCAGCATGAGGCTGACGGTCAGCACTCCGGCGATCACCACGTTGTCGAAAAACATGACGCGTCTCCTGCAGTTGCCCTGTTGCGATGGAGCCAAGGTAACCATTCGGGCAGGAGAGAATATTGACCGGGATCAATGTTGCCCGGGACCGGGCATAGAAGGAGGGAAAAACTGACCTGCATCAATCGATGCAGGGGGATTCAACGCTTTTTCGGTTTGTTCTTCGGCTTCTTCTTCGCCTTGCCCAACGGCATGGCCTGCTCGAACGCCTGGCGCACTTCATTCAGGCGCTTGTCGTTGAGATCGTGGACACGCTTGGCGCGTTCGGCATTAAGGTCGATCAGCTTGTCATCTTGGCTCATGGCGTCAGTGCATCGCTTGAAATGAAATTCAATTGCCGCAGGGATCGGCGGGACTGTGCCAATAATGCGGTCTGGCGACGGCGCTGACCAGCCACCGACTCAAATCTCGATATCGACCCACAGCCCCTGGCGAGTCTGGCCTTCCATCAGCGGGGCCACCGGCACGGTTTTGTCGGCATTGAGTTCGTCGCCCGGGATCGCCAGGTGCGCCTCAGGGTCTTCATCGGCCTCACGGCGGCGCCTTTGCTGCTCTTGCTTGCGCCGCTGCTCCTCGCGCAGCAGCAGGGCGGCCTCCTCCGGATCACGATTTTGCAGGTCGATGGTGCTGTCGCTGGAACTTTCCTGCATCGGCACGACGGGCGCGATGTCCGGGCGCGGGCGGACCGGGTCGTGCTGGGAAGTGATCGGCACGGCACTCAAGGGGAGCATGGGTGGCAGCATATTTTTTCGGTCTCCTGTCTGCAGGCTGTCGGCCGCGGCGACGTTGACTTGAGCCATCGGTCGCAAACTGTGTGTCCACGGGCACGACAAGAACTGTCACAGGCTACGATTTCTTCAGCCTGGCAAGATCAAAGGATCGTAGCCAAAGGCAGTTCCCGCACAGGTATTCCTTTGGTCTGGAGACCTGATTCCGTTAAGATAGCCCGCTTTTTCAAGGTGGGAGTCAGGCAGCATGGCGCAGCAGTATCAACCGGGGCAACGCTGGATCAGTGACAGCGAAGCGGAGCTGGGTTTGGGCACCGTTCTGGCACAGGACGGCCGCTTGCTGACCGTGCTCTACCCGGCCACTGGCGACACTCGCCAGTACGCGCTACGGAATGCGCCCCTCACACGTGTACGGTTTTCGCCGGGTGACACCATCACTCACTTCGAAGGCTGGAAACTGACCGTTCGCGAAGTCGACGACATCGATGGCCTGCTGGTCTACCACGGTCTCAACGCGCAGAACGAAGTAGTCACCCTGCCGGAAACCCAACTGTCGAACTTCATCCAGTTCCGTCTCGCCAGCGACCGTCTGTTCGCCGGGCAGATCGACCCCCTGGCCTGGTTCGCCCTGCGCTATCACACTCTGGAACACACCAGCCGCCAACTGCAGTCGTCGCTGTGGGGCCTGGGTGGCGTGCGTGCGCAACCGATCGCGCACCAGTTGCACATCGCCCGCGAAGTGGCCGACCGGATTGCGCCACGGGTGTTGCTGGCGGACGAAGTAGGCCTGGGCAAAACCATTGAAGCCGGCCTGGTGATCCATCGCCAACTGCTCTCGGGCCGCGCCAATCGCGTGCTGATCCTGGTACCGGAAAACCTCCAGCACCAGTGGCTGGTAGAGATGCGCCGTCGCTTCAACCTGCAGGTCGCGCTGTTCGACGAAGAACGCTTCATCGAAAGCGATGCCTCCAACCCGTTCGAAGACACCCAGCTCGCCCTGGTGGCGCTGGAGTGGCTGGTCGACGACGAGAAAGCCCAGGACGCGCTGTTCGCAGCCGGTTGGGACTTGCTGGTGGTCGACGAAGCACATCACCTGGTGTGGCACGAAGATCAGGTCAGCCCTGAATACTCTCTGGTCGAGCAACTTGCCGAAACGATCCCGGGCGTCTTGCTGTTGACCGCGACCCCGGAACAGTTGGGCCAGGACAGTCACTTCGCGCGTTTGCGCCTGCTCGATCCGAACCGCTTCCACGACCTGGCCGCCTTCCGCGCCGAGAGCGAAAACTATCGCCCGGTGGCCGAGGCCGTTCAGGAGCTGCTGGAAAAAGGTCGCCTGTCGCCGAAAGCCCATGAAACCATTCACGGCTTCCTCGGTAACGAAGGCGAAGCCCTGCTGACCGCCGTCAACGATGGCGACACCGAAGCCAGCGCCCGCCTGGTGCGCGAGCTGCTGGACCGCCACGGCACCGGCCGCGTGCTGTTCCGTAATACCCGTGCCGCGATCCAGGGTTTCCCGGAGCGCAAACTGCATCCTTACCCGCTGCCGTGCCCGGACGAATACCTTGAACTGCCGCTGGGCGATCACGCCGAGCTGTACCCGGAAGTCAGTTTCCAGGCCCAGCCGGACGCCAGCGAAGAAGAGCGCTGGTGGAAATTCGACCCGCGTGTCGAGTGGCTGATCGACCAGTTGAAAATGCTCAAGCGCACCAAGGTGCTGGTGATCTGCGCCCATGCCGAAACCGCCATGGACCTGGAAGACGCGTTGCGCGTGCGTTCCGGCATCCCGGCCACGGTGTTCCACGAGGGCATGAACATCCTCGAGCGGGACCGCGCCGCTGCCTACTTCGCCGACGAAGAGTTTGGCGCGCAAGTGCTGATCTGCTCGGAAATCGGCAGTGAAGGCCGCAACTTCCAGTTCTCCCATCACCTGGTGCTGTTCGATCTGCCATCGCACCCGGACCTGCTTGAACAACGTATCGGCCGTCTGGACCGGATCGGCCAGAAGCACACGATCGAACTGCACGTGCCGTACCTGGAAACCAGCCCGCAAGAGCGCCTGTTCCAGTGGTACCACGAAGCCCTGAACGCGTTCCTCAATACCTGCCCGACCGGCAACGCCCTGCAGCATCAGTTTGGCCCGCGCCTGCTGCCGCTGCTCGAAGAAGCCGACGATGGCGAGTGGCAAGCGTTGATCGACGAAGCCCGTGCCGAGCGCGAGCGCCTGGAAGCCGAACTGCACACCGGCCGTGACCGCTTGCTGGAACTCAATTCCGGTGGCGCTGGCGAAGGCGATGCGCTGGTCGAAGCGATTCTTGAGCAAGACGACCAGTTCGCCCTGCCGATCTACATGGAAACCCTGTTCGATGCATTCGGCATCGACAGCGAAGACCATTCGGAAAACGCCCTGATCCTCAAGCCGAGCGAAAAAATGCTCGACGCCAGTTTCCCGCTGGGCGACGACGAAGGCGTGACCATCACCTACGACCGCAACCAGGCGCTGTCTCGCGAAGACATGCAGTTCATTACCTGGGAGCACCCGATGGTCCAGGGCGGCATGGACCTGGTACTGTCCGGCTCCATGGGCAACACCGCCGTGGCGCTGATCAAGAACAAGGCGCTGAAACCTGGCACCGTGTTGCTGGAACTGCTCTACGTCAGTGAAGTGGTTGCCCCGCGCTCACTGCAACTGGGCCGCTACCTACCGCCGGCCGCCCTGCGCTGCCTGCTCGATGCCAATGGCAACGACCTGTCGGCCCGGGTGTCGTTCGAGACCTTGAACGATCAACTGGAAAGCGTGCCGCGCGCCAGCGCCAACAAGTTCATCCAGGCCCAGCGCGACCAGCTGACGCCACGGATCAACGCTGGCGAGGACAAGATCTACCCACGTCACGCCGAACGCGTGGCAGAGGCGCAACGCCGCCTGGCCGCCGATACCGACGAAGAACTGGCACGCCTGACCGCGTTGCAAGCGGTCAACCCGACGGTTCGTGACAGCGAACTGGTTGCCTTGCGCAAGCAACGCGAACAAGGCCTGGCGATGCTCGACAAGGCTGCGCTGCGACTGGAAGCGATTCGGGTGTTGGTGGCGGGTTAAGCCCCCCCTGCTCTACCGGTAAATAAAAAGGCCCGCAGTGATGCGGGCCTTTTTATTTATCTGAGTTTTGTAGTGCTGCTGATGCCCCTTTCGCGAGCAAGCCCGCTCCCACATTGGATCTTCGGTGGACACAAGATTTGTATACGACAGAGGCCAAGTGTGGGAGCGGGCTTGCTCGCGAAGGCGGCTAGGCAGTCGCTGCAGAACCCACCGGCTCAACCACCGCCACCAAGCCTTCCTTCATACGCTTGGCATCTTTCACAAAACACCGCGACGCCAACACCAGAAACACCATGGTGAAAAACAGCGCCACCGGAATCAGGTACATCGCGTCATGCAGGCCGACCGCCTTGAACGCCTCGGTCATCTGCCCGGCACCGGCCGAGAGCATCGCCGTGTGGGCAAAGTGATCGGACAACGCGCCTACCACGACCGGTCCAAGACCACCGCCCAGCAAGTACAACCCGGCAAAGAACAGCGCCATGGCCGTCGCCCGCAACCGCGGCTCGACCACGTCCTGAATCGCCGTGTAGACGCAGGTGTAAAAGTTATAGGCAAACAACCAGCCCAGGCTGAACACCGCCACGAATACGCCGATCTCTATTCGCCCAGAATGCAGCGCCCACGCCGTGCACAGCGTTGAGATAATCAGGCTGAACGCGGCGAACAGCAGACGACCGTTGGCGACGCGCTGGTGGATCTTGTCCGCCACCCAACCGCCCAGTGTCAGTCCGAACAACCCTGTCACACCGACAATCACCCCGGTCGCCACCGCAGCCTCCTGCAACGGCATCAGGAAATAACGCTGCAGCATTGGCACAAGGAACGAGTTACAGGCATAGGTGGCGAAGTTGAAACAAAGTCCAGCCATCACCAGCCACAGGAAAGTCGGCACCGCCAGCACCCGGCGAATCGGCCGGTCAATCTTCTCTTGCGACACCTGCACGCTTTCAGCCGCGCCGCGTTTCGGCTCCTTGATGAAAAACATGAAGATCGCCAGGATCAGTCCCGGTACTGCGGCAATAAAGAATGGAGCACGCCAGCTGTCGAAAGCCTTGACCATCGCGCCGATGGTGAAGAACGCCAGCAACAAGCCCAACGGCAGTCCGAGCATGAAAATGCCCATGGCCCGCGCCCGGCGATGCGCCGGGAACAAGTCGCCGATCAGCGAATTGGCGGCCGGTGCGTAACTGGCTTCACCGATGCCGATGCCCATGCGCACGATCAGGAAACTCCAGAAGCTGCCGACCATGCCGTTGACGGCGGTCAGGCCGCTCCACGCCGCCAGGCCCCACCCCATCAACTTGCTGCGCGAGCCGGTATCGGCCATTCGTCCCAGTGGCAGGCCGGCGATCGCGTAGACAATAGTGAAGGCAGTACCGATGATCCCCAGTTGAAAGTCGCTGAGGTGCCACTCCATGCGGATCGGTTCAATGATGATGG
Source organism: Pseudomonas sp. PSB11 (assembly GCF_014596605.1). Lineage (NCBI taxonomy): Bacteria > Pseudomonadati > Pseudomonadota > Gammaproteobacteria > Pseudomonadales > Pseudomonadaceae > Pseudomonas > Pseudomonas sp. PSB11. The sequence goes on from NZ_NOIO01000007.1 coordinate 206,672, forward strand.
CTGGGATCGTGCGGTCGAAGAAGTTGAACAGGTTGGCCAGGAACAGCAGGAACAGAATGCGCCAGGCATTCGCCGCTTGGGTCGAGTTCTGCATGGGTCCGTCTCTTTTATTGTTATGGGGGCTTCACTGCCAGTGCATCCGAGCCCGGAACCTGCAATCTAGTCAGGCAGGCCGGGACTGTCTGTAATTATTCGTAAAGCTGATACCCGCCCATGGGGACAGACGCGGCCCAGGCAACATTTTATTTCCAAACGGACTAAGGTTCATTCCAAAATCATTGGGAGACAATGTGCCACCATCCCTTGCGTTCAATCCACGGCCTCTATACTCCAAGACATTCGCCAGCGTTGATTACGTCGGCCAGGGAGACAAACACGGGGCATGCTAATGGAGTGGCTTGGTCTGCATTTCACTACAGGGCTAGCAGAAAGCGGACAGGTCATACTCCAATGTGTACATGACCCTTTTCTGGTGCTGCTGGCTTTTCTGGTCGCCTGCGCCGGGTGTTTTGCCACGCTGGATATGGCCGAACGGATCAATCATGCGCAAAAACCAGCGTCCCAACGCCTCTGGCGGTGGATCGGCGCCGGGTGCCTGGCCGGCGGAATCTGGGCCATGCACTTCATTGGCATGTTGGCGTTCCAGGCGCCGATCGACGTGCATTACCATTTGCCCATCACACTCTTGTCGCTACTGATCGCCCTGTGTGCGTCGTGGCTGGCCATGCACACCCTCAGCTTGCCTACCCTGAATTTTCGACAATGCTGCAAGGCGTCGATCATCATTGGCCTGGGTATCGCCACCATGCACTACGTGGGCATGGCCGCCATGCGCTCGCAAGCGACGCCCTACTACCATCCGGGGCTGTTCATCCTTTCGATCATGATCGGCATCGGAGCCAGTCTGGCGGCACTGATGCTGGCGAGCTACCTGCGTAATGGCTTGGGTATTTTTCACCAACTGCGTAAATGCGCCGCCAGCCTGGTACTGGGCGCAGGCATCATGAGCCTGCATTTCACCGGCATGGCCGCCTTCGACCTGGCCCTGCCAACTGGCAGCCTGTTAACCCAGCCTGGCGAAAACAACCATCTACAACTGGGCCTGACGGTAGCCGTCATGACGCTCCTGATAATAGGCAGTTGCATTAGTGCGGCGCTGGCGGACAAGAAGCTGCAGCACAAGGATCGCGATCTGCTGCGGGTGAATTCGCTACTCACCCAATTGGACCAGGCGCGCATGTCCCTGCAACAGGTGGCGCACTATGATGCACTGACCAACCTGCTCAACCGTCGCGGGTTCAACCAGCTCTTCGCCGAAAAGCTTCTGGAGCGCACTCACGCAGGCGGCATGCTCGCCGTCCTGTTCCTCGACATCGACCATTTCAAGCGTATCAACGACAGCCTCGGCCACGATGCCGGCGATGAATTGCTCAAGGTGCTCGCCCGGCACATCAAAAGTTCAGTGCGCAGCCATGACGATGTAGTAGCACGTTTTGGCGGCGACGAATTTTGCATTCTCATCGACCTGCATGACCGTGATGAGGCGCGACAGATGGCCCAACGCATCATGCTGAAAATGAAGGAACCCATCGAGCTGTCCGGGCGGCGGATGGTCATGACCACCAGCATCGGCATCAGCGTATTTCCCGAAGACGGCAAGACCTGTGAAGAACTGCTGAAAAACGCCGACCTGGCGCTCTATCAATCCAAGGACGGTGGCCGTAATGGCCTGAATTTCTTCAGTGCCAACCTCAAGGCACGGGCCATGCTCGAACTGCAAATGGAGGAAGAGCTGCGCCACGCCCTGCGCGAAGACACCGGCCTGATGCTCTATTACCAACCGATCCTTGACCTCAAGACCGACCAGGTCAGCAAGCTCGAAGCGTTGATCCGCTGGCAACACCCTGTCCACGGATTCCTCACGCCGGACCGCTTCATTGGCATAGCGGAAGCCAATGGGCTGATTACCGAGCTGGACAATTGGGTGCTGCGCAAGGCTTGCGCCGACCTGGGCGAGCTGGCACGCCAGGGCTGCGGGGACTTGAAGATCGCCATCAATTGCTCACCCCTGACCCTGGCACGCGAAGAACTGAGCGACGAAATCTCACTGGCGTTGCGCAGCGCCGGGGTGGAGCCCCATCGACTGGAGCTGGAGGTCACCGAAAGCGCTCTGATGGGCAACATTGCCGAGACGCTGGTGCTGCTGCAGCAGATACGCGCCCTCGGCGTTTCGTTGTCGATTGATGACTTCGGCACCGGTTATTCATCCCTGGCTTACCTCAAGCGCTTACCGCTGAACACGCTGAAGATCGACCGTTCTTTCATCCAGGACATTCCGAAATCCACCCAGGACATGGAGATCGTCCAGGCCATCATCGTCATGGCCCACACCCTGCATCTGGAGGTGGTTACCGAAGGCGTAGAAACCTTCGAGCAGCACCAGTTTCTCGAATGCCACGGTTGCGATTTCGTCCAGGGCTACCTGCTCAGCCGCCCGATACCTTTGACCGAACTTCAACCGGTGCTGAACGAAATCAACCAGCGCAAGGCATCGTACAGCGTCACGCACTTGGGTCTGGTTCACGGTACAACTGCACTAATGTAGAAGGGTCTTTCTCCAGGAACCCCTGCCCCCCGTGCAGGCGCATCAATTGCGCGGCCAGGCCACTGATCGGCGTCGCCGAACCTTGTTCGCGGGAAAATTTCACCGCGCTGTCCAGATCCTTGAGCAAGGTCCGCACGTGCCATTTGATGGGTTCGAAACGGCTCTCGGCCATTTGCGGCGCCAGGAACTGCAAGGGCCTTGAATCGGCAAACCCACCGGCCAATGCCTCGGCGATCAGGCTGGCGTCGACCCCGGAGCGTTCCGCCAAGGCCACCACTTCGGCGATGACCAGCGCATTGCAGGCAACGATCATCTGGTTGCAGGCCTTGGTCACCTGCCCTGCTCCCACGGCGCCCATGTGCGTCACGCGCTGGCCGAGAGTAAACAAGGCCGGCTTGACCCGCTCAAGGTCTGCCACGGTGCCGCCGACCATGATCGCCAGGCTACCCGCTTCGGCACCCACCACGCCACCGGACACCGGCGCATCCAGCCAGCCCATGCCGGTTTTGCCGAGCTCTGTCGCCATTTCCCGGGTCGCTGTGGGTTCCAGGCTGGAAAAATCCACCAGCAGTTGATCCTTCTTCGCCCCTTCGGCAATGCCCGACTTGCCGAAAACCACCTCGCGAACCACCGAGGTATCCGCCAGGCACAACATGACCACTTCGGCGTGCTGGCACAACTCGGCAGGCGTTGCGACCTGGCGTGCACCGGCCTCGACCAGTGGCGCGCACTTGGCCGGATTGCGGTTCCACACCGTCAATGGGTAACCCGCGGCGAGCAAACGCCGACACATTGGCAGGCCCATCAGGCCGATTCCTGCAAACCCCAGGGCCGGTAGCGTTGACATCATATTGCCTCCTTTTTATTAAAGAACACCGAATATTGGCCGATTCATCAAGACTCAGGAAAGGATTCCGCCGAGCGACGCGCAAGCTGATTGTGCCGCCCGGGACTAATACGCGCTGATAAAAGACGCGAGTTCTCATTCCGTGATGGTCGACGACAGTATGTCCCCCGACCAACCAGTCCAGGTACATGGCGAACGATGACTTCTAAAAACAACCCGGCCCCTGCGCTTTCCGACCTGACGTTGAGCCCGGCGGCGAACAGCCCCGCACCGTCGAAGCCATTGACCCCGTCGCGCCCCCTGGCGACCCAGCAATACCTGTATTTCACCGAAACCAACACCGATCGCATCCTCGACAACCTCGACGGCCTGCGCGACATGGTATTCCCCCGCCCGCCGCATCTGGAAGGCGACAACGAACAGCACAACGACCAGCAATTCCCGTCGGTGTGCCTTATTGGCCTGGGCCGCTGCGGTTCGAACATCGCGCTGGATGTCGCAGAACTGGTCTACAACGCCCGCAAGTTCTACCTCAACGAATTCAACAACGAAGATCGCCTCTCGCCAGACAAACGCTATGCGGAAAAAGGCTATAGCCCGGCGCAATGGATTCGTAACAACTTGCGCCTGGGGTCGAACAAGGCCACCAAGCCGGTGTTCCTGGTAGAACCCCTGGTGATGCTGGGCGACCTGGACAAAGACATTGCGGGGCGTATCCGCTTCTCGCGCAAGGGCGAAAAGAGCGGGTTCCTGCGTGACTACAGCAAGATGAAAATCATGGACCTGTCGGAAGTCCATGCCGGCGGTGCCGGTAACGCACCGATCCTCGGCCAGTACCTGGCCAAGATCATCCTGAACAAGGACACCCAGCGCTTCTCCAGCCCGGACTGGAAGATGATTCACTCGTACTTGATCGACAGCTGTGGCATCAAGGCCAACCAGTCGCGCCTGTATTTTTCGATCTTCAGTGCCGGTGGCGGCACCGGTTCGGGCATGGCCTCGGAGTTCGGCCTGGCCCAGCAACACTCGTACATGAACAAGACGTTCGACACCAAGCCGATGGACGAGCACGACAGCAAGAGCGGCCACGCCTTCGTCTTCGAGCCGATCTTCACCAGCGGTATCTGCGTACTGCCGAACATCTCCGATCACCGCAGTGAAATGTCCGAAGCGCTGCACATCAACGCCGGTCGCCTGCTGTGCAAATACCTGTCGGAAGAGTGGGACTTCTCCTACAACTTCGCCAACGAAGACAGCAGCGAAGCCAGTGTCATGGGACGTATCCGCCCATGGAACGCCATGATGCTGATTTCCAATGACATCATGCGTTATGCCGAGGAAAGCGATGACGGCAACATCCAGAACATCGACGTCAACGCCATGGAAAAGCATGCCAACCAGTACATTTCGCAGCAGATCTTCAACATCCTGACCGCGCAGGCTGTCACGACCGATTACGACCAGAACTATTTCCGCCGTGCCGGCATCGACATCGGCGAAACCATTCGCCTGGATGCCAACGACCTGTTCATGAGTCTGGCCGGCCCCGTGGCGATTGCCTACGCCGAGTCCGTGGTGCCGGAAACCCAGGCGCCTGCCGGCGACAAGTTCAAGGTGTTCGAGAAAGAGCCACAGCGCCTGAACATCGACGATCTGTTCTTCCGGTCCATCGACCTGCCGCACTTCAACAAGGTCACCCAGGCCATCGAAGGCATTAGCCTCTTGCCGATCGAGTCCAAGCGCTATCGTGCGTCGCTGGAGCAATACAAGAATTCAGGATATGACGCAGCGGCCCTGCACGACCTGCATTTCTTCAAGAACTGTTCGTCGGTGGTGTCGATCGTTTCCCTGCCCAAGGACTACAAGCTGTCCTACATGGACCTGAACCGGCTGAAGACGCACCTCAACAACCTGTTTCCCAACACCACGCTCAAGCGCTATGCGTTGGTGATCGGCGCCTCGGCCAACCTGTCGCTGACCACCCTGATCGCCAAGAGCCCATGCCTGTCGGACGATTTCCTGACCTTGATCGTGGCGTTCATCAAGCGTTGCTTCGCGCGCGCCCCTTACCGCTTCGATGACACCCTGGACAACTCGGTCCTGGACTTCATCATCAACGAACAATTCGACGAAGACCTGATCGACGACCTGCTCAACGAGTTCGAGAACCCGGCGAAAATTCTTGATACCAATTGGTATGCGATCAAACCGATGTACGAGAAGAAGTATCGCGAGCTGATCAACGACAAGGACAAGTTTGTCTCGATCAACGACATCCGCCTGTCTCGCGATTGCGTGAAGAAAGCGATCAAGTACCTGCGGGAGATCTATCGTCACCGGATTGGCAAGACCAAGGTGATTTCGTTGAATAACCATACGGGCAAGACTTTCTAAGCCCGGCGCAACACTGAGTCGGCCCCTTCGCGAGCAAGCCCGCTCCCACATTCGACCGCATCCCTACTGACGGAACGCGGTCGAATGTGGGAGCGGGCTTGCTCGCGAAAGCGATCTGACATTCACCGCGTAAACTGCAGGTAAACAACATTCAGAAACAATTGAGCAGCTGTTTAATTGTCCCCCCAACTGTTCCCGTTACGTTTACGTCACCGTGAACCTGTGGCCTTTCTCTACGGCAACGTGCCATCACGCTACTCGGCTACACACTTATCCCTGCCAGGTCATCGCACCAATAGGGTGCAGTCAATCAGCCCTGCGCCTTTTCCTGAATCATAATCCACGGCGAAACCACCACTGCCCACAACGACGGATCGCGCTCGAAAAGATCCAGCGCCCGCGATTCAGACAGCTTGGCGACCTTGTCGTCAGCCAGCCAGGCGGCCACTTTCTCGCCGTCATCGGTCGCCATGGCTTCGGCGGCAGCGATCAAATCAAGGCCGGGGTCGACCCACAATAGGGCACCCTTGGCAAAGAACGGCTCCAACTCCTTCCAGGTAATAGATGCGGTTTCTCCAAGCAGCTTGGCATAGAGGGTGCTAGGTTCTTCAATCATGGGTCCGGTCCGGAAAAGAAATCGACGCAATGATAACGTCGGTGATCAGGCAGAAAAACCCAGATGCAATTTGCAGGATTGAATGAAAAGCGCAGGAATGCCAAGGAATGCACGGAATCTGGCTATAAGCCCGTCAAAGCCCCGCCGCAATTCTGACTTTTTCTTTCAAATAAGCGACACCCCCAAGTTTTGCCCCCTGACGCCAGCTTCCCAGGCTGACGATCGGCGCTCTACACTGTACCGGTACAGTTGCCGAGGGGCTTTTCCGGGGAATGTCGTAGATACTGACCCGGTTCTGCCGCCGACGGCGCCAGGACTATAAAAATTACAACAGTAAGAGTGGAGCACTATGACTAAGGCTACTAAGCAGATTTCCAAACTGTTTGCCGCTATGGTTCTGGCCGGGGTTGCCAGCCATTCGTTCGCAGCTGACACCATCAAGATCGGCATCGCCGGCCCAAAAACCGGCCCTGTAGCCCAATACGGCGACATGCAGTTCAGCGGCGCCAAAATGGCCATTGAACAGATCAACGCCAAAGGCGGCGTAGACGGCAAGAAGCTCGAAGCCGTTGAATACGATGACGCCTGTGATCCAAAACAAGCGGTAGCGGTCGCGAACAAAGTCGTCAACGACGGCGTGAAATTCGTGGTTGGCCACCTGTGCTCCAGCTCCACTCAACCGGCTTCGGACATCTACGAAGACGAAGGCGTGATCATGATCACCCCGGCAGCCACCAGCCCGGACATCACCAACCGTGGTTACAAAATGGTGTTCCGCACCATCGGCCTGGACAGCGCCCAGGGCCCTGCCGCCGGTAACTACATCGCCGACTTCGTAAAACCGAAGATCGTCGCCGTCCTGCACGACAAACAGCAATACGGTGAAGGCATCGCCTCTGCCGTGAAGAAAACCCTGGAAGGCAAAGGCGTGAAGGTTGCCGTGTTCGAAGGCGTCAACGCCGGCGACAAGGACTTCTCGTCGATGATCGCCAAGCTCAAGCAAGCCAACGTCGACTTCGTCTACTACGGCGGCTACCACCCGGAACTGGGCCTGATCCTGCGTCAATCCCAGGAAAAAGGCCTGAAAGCCAAGTTCATGGGTCCGGAAGGCGTGGGTAACGACTCCATCTCGCAGATCGCCAAGGACGCCTCCGAAGGCCTGCTGGTGACCCTGCCGAAATCCTTCGACCAGGATCCGGCCAACATCGCCCTGGCTGACGCGTTCAAGGCCAAGAAAGAAGATCCAAGCGGTCCGTTCGTATTCCCGGCCTACTCGGCTGTGGAAGTGATTGCCGAAGGCATCAAGGCGGCCAAGTCCGAAGACTCCGCCAAAGTGGCTGAAGCCATCCACAAAGGCACCTTCAAGACCCCTACCGGCGACTTGAGCTTCGACGAGAAGGGCGACCTGAAAGACTTCAAATTCGTGGTTTACGAGTGGCACTTCGGCAAACCAAAAACTGAAGCCAAGCCTCAGTAAGGCCCTGCCTGACTGACTGCCAACAAAGCCCACGGCGTGCCGTGGGCTTTGTTTTACGAACGTATCTGGGCCGCGCTGGCGTGATCCGCTAGTCTCCCCACCTGAAAATCTCAAAACCGTCATCAGCGGTTCGCTGGCAAATCCCGGATTCGAAGTGGATGCAGATCCACGGGGCCCGGGCGGGAAAATGACTCCACCAGTGAAATGCGTATCAGGTTTTTAGGAGCGCTGTAATGCCTGACATCTATCACTTCTTCCAACAGCTGGTTAATGGTTTGACCATTGGCAGCACGTATGCCCTGATCGCCATCGGCTATACGATGGTCTACGGCATCATTGGAATGATCAACTTCGCCCACGGCGAGGTGTACATGATCGGCTCCTACGTGGCGTTCATCGCCATCGCCGGGCTGGCCATGCTGGGACTCGACAGTGTTCCGCTGTTGATGACCGCCGCTTTCCTGGCGACCATCGTCGTCACCAGTGCCTACGGCTACAGCATCGAACGGATCGCCTACCGCCCCTTGCGCGGCAGCAACCGTCTGATCCCGCTGATTTCCGCCATCGGCATGTCGATCTTCCTGCAGAACACGGTTCTGCTGGCGCAAGACTCCAAGGACAAATCCATCCCCAACCTGATTCCGGGCAACTTTGCCTTCGGACCAGGTGGCGCACATGAAGTGCTGATTTCCTACATGCAAATCGTGGTGTTCGTGGTGACCCTGATCGCCATGCTCGGCCTGACGCTGTTCATCTCCCGCTCTCGCCTGGGTCGCGCCTGCCGCGCCTGTGCCGAAGACATCAAGATGGCCAACCTGCTGGGTATCAACACCAACAACATCATCGCCCTGACCTTCGTCATCGGTGCCGCGCTGGCGGCCATCGCGGCCGTGCTGCTGAGCATGCAGTACGGCGTGATCAACCCGAACGCCGGTTTCCTGGTCGGCCTCAAGGCCTTCACCGCCGCGGTACTGGGCGGTATCGGCAGCATTCCGGGCGCCATGCTTGGCGGACTGGTGCTGGGTGTGGCGGAAGCCTTTGGTGCCGATATCTTCGGCGACCAATACAAGGACGTCGTGGCGTTCGGCCTCCTGGTTTTGGTGTTGTTGTTCCGGCCAACCGGCCTGCTGGGCCGCCCGGAGGTTGAGAAAGTATGACTAGGAATCTTAAACAGGCGCTGTTCAGTGCCTTGCTGGTATGGGCCGTCGCCTATCCGGTACTGGGTTTGAAGCTGAGCATCGTTGGCATCAACCTCGAAGTCCATGGCACCAGCACCGCCACGTTGATCACCATCGCCGTGTGCTCGGTGCTGATGTTCCTGCGCGTTCTGTTCGACCAGCAGATCAGCTCGGCCTGGCGCTCCTCGCCGAGCATGCCGCTGATTCCGGCCAAGGCCAGTAACTTCCTGACCCTGCCGACCACCCAACGCTGGATCATCATTGCGTTGATCGCCGGCGCCCTGGTCTGGCCGTTCTTTGGCTCTCGCGGCGCAGTGGATATCGCGACGCTGGTGCTGATCTACGTGATGTTGGGCCTGGGCCTGAACATCGTGGTCGGCCTGGCTGGCCTGCTCGACCTCGGTTACGTCGGTTTCTACGCCGTCGGCGCCTACAGCTACGCGCTGCTGTCGCACTACTACGGTTTGAGCTTCTGGATCTGCCTGCCAATTGCCGGCCTGATGTCCGCCACCTTCGGTTTCCTGCTCGGTTTCCCGGTGCTGCGTCTGCGCGGTGACTACCTGGCGATCGTGACCCTGGGCTTTGGTGAGATCATCCGTCTGTTCCTGCGTAACCTGACCGGCCTCACGGGCGGTCCGAACGGCATCAGCAACATCGAGAAGCCAACGTTCTTCGGCCTGACCTTTGAACGTAAGGCCGCTGAAGGGATGCAGACGTTCCACGAGTATTTCGGCATCGCCTACAACTCGATCAACAAGGTGATTTTCCTGTACCTGGTTGCGCTGTTGCTGGCGCTCGGAGCGCTGTTCGTCATCAATCGCCTGCTGCGCATGCCCCTGGGCCGCGCGTGGGAAGCGTTACGTGAGGACGAGATTGCCTGCCGTGCACTGGGCCTGAACCCTACCGTGATCAAATTGTCGGCGTTCACCCTGGGTGCCAGCTTCGCCGGTTTCGCCGGTAGCTTCTTCGCTGCCCGTCAGGGCCTGGTGACGCCGGAGTCCTTCACTTTCATCGAGTCGGCGATCATCCTCGCCATCGTGGTACTGGGTGGCATGGGCTCGCAGCTGGGTGTGATCCTGGCCGCCGTGGTAATGATCCTGCTGCCGGAAATGATGCGTGAGTTCAGTGAGTACCGCATGTTGATGTTCGGTGCCTTGATGGTACTGATGATGATCTGGCGCCCTCAGGGTCTGCTGCCCATGCAACGTCCTCACATGGAGCTGCGCAAATGAGCCGCGAGATCCTTAAAGTAGAAAACCTGAGCATGCGCTTCGGCGGCTTGCTGGCGGTCAACGGCGTTGCCTTGAGCGTGAAAGAGAAACAAGTGGTTGCCCTGATCGGCCCCAACGGCGCCGGCAAGACCACCGTGTTCAACTGCCTCACCGGCTTTTACAAGCCAAGCGGCGGCAGCATCCTGCTCGATGGCGAGCCGATCGAAGGCCTGCCGGGCCACAAGATCGCCCTCAAGGGCGTGGTGCGTACCTTCCAGAACGTGCGGTTGTTCAAGGACATGACCGCGGTCGAGAACCTCTTGATCGCCCAGCATCGCCACCTGAACACCAACTTCCTGTCCGGCCTGTTCAAGACCCCGGGGTTTCGCAAGAGCGAACGCGAGGCCATGGAATTTGCCGAGTACTGGCTGGAAAAGGTCAACCTCAAGGAGTTCGCCAACCGTCCGGCCGGCACCCTGGCCTACGGTCAACAGCGGCGTCTGGAAATCGCCCGCTGCATGATGACCCGTCCGCGGATCCTCATGCTCGACGAACCGGCCGCCGGCCTGAACCCGAAGGAAACCGAGGACCTCAAGGCGCTGATCAGCGTGTTGCGTGAAGAGCACAACGTCACCGTGCTGCTGATCGAGCACGACATGAAACTGGTCATGAGCATTTCCGACCACATCGTCGTGATCAACCAGGGCACGCCTCTGGCCAACGGTACGCCGGAACAGATCCGTGACAATCCTGAAGTGATCAAAGCCTACCTGGGGGAAGCGTAAATGCTGCAGTTCGAAAACGTTTCCACCTTCTACGGCAAGATCCAGGCCCTGCACAGCGTCAACGTCGAAGTCCGCCAGGGCGAGATCGTGACCCTGATCGGCGCCAACGGTGCCGGCAAGTCCACGCTGCTGATGACCCTGTGCGGTTCGCCGCGGGCCCACAGCGGCAGCATCCGCTACATGGGTGAGGAGCTGGTCGGGCAGGATTCTTCGCAGATCATGCGCAAGAGCATTGCCGTGGTGCCGGAAGGTCGTCGGGTGTTTTCCCGCCTGACCGTCGAAGAAAACCTCTCGATGGGTGGTTTTTTCACCGCCAAAGGCGACTATCAGGAACAGATGGACAAGGTCCTCGGACTTTTCCCACGCTTGAAAGAGCGCTTTAGCCAGCGTGGCGGCACCATGTCCGGCGGCGAACAGCAAATGCTCGCCATCGGCCGTGCGCTGATGAGCAAACCCAAGCTGTTGCTGCTCGACGAGCCTTCACTGGGCCTGGCCCCGATCATCATCCAGCAGATCTTCGATATCATCGAACAGCTGCGCAAGGACGGTGTAACGGTGTTCCTGGTCGAGCAGAACGCCAACCAGGCGCTGAAAATCGCTGACCGCGCCTACGTGCTGGAGAACGGGCGAGTGGTGATGACAGGCACCGGTGAAGCGCTGTTGACCGATCCGAAAGTGCGCGATGCGTACCTCGGTGGCTAAGCCTTTGCGGTAAACAAAAAAACGGCCTTTGCGGGCCGTTTTTTTATGCCCACCAAACTTCAACAACGACATTGCCCCCTGTAGGAGCGAGCATGCTCGCGATGGACGTCAACGATAACGCTGGAAACCTGATGCCCCGCGGCGCTGTCGGACTCATCGCGAGCATGCTCGCTCCTACAGGGGGCGTGTGATGATTCAAAGCCTGTCCAGCGCCTCGCCGCTGCGCTTGAACCAGCCCATCAAATAATCCGCCAGCACCTGCGTACGCCTGGGCAGCCCACCCTGATACGGATGCACCAGATACATCGGCATGCTGCGTGTCTGATAATCACGCAGCAGCCAGCGCAAACGCCCGTCAGCCAATTCCTCTGGCAATGCATAGGACGGCAAGCGGGCAATGCCGGCGCCAGCCAGTGCGGCTTTTTTCAACAGGTTGTAATGATTACTGGCGAACGGTCCCGAAACCCGCACCCGCAACAACTCGTGTTGTTGGTGATACAACCACTCCTCCCGACCACTGTAGTGGCTGTTGAGCAAGCAGCGATGCTCGGCCAGCGCCTGAGGAGACTGCGGTTCACCGTATTGCTCCAGATAGGCCGGGCTGGCACAGGTCAACTCCCGCCACGCCAGTAGCGGGCGCGCCACCAGGCGCTGGTCAATCGCCACATCGGAGCGGACCGCCAGATCGAAGCCGTCACGGGACAAATCGCGGTAGTTGTTGTTGAGCTCCAGCTCGATCTGCACCTGGGGATACCGGGCCGAGAACTCCAGCAACAAGCCATCGAAGAACGTTTCCCCAAGCGACACAGGAACGGTCATCCGCACCGGGCCCGCCATGTCATCCTTCAATCGTGCCAGGGCCTGGCGCGCGCGCTCGACTTGCACCACCAGCGCCTGGGCCTGGGGCAACAACGCAGCGCCTGCCGCCGTCAGGCTCAAGCGTCGCGTAGTGCGTTGTAGCAGGACCACGGAAAACTGCGCTTCCAACTGACTTATGCGCTTGGACAGCTGGCCCTTACTGCAACCCAATTGCTGCGCCGCCAAGGTAAAGCTGCCTGCTTCGACCAACACGGCGAATGCCGCCAGGTCATCCATCTCGCTCATGGATTGTTTCCATTTGAAAACTAAAGGTTGCCTATTAGCTCGCTTATCCGTGGAAAAAACCACTCTAAACTGAGGCCTCACTCAATCGATACGAGGATCAGCCAGTATGAAAATTCTTTTGATCGGTGCAGGTGGCACCATCGGTTCGGCCGTCGACAAGGAACTGTCCCAGCGCCACGAGATCGTGCGCATCGGCCGCAATAGCGGTGATTTCCAAGTGGACATCAGTGACAGTGCGTCGATTCGCAAACTGTTTGAACAAACGGGCAAGTTCGATGCGTTGGTCTGCGCCGCCGGCAACGTGACCTTCGCGCCATTGGATGAAATGACCGAAGAGAGCTTTACCCTGGGCCTGAAAGACAAGTTGATGGGCCAGGTCAACTTGCTGCTGATCGGTCGCGAGTTCGCGAATGACGGCGCGTCGTTCACCTTCACCACCGGCGTGCTCAGCCACGACCCGATCCGCAGCGGTGCAAGCGCAGCGCTGGTGAACGGTGCCCTGGACAGCTTTGTCCGTGCCGCCGCGATCGAATTGCCGCGTGGCTTGCGGGTCAACTCGATCAGCCCGAACGTGCTGGTCGAAGCCATGGGCAAATACGCACCCTACTTCCGCGGCTTCAAGCCGGTTCCGGCGGCCGACGTGGCATTGGCCTACGCCAAGAGCGTCGAAGGCTTGCAGACAGGTCAGACCTTTCACATCTGAACAGACCAAGGTGCGGCGCTGACTCAGCGTCGCATCAGGTTGCCGGAGGTTCCAGCAGCGTAGGCAGTAGATTGCCAGCGATCTCGCGCGGTACGGATATCATCAGACCGGGACCCTTGATCACCGTCTGGATCGTCGCGGTCGAGACCAGGATGCCGTTGATGGACAGCCGCAAAGGCTGATGCATTTGCTGACGCGTTACCTGCTCCAGGCGACCTTGCGCATCAGGGCAGAGCATGACCCTGAGCGCAATGGATTGCGGATTTGGATCATCGACCCGCTTAAGCTCCAGGTTCATTTCCGTAAAGTCCGACCTGGACGAAAGATCGATGTCTGCCGCCAGGCATTGCATCGCTGCCAACATTCCCAATGCCACAAAAATCAGCTTGCCTGAGCCCCTCATAACACCTCCTGCATAAACAAGACCGACAGGTTACGGCCAAAGGCCTTTCACCCTGGTGGTTCAAGTACAGCTGAATGTTTCTTGCGCGGCGGCGTTTCCAAAGCAAGTTCACTCATGGGTTGTGATGAACGGTCAGCCTGAGTAACGTGACGGCACCTGTCAGGAGACCCCAAGATGCGTGCTGCCCGTTCCTTAGTCCTCGTTGCCCTTCTTCCGCTGTTCGCCGCATGCCAGTTGTTCGATGGCTCGCGGGAAAGCGCTTCCCACGTCGGCCAGGCCCGCATGCAGGGCCAGTTGAGCGCAGCCGATGGCAAGCTGTTGTTCCAGCCATGCGGCGAGCAGAAACGTTATGCGGTCAACGACACGGGCGGTACCAGCGTCCTGCAACAGGCCGCGAGCCTGGCCGATGCCCAGGGCAAATTGTTTGCCGATGTGCGCGGGCAAATCGTTTCCGGCTCCGGTGATGGGCAACTGGACCTCGAACAGCTGTATCGCATCGAGCGTTCGGGCAATGCCTGTGCCCATCCCGACTTCAAGAAGCTGATCCTGCGCGCCGCCGGCCATGCCCCTGAGTGGAGCGTGAGAGTCACGGGCAAAGGCATGGTCCTTGAACGCGCCGGCCAGGCGCCGTTGGCCGTGCCCTATGTCGAGGAACAATTGGGCGAAGGCCGCTTCAACCTCAGCACCGAAGCCAACCAGCAGCACATCGAACTGTGGGTCGCACCGCAACGCTGCGTCGACAACAGCACCGGCAGCATCCAGCACATGAGTGCTGAACTGCGAATCAACGGCCAGGTGCAACGGGGTTGTGGGTATTTCGGCGGATCGCGCGACGACTGATCGTTTAAGCCTCACGGGCCTGAGCCTTTGAGGCTTATAATCGCCGGTTTCAAACGCCCTGGCGCAGTTGTGCGCCCCGCGAACCGGATCCTGCCATGTTACGAATCACCGAACTCAAGCTGCCAATCGACCATCCCGATGAAGACCTGCGCCCTGCCATCCTGCAGCGCCTGGGCATCACCAGCGATGACTTGCTCGATTTCACCTTGTTCAAGCGCAGTTATGATGCGCGCAAAAAGTCCTCCGAGCTGTGCTTCATCTACACCATCGACCTCGATGTTCGCGATGAGGCCTCGGTGCTGCACAAGTTCGCCGATGACCGTAACGTCAACGTGGCACCGGATGTCAGCTACAAAATGGTCGGCCAGGCCCCCGCCGACCTGAGTGTGCGCCCTGTCGTGGTCGGCTTTGGTCCGTGCGGGATTTTCGCCGGCCTGCTGCTCGCGCAAATGGGCTTCAAGCCGATCATCCTCGAACGCGGCACCGAAGTGCGCCAGCGCACCAAGGACACCTGGGGCCTGTGGCGTAAAAGCGTGCTCAACCCCGAGTCCAACGTACAGTTCGGCGAGGGCGGCGCGGGGACATTCTCCGATGGCAAGCTCTACAGCCAGATCAAGGATCCGAAGTTCATCGGGCGCAAAGTCCTCAATGAGTTCGTCAAGGCCGGCGCCCCGGAAGAAATCCTCTACGTCAGCAAACCGCACATCGGTACGTTCCGTCTGACAGGCGTGGTGGAAAACATGCGTGAGCAGATTCGCGCCATGGGCGGTGAAGTGCGCTTCCAGCAGCGGGTTACCGACGTGCTTATCGAGGACGGCCAACTGGTTGGCGTCGAACTCGATGGCGGCGAGCAGATCCACTCCAAACACGTGATCCTGGCCCTCGGCCACAGTGCCCGGGACACGTTCCGCATGCTGCACGGCCGTGGCGTGTTCATGGAAGCCAAGCCATTCTCGGTAGGTTTCCGCATCGAGCACCCGCAGTCGCTGATCGACCGCGCGCGCCTGGGCAAGTACGCCGGCCACCCGAAACTCGGCGCCGCCGACTACAAACTGGTGCACCACGCCAAGAATGGCCGTTCCGTCTACAGCTTCTGCATGTGCCCGGGCGGCACGGTGGTGGCGGCGACGTCCGAGCCAAATCGCGTGGTGACCAATGGCATGAGCCAGTACTCGCGTAACGAGCGCAACGCCAACTCCGGGATCGTTGTCGGGATTACCCCGGAAGTCGATTACCCGGGCGGTCCGTTGGCCGGTATCGAGTTGCAGGAACGCCTGGAATCCCACGCCTTTGTGCTCGGCGGCAGCAACTACGAGGCACCGGCGCAACTGGTCGGCGACTTTATCGCCGGCAAGCCGTCCACCGAGTTGGGCAGCGTTGAACCGTCCTACAAACCGGGCGTTGCCCTGGGTGACCTGGCGCTGGCCTTGCCGGCCTTCGCCATCGAGGCGATTCGCGAAGCCTTGCCGGCATTCGAGAAACAGATTCGCGGTTACTCGCTGCATGACGCGGTGTTGACCGGGATCGAAACCCGCACTTCGTCGCCGCTGCGAATTACGCGAAACGAGTCGATGCAGAGCCTGAACGTCAAGGGCCTGTTCCCGGCCGGCGAAGGCGCGGGTTATGCGGGCGGGATTCTGTCGGCGGGTGTCGATGGCATTCGCATCGCCGAAGCGGTGGCTCGGGATATCCTCGGCCTCCAAGCCTGACGCATATCCCTTGTGGGAGCGAGCCTGCTCGCGAAGGCGGATTAATACTCAACAGAAATGTTGACTGGTCTACCGCTTTCGCGAGCAGGCTCGCTCCCACAGTGATTTCTGCGCATGATTAATTCAGATATTGGCGCGCAACACGCTCGCCGGTAGCGCCTCGCCGCGTTCGACCGTCGCGGCAACCGCATCGATCAACCCGCTCAACTCAAACCCCTCGGCCTCAAGCCAGGCCTGATCGTAATACGTCGTGGCATAACGCTCGCCGCTGTCGCACAGAATCGCCACGATCGACCCCTCCTCCCCCGCCGCTGCCATCTGCTGCGCGGCCATCAGGGCGCCGATCAGGTTCGTCCCGCTCGATCCGCCGACGTGACGCCCCAGGCGTTTCGCCAGGTAATGCATGGCTGCCAACGACAACGCGTCCGGCACCTTGACCATCGCATCGATGACCTTGGGCAGGAATGACGCTTCCACCCGGGGCCGTCCAATGCCCTCGACCCGCGAACCGTGAGACAGGCGCAGGCTGGCATCGCCGCTCTGGTAGTAATCGAAAAACACCGAGCGTTCGGCATCGGCACACAACACGCGGGTGGCGTGCTGGCGATAGCGTACGTAACGTCCCAGGGTCGCCGTCGTACCCCCGGTACCGGGGCTGGACACCAGCCAGCTCGGCTCCGGCTGCTTTTCGAAGCGCATCTGCTGGAAGATCGATTCGGCAATGTTGTTGTTCGCCCGCCAGTCGGTCGCGCGCTCGGCGTAGGTGAACTGGTCGATGAAGTGACCATCATGTTCGCGCGCCAGGCGTTCGGATTCGGCGTAGATCTGCGTAGGGTCCGTGACCAGATGCGTTTGCCCGCCATAGAAAGCGATTTGCGCAATCTTCTCCTTCGACGTGCTGGCCGGCACGACCGCAATGAACGGCACCCCCAGCAAACGCGCGAAGTACGCCTCGGAAATCGCCGTCGAACCGCTGGACGCCTCGATGACTGGCGCTCCGGGCTTGAGCCAGCCATTGCACAGCGCGTACAGGAACAGCGACCGCGCCAGGCGGTGTTTCAGGCTGCCGGTGGGGTGGCTCGATTCATCCTTGAAGTACAACTCGATGCCGGCAAAGCCTGGCAGCGACAAGGGGATCAGGTGAGTGTCGGCGCTGCGCTGGAAATCGGCTTCGATGATCCGGATGGCTTCGCGGGACCACTGTCGGTTGTCGCTCATGGTAGTTATCTCGATGGATCGGGCAATTGGCGGCCTTTTCACAAGCCTCAACCTTCAAGCTTAGGAAAAATCCTACATCCAGCACAGATACAGCTGGGTTCCAATGCATCGGGCAACTGCTAGGCTCAAGACCTTGCCGAAAAATCGTGCTGTTACGACATATAACAAAAAAGAATATAACTTTTGTTTTAACAACTAACGGTACGGGTTAGGGTGTGCCACCTTTTGACTTTATCGATGGAGAGCGACTATGCCTCTGCGTAGCACGTTCACGCGTTTCTTTCAGCTGGAAGCTGCCAGCGGTCTGTTATTGATCGCCGCGGCTATCCTCGCGCTGATCATCAATAACTCCCCGCTGTCGTGGCTGTACAACGGCCTGCTGGAAACCCCCGTCGTCGCCCAGATCGGCGCGCTGAAAATCGCCAAGCCCCTGCTGCTATGGATCAATGACGGGCTGATGGCGATGTTCTTCCTTTTGATCGGTCTGGAGGTCAAGCGCGAGGTCCTCGACGGGCAACTGTCCAAGCCGTCACAGATCGTCCTGCCCGGCGCAGCCGCCATTGGCGGCATGGTCGTGCCGGCGCTGATCTATTGGTTCCTCAACCGCGACAACCCGCCGGCGCTGAACGGCTGGGCGATCCCGACAGCCACCGACATCGCTTTCGCGCTGGGTGTACTGGCGTTGCTGGGCAAACGCGTTCCGGTGTCGCTGAAGTTGTTCCTGATGACCCTGGCGATCATCGACGACCTCGGCGCCATCGTCATCATCGCGATTTTTTACTCCGGCGAGCTATCGACCCTGTCCCTGGCACTGGCTGCAGCCTGCATCGCGGCGCTGATCGGAATGAACCGGCTCGGCGTGGTAAAGCTCGGACCGTACATGATCATCGGCCTGATCCTCTGGGTCTGCGTACTCAAGAGCGGTGTGCATGCCACGCTGGCGGGGGTGACCCTGGCCTTCTGCATACCGTTGCGCACGAAAAACGCCGAACCGTCGCCCCTGCTGACACTGGAACACGCGCTGCACCCCTGGGTGGCCTACGGCATCCTGCCGTTGTTCGCCTTCGCCAACGCCGGCCTGTCCCTGAGTGGCGTTACCACCGAGAGCTTCACCCATAACGTGCCAATGGGCATCGCGATTGGCCTGCTTCTGGGCAAGACAGTCGGCGTGTACGGCCTGACCTGGCTGGCGGTGAAAACCGGCATCGCCGCCCTGCCCCAGGGTGCCAATTGGGGCCAGGTGCTGGGTGTCGCGATTCTTTGCGGCATAGGCTTCACCATGAGCCTGTTTGTCGGTTCGCTGGCCTTTGAGCCAGGCGTGAGTGACTACGCGGGGATGGATCGGATGGGGATACTGACCGGTTCGATTCTGGCGGCCTTGGTTGGCTATGCCGTCACGGCGGCAGCCAGTCGCAAGTCTGCGCTGCAAACGGCGCGCCTGTAGGAGCAAGCTGGCTCCAGGCGGCGTTCCGATGGACGTCAACGATGATGCGGGAAACCTGAAACCCAACGGTGTTTTCAGGTTTTTCGCGAGCAAGCTCGCTCTTACAAAAACCGCACCGAGCTTCGGATTCTTCCTACGAGCTTTACGGAAACTGCCTGCATAAATCCCCAAGCCTTTCTCGTTAACGTTGCGATTTGTGACCGTGCCTTTTGCTTTTTGCAGGCACGGTCAAATTCAGCAATTTTGGAGAGGGTTATGGCGCTACGTCAGGAACTGATGCCCCCGCACCTTTGCGAAACCAAGGTTGCTCGCCTTGCAAACCTAGCTGCGCAAATTGATGGCGCAGATCAGGATCAGATCAGGGATCAGTTGGCTGAATTCAATCGAGAGGCTATGACGGATCTGACCTCTCTCGATTTTCCAGGTATTAACGGAGCCCAGGATCATGACACATGGGTTCGCCAGATCCTGATGGGGCCTTATGAACGCCGCCTGAAGGATATCTCCCAATGTGAACTGATCGAAATGGCTCGAAGAGTCATGGATGACGATAACCCGGAACACGCCACCTGCTTCTGGCTGAAAATGTTGGCACTCAATATCCCGGATGCTCGTATTTCCGATCTTTTTATCTGGCCCGGTGAATATTTTGGTGATGGGGACGGCGCTCGAGAATTAATACCCGAGCAAGTCATTGAAACAGCCCTAAAGAACGATCTGTAGCCCGATGCCGGAAACCGGCGCAAAAAAAAACCCGACCAGTCACCCTGGTCGGGATTTTCCTTTACCGTATTTACCGCTTAGTGAGAAACGCGACTGGTGCCATCAACCGTGGCAATACGCACGCGCTCGCCGACGCGGAACACTTCGTTTTCCTGAACCTGCTGCACGTAGGCACGCATGCTGCCGTCGTCTTCACGCACGGTGATCTCCACGCCCTGGGTGCGGGTCAAGCCTTCTTCGGTAGCCGAGCCCAGCAGCCCGCCGGCCACTGCGCCGATGACCGCTGCGACGATACTGCCCCGGCCGCCGCCGATGGCACTGCCGCCAACACCGCCGACCACTGCACCCGCAGCGCCGCCGATCGGGGTCTTGGTACCTTCGATTTTCACCGGCCGCAGGGCTTCGATGGTGCCCATGCGAATCGTCTGCACGCGACGCGCTTCGTCACGGGAATAGGAGTCACCGGTCAAGCTCGATTGGCAGCCAGTGAGCAACATCGCCATGGTGGAAAAGGAAGCAACCAGCAGAACAGACTTACGCATAGCATCAACTCCAAAGGACAAGTAACCATTAAACTCCGCAGCTGAACGCCTGTCACGGCCTTGCCTGGAGAAAATTGCTTCGATTCAGGCGCTGTACAGGCCCCTCGACGAGCTCACCACACAGTAACGGCCTATTTGCAAAACTGCGCCACTGACCAGGGATCTATATGGATTACTTTATCATTGTCGTCACTACCGTCGCCGGACTGTACTTCCATGGGTGGCTGTACGTGCGCATCAGACGCTGGATGGACCGTGACCTGGCATTGGCGCTGGCCGGCAAGGACGAGCAGAAAAAAGCCTTCATGCTCGAACAGTTGGCAAGCGCTCATGCGCAGAAAATCAAGCGTCGAGACCTGCCGCGGTGGCTCGAGGCCGCAGCGGCAAGCTATTCCGAGCGGTAGACTGCTTAAGGCGCCAGACGTTCAAGAATCCAGTCGGCGCCCTGCAGGCGATAGTTGAGCCGGTCGTGCAGACGGCTTGGACGGCCCTGCCAGAACTCGATGCGCTCTGGTAGCAAACGATACCCACCCCAATGTTCAGGGCAATGTGGCTGGGTATCGCTGAAACGCTGCTCGGTATCCTTGAGCAGCGACTCCAGCTCGCTGCGATCGGCTATCACCCGGCTCTGCGGCGAAGCCCAGGCACCAAGGCGGCTGCCCAGCGGGCGCACCTGATAATACGCATCGGACTCCTCGGGCGTGACCTTCACCACCCGCCCTTCAATCCGTACCTGACGCTCCAGCGTCGGCCAGAAAAACGTCATGGCCGCGAATGGATTCGCCTCCAGCTGCTGGCCTTTGGCGCTGTCGTAGTTGGTGAAAAAGGTGAAGCCCTGCGCATCCAGTCCCTTGAGCAGCAGAATCCGGCAATGCGGTCGCCCGTCCTGGTCGACAGTGGCCAAGGTCATGGCATTAGCCTCCACCGGTGCCTGTTCGGTTTTCACCGCGTCGGCAAACCATTGGTGGAACAGCGCAAACGGCTCGGCCGGGGCTTGCGCCTCGGTCAGGCCATCACGGGTGTAGTCGCGGCGCATATCAGCCAGGGCCTTGGTCATGGCGCAATCCTTATGGTTAACGAATCACTTCTTTGTGGTATCGGCAGCGACTTTGGTCGCGTCGGCAGCGGCTTTGGCCGGTGCGGTCTTTTTCGCTGGCGTTGCGGTTTTAGCCGGTGCCTTCTTGGCTGGAGCCTTGGCGGCTTTCTTGGCCGGCGCTTTCTTCGCCACCGGTGCAGCCGCTTTCTTCGCTTCGCTTGGTGCTGGAGTCACAGGCTTGGCCACCGGTTTGATGTCCTGGGTTGCGACCATGCGAACAGGCGCCGGGGCCGGCATATTGTACTTGCTCAGCAACGCGACCATGGTGTTTTGCGGCGTTACCAACAGCTCTACTCGACGGTTCAAGGCGCGGCCCTCAACGCTGTCGTTGGCGGCACGCGGGGCTTCGCCGCCCATGCCACGCAGCATCAGGCGATCACGCTGCAGGCCACTGAGGCGGAAGATCGCCGCCACGGACTGCGCACGCTCCTGACTCAGCTTCACATTGGCAGGCGCTGCGCCCGAGGTATCGCTGTGGCCGAGTACCAGCACGGCGGTCTTCGGGTCAGCTTCAAGGATTTTCGCAACGCGAGTGAACGGGCCGAGCGTCACCGGCAAGAGCATGGCTGGGCGGTCCGGGTTGAACGAGCCCTCTACGGGCGCGGTCACCACCAATACGTTTTCACGGCGTTCGAGTTGCAGGTTGCTGTCCTTGATCGCTGTGCGCAGACGCGGTTCGTAGTCGTCCAGCCAAGCCTGGGTTACTTTCGGATCGGGCATCGGCACGGCTTTGGCTGTGCTCTGCTCTTTGCCACCGAACGGCCACCACCACTTGCCCCCTGCATCGGCCTCAGCCTTGGCCACTTCGACCGGCTTGGCTGCAGGTTTTACTTCTGGTTTTTTATCGAGCGCTTCCTCGGAACCGAACGGCCAGTACCAAGGGTTGGAACTCTCAGCCTTGGCAACCGGCGCGGCAACGGGTTTCAGCGGAGCCGGTGCTGGCGCTGGCTCCTTGGCCGCGACTTTGTCGGAAGACCCGAACGGCCACCAGCTGCCGCCGTCTACATCACTTTTAGGAGTCTGTGCGCAACCTGTAATAGCGAAGCACAGTGCCAAGGCGAGGGTGGGTTTGGTTGACATTGGATATCCACAAAAATGAAGTCATTAGAATCAGGCCGGTCGGCCCGCATAAAACAGACGATTGGAAACTGAAAAGGCCGTCGGGTTCCAGCTCCGGAACCTTTGAGCGTGATTTACAGACAAGTGGCCAGTACCCGCACAAGCCTTTGTGCGCGTGGATCCATCAAGACGTACGGCCCCAGGGTATTTGTCACAAAACCGAACGCCACATCATGCTCGGGGTCAGCGAAACCAACGGAGCCGCCAGCACCCGGATGCCCGAACGCTCTCGCGCCCAGCCCGAAGGTGGCATTGGGCACATCCGGTTGATCGAGCATGCAGCCCAGGCCGAAACGCGTTCGAGTCAATAAGGTCTTGTCCTCGCCGAGGCTGTGCTCGCGGGTCAGTTCATCGAGCAACTCGCCTTCGAGCAGGCTGCCATCGAGCAACCCGGTGTAAAACCCGGCCAGGCTACGGGCATTGCCATGGCCATTGGCCGCCGGCTGCTGCATGCGTCGCCACTCCGGCTTGTTGGTACTGGTCAGAACCGACGGCGGATTGGTGAAAGCGCGGGTGGTCATGGCCGTTGGTTCACGCATGGTCACTTGTAGCAGACGCTGGGCCGCCGCATCGCCGACATTGCCCTTGCCGCGGGCAATGTGCGCCACGCGATAGAACTCTTCATCGGCCAGGCCGACGTGAAAATCCAGGCCCAAAGGCTTGGCAACCCGCGCCACGATGGACTCACCGGGGCCACGACCATCGGCTCGGCGCAACAGCTCGCCGACCAGCCAGCCATAAGTGATGGCCGCATAACCGTGACCTTCGCCTGGCGTCCACCAGGGTGTTTCGGCGGCCAGCGCCTCGACCATGGTTGGCCAGTCGTACAGCGCTTCGGGGGCAAGCAGCTCGCGCAACGCCGGCAGCCCGGCCTGATGGCAAAGCAGTTGGCGCAAGGTGACCGATTCTTTGCCGGCGGCGGCGAATTCCGGCCAGTAGCGAGCCACCGGGGCATCCAGTTGCAGCTTGCCTTCGGCCACCAGCTGCAGGGCGGTGACGGCGGTGAAGGTCTTGGTGCAGGAGAACAGGTTGGCAATGGTGTCGCTGTGCCAGGCTTCAGCCCCGTCCTTGTCGGCGGTGCCAGACCACAGGTCGACGACGGTTTCGCCGCCGATCTGGATGCACAACGCGGCGCCACGTTCCTGAGGATCGTCGAACAACGCCGCGAACGCTTCGCGCACTGCCTCGAACTTAAGCTCGTAATGACCCTGAATCTGCACCCGCGACTCCCCGAAGAACGTTCTGTAAAGTGGCCCGCATTGTTCCAGCCCTTGAGGGTTTTGGGAACAGGTGCGGGCTGGGCGGTCAATCACTGGTAGAACTGATCAGAAATTTTTGGAGCCTGTGAAGACGCCTTCGCGAGCAAGCCCGCTCCCACCTTTTGATCGCATTTGTTCTGTGAGAACTCAGTCAAATGTGGGAGCGGGCTTGCTCGCGAAGAACGATAACGCGGTGCTTCAAGACTCAATGACCTTTGCCGGAATGCCCACCCGCGCCTTTCCCCGGGCCTTTCCCGGCTTCGGCCTTGCGCCCGCCCTCGGCGTCGTGGCTGGCTTTGTCGACCTCAGCTGCGGCCTTCTGCGCCTCTTTGCCCAACTGATCGAGCGCCGCCAGGTTGCTCTTGCGCGCACTGTCGACAAAGCCCTGGAATGGCAGATCGGTAACGCCTACCAGGCCAAAGTGACCATTTTCGCCGTCCAGCAGGCGCCCGGTCACGGGTTGGTCGAGGTATTGAAACCAATGCACCCCGACAATCGACGGTTCGTTCAGCGCCTGCTTCAGGAAATTCGCGTAGGCCGGGCCACGGTCTTCTTCCTTCGCCAGTTGCGTCACGCCGCCCCAGAACGGGCCCCGATCGGTCGAGCCAAAGTTGAATTCGGTGATCAACACCGGCTTGTCGAGGCTGCGCAGTTGAGCGAAGTCGTAACCATCCTGCGGTTGCAAGGTGTACATATTGAAGCTCAGGACGTCGCAATACTGCGCACAGGACTCAACGGCTTCCGGGGTACTGATGGCGAACCGGCCACCGAGCAGCAACTGGTTGGGCGCGTGCCACTTTAGGGAGTCGGAAATGGTCTTGAAGTAGGTGTCGGCGAAAACCTTCTGGAAATATTTGAAGTCAGCCTCGATTTCCGGATGCTCGGCGCTTGGTAACGGCGGCACGAAGCCTGGGTCTTCCATCAGTTCCCAGGCTGGCAGATCGATACCCCAGGCTTTCGACAAGCCCGCCTGGTTACGGTATTTATCGCGCAACTGCTTGAGGAATGCGCGCTTGGCCGGCACGTCGGTGGTCATTTTCAGGGTGGCGTACGCCAGCGCGTAACGGGCTTTCGGGTCGTCGCCGGGACCGGCCCAGGCCAGTTCGTTATCAGCGAAGTAACCGATCAGCCATGGATCGTCACGGTGATCGCGGGCGGCAATGGCCACGGCGCGCTCGGTCGCCATGGCGAAGCGCGGGTCGAACGGGTCGGGCATCCCGCCCCACCAATCGCTGCCGGTGCTGATGCTGGCGTAATCGCCGACGATCGACAGGGGCAAGGTGTAGGGAACGCGTTCGGCGTCACCCAGGCTCGAGGCGCTCCAGTTGCCGAGGGTGTTGAAGCCCCAGGCTTGCAGTCGGTCCAGGGTGTGGCGGGTCCAGCGTTGCTCGTCAAACGTCGTCTTGCACGGCTCGGCAGGTTTTGGCTCCGATGCCTTTGCCACCGTCGCATCGACGGCGCCGGTCCTGGCGGCTTCAGCGACACCGGATTCGGCCGTCGACGGCGTGACAGGGGGCTCGGCAGCCTTCTCGATCGTTGCCTCTAGCGCGTCGGCCTTGGCCGCTTGCGCGACGCCCGCCTTGGTATCGCTACCTGATGCACAAGGGTCGCCATACAGACGCTGCAAATTGGCACCGTAGAAGTCGTACCACTTGCCAAAATTGAAGCCGCGGCCCTGATCCACACCATTACCACCGCGGTTGTCACCTTCACCGTAGTGACTGGCCAGCGGCTCGCCAGCCTTGGGCAGGGATTCGAACATCCATTCACGACCGGCGACGTAGGTCTGGTTGACGTCCGCCGTAACGGCATTGACCCCCAGCGAGTAGAACGGATGACCTTGCGGCGTCACTAGGTACCAGCGGCCGTCGCGTTTTTCTGTGCGGAAAAAGCCGCTGGCCTTGAACGTCGGCCCGTTGGTCCACCCGCCGAATTTGTCCAGGGAAGACTTTTCGCGCTCAGCCAGCCAGGTTTTCAGCTGCTGCTGTTCCTTGGCGGCGACGCTTTTCAGTTGTTCGTCGCTGCTGATTTTTTCCGGCCATTTGGCCCGGGTCGATTGGCCATAAGTGTCCACCAGCGCGCCATAGACCGTTTGGGTCACCCCTTCGCCGTCCTGCACCCCGAAGCGCTCCAGCAAGATGCTTTGGGCGACTTTCGGCTGATCCATGGACAAGCTGACCGACACTACCTGGCTACGGTCCAGTTCACCGGCACTGCTGGCCAGCAGAACGCGCTGGCCGTCGACCGTCATCGGCATCGGTGGCCCCGCCTTCATGCCTTGGCTGAGCGGCGAAGTCGGCTGCAATGGCACCAGCAGGGTCTGCGCTGGGCCGGCTGGAAGATCGACGCGACTGACCAAAGTCTTGCCGTCGTTGCTCTGGATGGTCACGTACAAGGTCACGGCCCAGTTCATCGCGCTCTGGATCCGCAAGCTCATCACGCCCGACTGCGACCAGTCCCATGCCCCGCTCTGTGGAGACAGGCGCAGCGTCGGCCGGGCTACCGGGTTGAACGTCACCCGGCGTAGCACTTCACCCTCGGCGGTTTGTTCGGCGTTGGATTGCGGCAGGCTGGCGTCCTGGGTCGCCACCTGGACTACATCGGCGGGGCGCACAAAGTTGAACAGCGTCTGTTGGCCTGCGGGTGCGGCCAGCAAGGGCGCTGCGAACAGGGCAAGAACGGCAGGTAGCGAGCGACGCACATAACGGCGAATCATGAGAACGATATTCTCCCTAGCGACCCGGATGGGCCAATGGAAAAGCGATGGTAGAGAGATAGACAGCGCGGTGGGCAAAACTGCCCACCGGTTTATCAGGAAATTTCACGTCGGAAGGGAGGTAACGCATTGAGGATCGCCTTGCCATAGCGCTGGGTGACCAGGCGCCGATCGAGCAAGGTGATGGTGCCGCGGTCCTCTTCGGTGCGCAGCAGGCGGCCGCAGGCCTGGACCAGTTTCAGCGAGGCATCGGGAACCGAGATTTCCATGAATGGATTGCCACCACGGGCCTCGATCCATTCGGCCAATGCCGCTTCCACCGGGTCATCCGGTACCGAGAATGGAATCTTCGCGATCACCACGTGCTCGCAGTACGCGCCGGGCAAGTCGACCCCTTCGGCGAAACTCGCCAGGCCGAACAACACGCTCGAATCCCCGCCATCGACCCGCGCCTTGTGCTTGTTCAGGGTTTCCTGCTTCGACAGGTTGCCTTGAATGAACACTTGCTTGCGCCAGTCGCGGTCCAGGCCGTCGAACACGTCCTGCATCTGCTTGCGCGAGGAAAACAGTACCAGCGTGCCCCTTGAGCCTTCGACCAGCTCCGGCAGATCGCGGATGATCGCCGCGGTATGGGCCGCTGCATCCCGCGGATCGGCGTTCAGGTTCGGCACCCGCAACACGCCGGCGTCAGCGTGATGGAACGGGCTCGGCACTACGGCGGTCACGGCTTTTTTCGGCAGGCCGGCGCGCATGCGAAAGCGGTCGAAGGTACCCAGGGCAGTCAAGGTCGCGGAGGTTACGAGCGCACCGTAGGCCACGTTCCACAGGTTGCGCCGGAGCATTTCCGCCGCCAGGATGGGACTGGCGTTGACCTCGATATCGAACAGCGAACCGCTTTCCGCCAGGGTCAGCCAGCGCGCCATGGGCGGGTTGTCCTCGGGGTCTTCAGCGGTGAACGCGACCCACAACTCCCAGTTGCCCGAAGAACGGGACAACAGGCTGCCGAACAGCGGATACCACTCTTCGGCCTGGTTACTGGCGATGCCGATATTGACCTCGCCGTCCATGCCTTCCTTGAGCAATTCAGTGAGGCGGGTGAACAAATCAGTCAGGCGCGCAAAGCCTTTCTTCAGTTCGATGCCCATTTCGCGCATGTGCTCGGGAATCACCCCGCCGACGAAACGGTGACGCGGGCGTTCGCGGCCTTCGACGTCTTCGCCGGGCTTGAAATCTGCAGCCTGTTCGCAGGCGGTGAACATGAACTGCTGCTGCGTCTTGATCTCCCGCGCCAGCTCTGGCACTTGCTCGATCAATTTGCCCAGGTCACCCGGCAAGGGATGCTGGGCCAGCAGCTTGGTGAGGTTCTTGGCGGTGGTTTCCAGCCAGTCGGCGGTGGAGCGCAGGCGCGTGTAGTGGGCGAAATGACCGATGGCCTTGTCCGGCAGGTGATGGCCTTCGTCGAACACATAGATGGTATCGCGTGGATCGGGCAGCACGGCCCCGCCACCGAGCGCCAGGTCAGCCAGGACCATGTCGTGGTTGGTGACAATCACATCGACCTTGCCCATGCCTTCGCGGGCCTTGTAGAAGGCGCACTGGCCGAAGTTCGGGCAATGGCGGTTGGTGCACTGGCTGTGATCGGTGGTCAGGCGCGCCCAGTCGGCGTCCTCCAGGGCAGTGGACCAGCTGTCGCGGTCACCGTCCCACTTATTGCCGGCGAGTTTCTCGATCATGCTGGTAAACAGCTTCTGACTGGCCTCATCGACCTCGATCTTGAAACCTTCTTCCTCGAACAACTGGGCGGTGGCGGTTTGG
This sequence comes from Pseudomonas sp. PSB11, assembly GCF_014596605.1. Classification (NCBI taxonomy): domain Bacteria; kingdom Pseudomonadati; phylum Pseudomonadota; class Gammaproteobacteria; order Pseudomonadales; family Pseudomonadaceae; genus Pseudomonas; species Pseudomonas sp. PSB11. The sequence goes on from NZ_NOIO01000007.1 coordinate 235,178, forward strand.
GCGTGACCTTCCTGGAGCAACATGTCGAGCTTGGACAGGCACATGTAGCGCCCACGCCCCTTGGCCAGCGCAAAACTGAAATTCAACCCGCTGTTGCGCATCAGGTCGGGCAGATCCTTGTAGACGATCTGCTCCTGCAAGGCCACGGTGGCGGTGGCAATCACCAGGCGCTTGCCGGCCGCCTTGGCGGTAGGGATGGCCGCCAGGCTGTAGGCCACGGTCTTGCCGGTACCGGTGCCGGCTTCCACCGCGACAATCGCGGGGTCGCCACTGCGCCGGCCTTCGTCGTCGGTGTCGATGTCACCGAGGACCTTGGCGATTTCGGCGATCATCAGGCGTTGGCCGTAACGTGGCTTGAGGCTCTTCGCTTCGAGAAAACGCGAATAGGCGCCCTGGATCGTGGTTTTGAGTTCAGTGCTGATCATGGATTGTCGGGCGCAAGAAACGCTGGATAAATTTTCAGTAGTTCGGTTCGGCCGCTATCATACCCCGCTAATGAATCCCGCGCAGAACGGAGTAACCCGATGACACCTTTTAGCCTCATTTATAGCCTGCATGTACTGGCGGCCCTGGTCTGGGTCGGCGGCATGTTTTTCGCCTGGATGGTCTTGCGCCCCGCGGCCTTGAAGGCGTTGGAGGGCCCTGCCCGGTTGAAGCTGTGGCTTGAAGTGTTTCAGGGTTTTTTCCGCTGGGTCTGGATCGCGGTGCTGTTGTTGCCGATCAGCGGCGTGGGCATGATTCATCTGCAATACACAGGATTTGAAACCGCGCCGCGTTACGTGCAGGTGATGATGGGGTTGTATGTGGTGATGACCGCGCTGTTCATCCGGATCCAGGCGTTGATGTTGCCGGAGTTGCGCGCCGCGGTAACGGCCCAGGATTGGCCGGCGGGGGCTGCGGTGCTGGGGAGGATTCGCCGGTTGGTGGGAATCAATCTGATCGTTGGCCTGGTGTTGGTGGCGATTGCGGCGCTTCGGCCGACGTTGTGACCGTTCCCACGCTCTGCGTGGGACCGATCGGTCTGGGGGATGGGGGTTACAACCGCTGCACCGTTACCGAACCTGCAGCCCCCTCCTCTCCCGGTTGCCCGTCCAGGCCAGGCTTGCCACTCTTGCCGCCATCGGCCTTGTAGACCAGGCAACCCTTGGCTTTACCGCCCGCCCCCGGCTTACCACCTGGCCCGGCCACGCCACCGGCACCGCCGGCCACTTGAACCTTGATCTTGTCTGCCGGGTAATCACGAGGCACCGCCAGCCTGACCGCCGCGCCAGGCGCACCGGCCTGGCCATTGCTGCCATCGCTGCCATCGGCACCGCGACCTGCCTGGCCCCAGGCGCAACCTGGTGCCTGGCCGTTGGCCCCGTCGAGGCCGACGAATCCTGGTGCGCCCGCGCCACCGCGACCATCCACCAGCAGTTGCGGTGCCGTCAGTGCCTTGATCTGCAAGTTCAGGTTGCGCCCGGAGCGGGCAGCCTTCTGGTAAGTCCCCGGTGCGCCGCGCGCGTTGATCTGGCTGCCCTCGGATAACTCGGCACGGTTGACCTTCAACTCCAGCGCCTGCTCACCAGGGACGATGGTGATCCGCGCATCGCGGCCCAGGCGCAGTTCACCAACGCTGACTTCGGTCACGTTCGAGGGAATCAGCAAGGTGCCGTAGTCGGCCACTTCCAGGCGTTCCAGTTGCAAGGTGCTGGCCGTGTTGGGCAGGCGCATCAGCGAGTTGGTTTCAACACTCACCACCTGGGCGCAAGCCAATGGGCTGATGAGGGCGGCGAGCAGACAGAGTTTACGCATGGGAAGCCTTAGATGCGGTGGGAGCCGGGAGGGTTTGCAGGTGGAAAACGCCGAAAAAGAGCACTTTCAAGCGATCGAGCCAAGGGTGGGCGCGGCCCCTGAGGCTGCGGTAGCAGAACAGCGCCTCCAGTAGATGAAGCCCCGCCAGAAGGCACCCGGCCAGGTTGACCAACGGGTGCAGCGGATAGATGAACGGCGTGAGCAGATTGACCAGCACCACCAGCCAGAACACCAGGGTCAACAACTTCCCCAGCCCCCATATCACCTTCATACACGCCCCCGATCAGAATTATTATTTGCTCGCACAGTAACGGCTTCCACGCGGGATAAGCCAGAGGGCAAGCGCAAATTCTTCACAAGGTTCGGCAAATAGCCGACGGAACGACGTAAAACATCGCCCGACGGCTCTATTGCGGGGCTCAGCGATTGATGTGCAACTCCACACGGCGGTTTTGCGCGCGTCCTTCTTCGGTATCATTATCAGCAACAGGTTCGCTCTCGCCCTTGCCTTCGCTGGTGACTTTATTGGGCGCAACGTGCTGGCTGAGCAAATAATCGGCGACACTGCTGGCACGTTTTTGCGACAGTTCCTGGTTGTACTCATCCGATCCGACACTGTCGGTATGGCCGATCACCTTGATGCTCGCGACGCTGGGATCCTGCAGTTTGCCCATCACCGAATCCAGCTTGCTTTGCATGCTGGGGGTCAAGTCAGCGCTATTGAAGGCAAATAGCACATCGTCGGCATCGCTCAGTGTGATGACTTCGGCTTGCGCAGGTTCGGCCTTCACGCTGGCCGGGTACTGCGGCAGCGGGCAACCATGATGTTCCACAGGCGTATTGGCGGGCGTGTCAGGGCAGCGATCGCGACGGTCGAATACACCATCGTCGTCTTCGTCCCCATCCTGGGCATAGCAGATCAAACCTCCGGTCAAGATACCCAGCGCCGCGCCACCGGCCGCCCAACCGCCACTTTCGATAGCGCCCAGGCCTCCACCGACAAGCCCGCCAATGAGACTGCAAATCGGCCAGGTACGTTGATTGAGGGGGGCAGTGCCATCGCTATGGGTAGCGCAACCGGTCAACAGGCTGCCAAGCAGCAGAACCGGCAAGACGGTCCGTGTGAAATAGCTCATTTTTGAAAGCTCCTGTGCCACCGGCCGATGCCGGCTACACAGGAGTAAAGACCCGCATCCACGACTGCACAAGCCGTGGATGCGAGGGGTCTAGCGGTTGATTTTGATTTCCGTGCGACGGTTCATCGCGCGACCGTCAGCCGTTTTGTTGTCGGCAACCGGCTGGCTTTCCCCGGCCCCGGTGACCGACACGAAGCTGCTGCGAGGCACACCGCTTTCGATCAGATATTCCACCACCGAATGCGCGCGGCGGTCCGACAGTTTCTGGTTGTAGGCATCGCTGCCCACACTGTCGGTGTGTCCGGTCACGGTCAGTCGGGCGCTGGCTGCTTCCTGTTTCAGGCGAGTGGCGATGGTGTTGAGCTTCTCTTTATCGGCGGCTGTCAGCTTGGCCGAGTCGAACTGGAAGTTGACGTCGCGGATGACGATGGTTTCTTCCTTGACGACCACGACCTCTTCAACCACCGGAGCAGGCGCTGGTGGTGGGCAACCATCGGCATCGACCTTCACGCCCCGTGGCGTGCCCGGGCACTTGTCGCGGCTATCGAGCACACCATCGCCATCTTCGTCACCATCACCGTGAACCCAGCAATAAGCTGCAGCCGTAGCACCGACTACCAACGCGCCATAACCGGCCCATGATGAACTCTCGGTTGCGCCGAGACCCGCACCTACGACACCACCAACCGCCGCACAGGTCGGCCAGTCGGTTTTCTGCAAACCTGCACAACCAGTCAACACACTGGTTAGCAGAACCAGGGGTAATGCTGTCCGAACTATGCTCATCTAGTTTTCTCCTGAAGGATCGGCTTAGAACCGATTCAGGGAGTAAAGACCCGAGTTTTAATCTCCGCCAGCAATAGGCCATGGCAGTTTTATCTCGTGTTAACAGGGGATCGTGACTTTTCACGCAAAGCCGCTCTAGGATCGAACAAGCGGGCAGGCTAGTCTTGGCAAATCTGATTGAGGATTTTCAATGAATGCAGGTATTTCTTCACGTACGCCGCAGCAGGCTCTGGCCGCTTTGCTGGACCGTTATGCCCCTGCGCGCCTGCTGTTGATTGGCGCCAGCGAATTCCCCGCGCTTGAAGCCTTCAAGCTTGCGCATCCGGACAGCAGCGTGGCGCATACGTCGCCCGGACCGCTGCCCGCCGAGCTGGCGGCGCGCCGCTTTGACCTGGCGCTGGTGGTCGACTGCCTCGAACACCTGCCCAAGCGAGATGGGCTGAACCTGCTCGGTGGCATTCGCAACCTCAATGCCAGCCGCATCGCGGTGCTGGCCGACTTGCCCGCGAGCGGCTGGCAGGAAACCGATTTTTTCTCCCTGGCACTGCAAGCCAGCGAACGCTTCCAGCGAGACGAGCAGGTGCTGACACTGTTCACCTATGATCTGCTTGACTACAAACAAGTACCCGACTGGCTCAACTCGCGGTTCTGGGCCAATCCGGAAAATTTTGGGAAATACTGGTGGTAACGCAATGAGTACATCCATTTGCCCTTGCGGAAGCGGCACCCTGCTCGATGCCTGCTGCGGCCATTACCATGCCGGACATCCGGCACCCTGCGCCGAAGCCCTGATGCGCTCGCGCTACAGCGCCTACGTGCTGGGCCTGATCGATTACCTGGTGGCCACCACCCTGCCCGCCCAGCAAAGCGGGCTCGATCGCCAATCGATCACTGACTGGAGTGCCCAGAGCACCTGGCTGGGCCTTGAAGTCGAAAGTTCCGAAGTGCTCGGCGGCCAGCCGGAGCATGCCTTCGTCACGTTCACCGCACGCTGGCACGACGGCAGCGGCGAGCACAGCCATCGTGAACGCTCATCGTTTGTACAGAATGCCGGACGCTGGTACTTCATCGACCCTACCGTGCAACTGAACATCGGACGCAACGACGCATGCCCTTGCGCCAGTGGGCATAAGTTCAAGAAGTGCTGTTCGGGGTATTTCGGTAACTAACCCCGGACTGTAGGAGCCGGCTTGCCGGCGAACCATACGACGCGGTGTGTCAGATACACCGCTTTCGCTGGCAAGCCAGCTCCTACAGGTTCAAGGGAGAAAAAAACGACCATGATCACCCAGCAATTCGGACGCATTCTACTCACGCTGGCTCTTTGCCTGGGGCTCGGCGGCTGCGCGTCCTGGTTCAGCAACGATGAGCCAGACCCCGAGGTGCATCTGGTCAGGGTCGAAGTCGTGCGGGCCAAGTTGTTGGAGCAACGGTTCGTCCTGCATTTTCGCATCGACAACCGCAATGACAGCGAGCTGACCGTGCGCGGACTGGAGTACCGCATCCACTTGGGCGACATCCTGCTGGCCGAGGGCGAGCACGAGCACTGGATCACCGTAAACCCCAAGAGCAGTCGTTTTTACAAGGTGCCGATCCGCACCAACCTGTGGCCCAAGGTCAAGGACCTGGTCAAACAACTAAAAAACTCCGAGCAAGCCATTCCCTATCGTCTGGAAGGTGAGATGGAAACCGGTTTATTCATCGCTCACTACGTGCACCTGGCGCGTAATGGCGTGATAATCCCCGCCGATCTAATTCCGGAGCAACCTCGATGACCCAGCAACCCCATGTTCATGGCCCAGACTGCAACCACGATCATGACCATCACCAGCATGATCACGACCATGGCCATGTTCACGGCCCGAACTGCGGCCACGCCCACCAGGAACCGGTGCGCAACGCCTTGAAAGACGTCGGCCGCAACGATCCTTGCCCATGCGGCAACGGCAAGAAGTTCAAGAAGTGCCACGGCGCTTGATCGGCTGAATCCGATTCTCTGTAGGGGCTACGGGTGTATCAGGCTGGCCGCCTTCGCCGGCAAGCCGGCTCCTACAGGGTTTCAACCGCGTCCAGGATATGTGCCGTGCTGGTGACGGTGGCGTACTCGCCGTGCAAGTTCCCCAGCGACATCGCATGAACCTCTTCGGCTGAATGGGCATTGCCGAAAAAATCGGCCTTGTCGAAGGTAAAGCAGCCATCCTCCACGACCCAGGTCTCAAACCCCAGATTGCCTGCCGTGCGCGCCGTGGACTCCACCGAGTTGTGAGTCGCCACGCCAACGATAACCAGTTGCTCGATCCCCGCCTCGCGCAAAACGGCTTCCAGCCCCGTCGAACAAAACGCGTCCGGTACCTGTTTTTGAATGTGTCGTTCGCCAGGCGCAGGCAGAAACTGCGCCTGAAACTCCACCCCGGACTGCCCAGGCCAGAACACTGAATCCTCTGAACGGGACAAATGTTGCACGTGGATCACCGGCCGAGCGCTGCGGCGCCAATGGCCTAGCAGTTGCAGCATGCGTTCCTCGGCCTGGGGATTGTTCCGCCGGCCGAGTTTGGGATGCAGGATGCCTTTCTGTTGGTCGATGATGATCAGCGTCGCGTTGGTCTTGAGCTCCATGCAGACTTCTCTCAGACGATTCAAAGGGGGCAAATCTTGCAGATTTTTTCATAAGGACCGCTCCCATGTTGCATGGGAGCGGCCATCAGCGCCGGCTCAGTGACCGAACACGCCTACCTTCTTGGCTTTCTTTTCGGTGCGCTTTTCGATGGCGGTTTTCAGCGGTTTTTTCTTCGCTGCTTTCTTCGAATCCATACCTTTGGACATGATGCGTACTCCACTGACTGGGGATGTGAGATCAGGTATACACCTATCTTCGGCGGCGTGTTCTTTTATAATCACCCGCTTTGCGCACCGACAGTCCCAGACCATGCCCGATACCCAGTACACCCGTCTCGACGAGCCGTCATGGCCGCTGATGAACAAGTTTTATCGCGCCCATCAATCGTCGATGAAGGCGGTCCGCGACGCCCAATTGTGGGTTGCGCGGCGCGACGGGATCGTCGCGGCGCTGTGCTTGCGGCCGGTGTCCGGCGGGCATTGGTTGACCGGGCTGTTTGTCGACCCGGCCTGTCGCGGACAAGGGGTTGCCGCGGCATTGATCGCCGCCGCCACCCAAAACATTGAAAGCCCGGTATGGCTGTTCTGTCATCCGGACTTGCGTGATTTTTATCAACGTCGTGGCTTTGCCTTCGATCCGCCAATGCCCTACGCCATGGTCGAGCGCCTGAGTCGCTACGCGCGCAGCAAGCCGATGATTGCCATGGGCCTGGAGCCGTAACAGTCAGTCGTCGGCGTTGGGATCAAGGTCCGGGAACATCACCTCGGTAAACCCGAACTTGCTGAAATCGCTGATGCGCGACGGGTACAACCGACCGATCAGGTGATCGCACTCATGCTGCACCACCCGCGCGTGAAACCCTGAAGCGATACGCACGATCGGCTCACCCTTGGGGTCGAACCCTTCGTAGCGGATGTGTTGATATCGATCCACCGCGCCGCGCAGGCCAGGCACCGACAGGCACCCCTCGAAACCTTCTTCCAACACAGGGCTCAACGGCGTGATCAGCGGATTGATCAGAATGGTCTGTGGCACCGCTTCGGCGTCCGGGTAACGTTCGCTGTGCTCGAACCCGAAGATCACCAGTTGCAGGTCGACACCGATCTGCGGTGCGGCCAGGCCTACCCCGCCGACGCTTTCCATGGTCTGGAACATGTCGTCGATCAGTTGCCACAACTCGGGGCTGTCGAACATCTCGGCCGGCACTTGCGGGGCAATGCGCAGCAGGCGTTCATCGCCCATTTTCAGAATTTCACGGATCATGGTCAGGTTTCGTCAATGGTCGGTTTGGGTTTTGAATGATCCCGGCCCAGTCCCGACACGTGGTGTTTTTCCTCATGGACGGGTCCATGCTCGCCGGGAACCTTCTCGCCAGGGTCTTTGCCCTCTCGCGACATGTGCTCGATCACCGCATTCATTTCCGCTCCCAGCAGCAACACCGCGGCGGAAATGTAGAAGTACAGCAACAGCACGATGATCGCACCGATACTGCCATACATGGCGTTGTAGTTGGCGAATTCCTTGACGTACAAACCAAAGCCCAGGGACGCGATGATCCAAACCACCACCGACAGCACCGAACCTGGCGTGATGAAGCGGAACTCCTGTTTGACGTCGGGCATGACGTAGTAGATCAAAGCGACGGCAACCATCAACAAAATCACGATCATCGGCCAGCGCACGATGCTCCACAGCGTCACAATGAAGTACTCAAGACCAACTTGCGATGCGATCCAGCTCATCACCTGCGGCCCTAGCACCATCAGGGCGGCAGCGATAAGCAGCATACCGGCGATGCCGACGGTGTAGATGATCGACAGCGGAAAGCGCTTCCACGCCGGCCGACCTTCAACCACATCGTAGGCGGCGTTCATCGCGCTCATCATCAAGCGCACGCCGGCCGACGCGGTCCACAGGGCAATCACGATACCCACCGACAGCAGTCCCCCCTTGGATTGCTGGAGCTGGTCGATCACCGGGTTCACTTGCTCGAGCGCCTGGGGTGGCAACACCAGTTCCGATTGCAGGCGCAACCAGGAAAAAAAGTCCGGCAGATGCAGGAAGCCGATCAGGGCGATCAGGAACAGGATGAAAGGAAACAACGAAAACAGCATCTGATAGGCCAGCGCCGAGGCATAGGTCGACATCTCGTCATCGACGAACTCGGTGACCGTGCGCATCATCACACGGTGGATAGGCAGGCCTCTCATGTCTGGAAAAATCATTAGCGTCTCCATTCGCCGCAATCAAGATAGGGTTGAAGTCGTGGCGACTCAGGGGCTGTTTTCTACATCAAAGCAGTTTACTTGGCGACTTTGAAACGATTTCCGTGCTCAAGTTCAGGCTGACACAAAAACGGCCATCCGTGGATGGCCGTCGCTTTTGCCAATCAGGCCGAATCAGGCCTTGTCGACGCCTTTTTTGATAGCGTCCTTGGCCTTGCCCACGGCTTGCTGAGCTTCGCCTTTCTTTTCCTGCACGACGCCTTCGGCGCGCATCTTGTCGTTGCCGGTAGCCTTGCCAACGCCTTGTTTGACGTTACCAGCGGCTTCATTGGCCATGCCTTTAACTTTATCGCCTGTGCTGCTCATGGTATTTCTCCCGAACATATTGATGAATAAAGTGGTTACAGAAGGTTGACCGGAGGCGATCGCACGGAGTTTCATTTATTTTTATCGCGACATTTCATCGATCCGAGCAGGTTGGGCTTTATGTTTACCGGCCAACCCCCGAGAATGCGCAACGTATTCAGGCCTTGGCGCTGAAGATCCAATTTTGTAGGAATGTTATGAAACTCGATAAAAAGCAGGCCATTGCCCGCAGAAATCAGGAACTCGGCGGTGCTGTGCTTGGCGTCAACAATTGCCACTTCACCGAACTGAACCGCAACCGCAACATCTGGTGGTTCGACATTCCGGTGTCGCGCCTCGCTGTTGGGCAGTACGAGTGGATTCACCTGCTGATGCACACGCCAGACACCGACGAACTGCTGCACCTGAAAGTGCCGACGGTGTTCCTGCGCGAAAAACTCGAAGGCCTGGTGGTACGCAACGAAGGCAAGCGCAAGGCAGCCCTGAGCCTGGAACTGAGCGCCGACAAGGACTCGTTCCTGCAGGACATGCGCCCGGCGGGCACCAACGTTAATTTCGCGCCGTTCCGCCAATAACACCCCTGTTGCCCTGATCGTTCCCACGCTCTGCGTCACTAGTGTCCGGTAAACATGTTTCATAGCTGAAGGCTGCCTTGGGCAGCCTTCAGCTTTTCTCGCTCCTGCCTTCGTCGATCCCTCAGTTCTGGAGTAGCGGGCCGTTCGTGCAGGACGTGAG
>NZ_NOIO01000064.1:0-1635 GCF_014596605.1 Pseudomonas sp. PSB11
CGTTCTTTAAAAATTTGGGTATGTGATAGAAAGATAGACTGAACGTTACTTTCACTGGTAACGGATCAGGCTAAGGTAAAATTTGTGAGTTCTCTTAGTTGAGAAATTCGAATTTTCGGCGAATGTCGTCTTCACAGTATAACCAGATTGCTTGGGGTTATATGGTCAAGTGAAGAAGCGCATACGGTGGATGCCTTGGCAGTCAGAGGCGATGAAAGACGTGGTAGCCTGCGAAAAGCTTCGGGGAGTCGGCAAACAGACTTTGATCCGGAGATGTCTGAATGGGGGAACCCAGCCATCATAAGATGGTTATCTTGTACTGAATACATAGGTGCAAGAGGCGAACCAGGGGAACTGAAACATCTAAGTACCCTGAGGAAAAGAAATCAACCGAGATTCCCTTAGTAGTGGCGAGCGAACGGGGACTAGCCCTTAAGTGGCTTTGAGATTAGCGGAACGCTCTGGAAAGTGCGGCCATAGTGGGTGATAGCCCTGTACGCGAAAATCTCTTAGTCATGAAATCGAGTAGGACGGAGCACGAGAAACTTTGTCTGAATATGGGGGGACCATCCTCCAAGGCTAAATACTACTGACTGACCGATAGTGAACTAGTACCGTGAGGGAAAGGCGAAAAGAACCCCGGAGAGGGGAGTGAAATAGATCCTGAAACCGTATGCGTACAAGCAGTGGGAGCAGACTTTGTTCTGTGACTGCGTACCTTTTGTATAATGGGTCAGCGACTTATTTTCAGTGGCGAGCTTAACCGAATAGGGGAGGCGTAGCGAAAGCGAGTCTTAATAGGGCGTCTAGTCGCTGGGAATAGACCCGAAACCGGGCGATCTATCCATGGGCAGGTTGAAGGTTAGGTAACACTGACTGGAGGACCGAACCGACTACCGTTGAAAAGTTAGCGGATGACCTGTGGATCGGAGTGAAAGGCTAATCAAGCTCGGAGATAGCTGGTTCTCCTCGAAAGCTATTTAGGTAGCGCCTCATGTATCACTGTAGGGGGTAGAGCACTGTTTCGGCTAGGGGGTCATCCCGACTTACCAAACCGATGCAAACTCCGAATACCTACAAGTGCCGAGCATGGGAGACACACGGCGGGTGCTAACGTCCGTCGTGAAAAGGGAAACAACCCAGACCGTCAGCTAAGGTCCCAAAGTTATGGTTAAGTGGGAAACGATGTGGGAAGGCTTAGACAGCTAGGAGGTTGGCTTAGAAGCAGCCACCCTTTAAAGAAAGCGTAATAGCTCACTAGTCGAGTCGGCCTGCGCGGAAGATGTAACGGGGCTCAAACCATACACCGAAGCTACGGGTATCACCTTCGGGTGATGCGGTAGAGGAGCGTTCTGTAAGCCTGTGAAGGTGAGTTGAGAAGCTTGCTGGAGGTATCAGAAGTGCGAATGCTGACATGAGTAACGACAATGGGTGTGAAAAACACCCACGCCGAAAGACCAAGGTTTCCTGCGCAACGTTAATCGACGCAGGGTTAGTCGGTCCCTAAGGCGAGGCTGAAAAGCGTAGTCGATGGAAAACAGGTTAATATTCCTGTACTTCTGGTTATTGCGATGGAGGGACGGAGAAGGCTAGGCCAGCTTGGCGTTGGTTGTCCAAGTTTAAGGTGGTAGGCTG
>NZ_NOIO01000065.1:0-1533 GCF_014596605.1 Pseudomonas sp. PSB11
TCCATACTTCGGTGTCTGGAAGTCAGTTTTGATCAGGGAAGGAACATGCACCTGTGGGCTACGAATATGCCTCTCAAGCACGTGATGATTACCCCCTCACTTTCGAGCCCCCAGGTGCGCTTGCGCCCTCTAACGAATACTCAGGGAAAGCCCGACACGGCTCTCTATATCGCTTTCGCTGGACGCAAGCATGCATGTCCCTGCACGTACTTTAGCGCCGGTGGAGGTTGTTGATGCAAACGCTCCTGTCTCAGAAATTCACTGCTTATGTCGGAATAGATTGGGCAGACACCAAGCACGACGTGTGTTTGCAGGTCGCAGGGGAAACCCGGCGGCATTTCTCTGTCATCGACCACACGCCTCAGTCGATTGATCGCTGGGCGAAATCGTTGTTTGAGCGCTACGGCGCTCCGATCGCGATTGCTCTTGAGCTCAACAAGGGCGCGTTGGTGGCGGCCCTGCAAAAGTACGAGTTCTTTTGCCTGTTTCCAATCAATCCGAGCACCTTGGCCAAGCACCGTAAAGCCTTTGTCGGCAGCGGTGCCAAGGATGATCCGACCGATGCGCAATGGGCGCTTGAGTTGTTGCTCACCTATCCCCAACGCTTTCCCCAGCTGATGCCGCAAAGCCCGACCATGCGTATGTTGGCCAGCCTGACAGAACATCGGCGGGCACTGGTCGATGAGCGAGTGAAAGTCAGCAATCGCCTGATCTGCATGCTCAAGCAGTATTATCCAGCGGCCCTGGAGCTGTTTAGCAATCATGACAGCGTGGTGTTTTGTGACTTCCTGATGCGCTGGCCCACGCTTGAACACCTCAAGCGTTCTCGCGAGAGTACGTTTCTCAAGTTCTTTAACGAGCACAATGCTCGTCACGCGCAACTCAATCGAACGCGCTGGGAAATCATCAGCAAAGCGATACCTTTGACGCAGGACCCGGGGGTAATACGTCCTTCGCAGCTGTACGCGACAGCCTTGGCGTCGCAACTCAAAGGGCTCATTTGCATCCTCAAGGTGTTTGATCGCGAGATCGAAGAAACGGCCAACAGCTTGGCTGATTACCCGATCTTCAAGGCACTCCCTGGTGCCGGCCAACATCTTGCACCGCGTCTGATGGTGGCTTTTGGTGAACAGCGTGATCGATTTAGCGACGCCAATGCGCTACAGCGATATGCCGGAATCGCACCCGTTACCCAGCGTAGCGGCAAGAAGAAGGTTGTGTACTGGCGCTACCAATGCTCAATTTTCTTGCGTCAGACCTTTGTCGAATGGGCCGCTCACAGCATCAATCAATCAACGTGGGCCGAGGCTTATTATCGGCAGCAGCGGGCTAAAGGCTGCTCATACCAGGCGGCCCTTAGGGCGCTGGCTTTCAAGTGGATCAGAATCGTCTACCGGTGCTGGAAAACCAGCACCTTCTATGACGAAAAGGCTTACTTGCAGGCTTTGACGCGGCGTGGATCGACGTTGGTAGAAGCGCCGATGGAGGTCGTCACAGGTTGACGGACAGGCTCAGGGCGTGAGGGGGCAAGAA
>NZ_NOIO01000066.1:0-1402 GCF_014596605.1 Pseudomonas sp. PSB11
GGCGGTCTCAAGGAGTAAGTGCAATACCTGATGTAAGGTGTTGCCATGTCTACCCAATACAAACACTTGAGTACCGAGGAACGCGTCACCATTATGGTGATGCTATTTCAACGACAGACACTGCGAGCTATTGCCGCGTTGCTAGGCCGTCACCCCAGCACCATCAGTCGTGAGATCAAACGCAACCCCCAGCAACCTCACTATGACGCCATCCAAGCTACCAGCAGGGCTCAACAGCTTCGGCATGTACCTCGCCGCCAGCGCTGTTTATCTCCAGACTCAGAGCTGTTTCAAGTGGTTGTCGAAATGCTTCGTATTGGCTGGTCACCGCAACAAATTGCCCGCAGACTACGTAGTATCTGGCCCGGCCAACCCGAGCGACATGTGAGTCACGAAACTATTTACCTTGCCATCTATGCCTACCCACGCGGCGAACTGAAACGTCAGCTGATCAGTTATTTGCGTCAGGGTGACGGCAAGCGTCGTAAGCGAACCCAAAGCAATGTGCGTCGAGAACGCTACCCGGCACAGCTGAGTATTCACCTACGCCCCCCTGAGGTCGCAGATCGTCTGGTTCCTGGGCATTGGGAGAGTGACCTGATTATGGGTGCCAATAATCGCTCAGCGGTTGCCACCATGGTCGAGCGTACGAGCCGTTATGTGATTCTCGCCAAGCTCGAAGCCCCCACCGCAGAGGCGGCGGCGGAAGCCATCGTGAGGGAAATGTCGCGGATGGCGCCCTCGCTATTAAAAACCATGACGCATGATCAAGGCAGCGAAATGGCCCGTCATGCCGAAATCACTGCGCGCACGGGGATGAAGATTTATTTCGCCGACCCGCACTCGCCTTGGCAGCGTGGTAGCAATGAAAACACGAACGGGTTGTTACGCCAGTACCTCCCCAAGGGTACTGATCTCTCGCTGGTGACGCAGGCGCGACTGGATGAAATAGCCGATTTGCTCAATACCCGCCCCCGCCAGACATTGGGCTGGAAATTTCCAGTCGAGGTGCTGGTAGATTATCTTCAGCTCAGCGCGACCAACAAGCTCGAAACTCTCAACTGACCGTTAAGGGGAAGCCGAGCTGAGCGCCGACCAGTCACTTTGTAGTGGTCGAGTGGGGGGGGCAAATCGCGTCATTTTAGTCCACCAAATCGTCGATACGGGGGGGGGACTGTATAGCCATTGTTTAAGCGATGCCGGGGGGGGATTGTATAGCCGCTGTTTCAGCGACAGAAAGGCTTGGTCATGGGGTAAGCCTTTAGCAGTGAAAATCGTGTGTAACGGGTTGGCTCGGTTCGCTCAGGCGGCCATTGCAATGATGCATTGGAAGCGCGAATACCGCTGCGCTGAGCAAACCTAGAAAATTAACTGACTGTTGCACTTGCTCCTTGAGACCGCC
>NZ_NOIO01000067.1:0-1400 GCF_014596605.1 Pseudomonas sp. PSB11
TGGACTGACCCCGAAATGTTGGACGATCGTAAATCTATACCTGAACAGATCGAGCCCTGTATTCAACAGGGCTCAGTCCGTTTAGCTTCAGTTTGATGCGTTGGTGATTGTAATAGTGGATGTAGTCCACCAGACCGGCCTGAAGCTCGTCCAGATTACTGAATTTGTTCAGGTAAAAGAATTCGGATTTCAGCGTGCCAAAGAAGCTTTCCATCGCCGCATTGTCGTAGCAGTTACCTTTGCGCGACATGCTAGGCGTGACCGAGCGTTCTTTGAGAAGCCGACCATAGATTGGCATCCGATACTGCCACCCTTGGTCGGAGTGCAAAATTGGCTTTTCATGCGGCTGTAGCCGTTCAAATGCCTCTTTCAGCATCGCCCCGACCATGCTGAATAGCGGTCGCCTGGCTATGTCGTAGGAAATGATTTCACCGTTGTACAGATCCAGGATGGGTGAGAGATAAAGTTTTTGCCCTCCAACCTTGAACTCCGTGACATCGGTTACCCACTTCTGATTCGGCTGTTGAGCTTCGAAATCGCGCTTCAGCAGATTGGGAGCGGCTTGGCCTACTTCACCTTTGTAAGCACGATATTTCTTAACACGCACACGGCTCTTGAGCTGAAGCTCAGCCATAAGGCGTTGAACCGTCTTGTGGTTGATCCGATGACCAGCACCTCGAACTGCCAAAGCGATGCGGCGGTAGCCATATCGTCCTTGGTGCTCGTCGAAAGTCGTGCAGATCATGGCTTTCAGATCCGCGTACTTGTCGGCCGCCTGGAGCGCCTTTTGCTGATAGTAAAACGTGCTGCGGGCCAACCCAGCCGCTTTTAGCAAGCCTTCGAGGGGATACTGCTGCCTTAGCTCAATTACGATTTGCGCTTTTTCTGCTGCGCTGCTCGTTTTTTCTGAACCAAGGCATCGAGCTTTTTTAGATAGTCATTTTCCAACCGAAGCTGATTCAGCTCCGCGATCAATTCATCCCGAGTACGGGACTCATCGTCAGGTGACTGGGGTTGAGCAGGTGAGGTCGGTTTCGGCATGTTTTTCTGAGATCCAGGTGCGTTGGGTTGCCGAGACAAGGCATTTTTACCGCCCTCATCATAGCGACGCTCCCAGTCACCGATGATGTTGAATTTGCGGATATCAAACAATGCAGCCACTTGGCGGTAGGAAAGTTGCTCTTCGCGCATACGTTTCAAGACGGATAACCTGAACTCAGCGCTGTAGTGCTGCACCTTTTTTGCCTCTAAAGCGGCCGCACCATGCACCTGATAGGCCGCGATCCACTGGCGCAACGAAGAAAAATCAACATCGTGCCGATCCGCAACATCTCTAAGACCCGCATTACCGGAACAGTAATCCTGCACCGCCAACAGCTTCACTTGAACTGTGTACTTCC
>NZ_NOIO01000008.1:0-227221 GCF_014596605.1 Pseudomonas sp. PSB11
TAGGCCGCGATCCACTGGCGCAACGAAGAAAAATCAACATCGTGCCGATCCGCAACATCTCTAAGACCCGCATTACCGGAACAGTAATCCTGCACCGCCAACAGCTTCACTTGAACTGTGTACTTCCTCATGAAACACCCCATCGGTTGTGTCCAACCTTTGGGGTGCAGTCCACAGAGCGTGGGAACGATCAGTGCAAGGAATTAATCTTCCTTGCCCTTGTTGCGCACCGCGCGCTGCAATTCGCGTCCGGCGTCGCGTTCGCGCTCGGTATCACGTTTGTCGTATTCCTTCTTGCCCTTGCCCAGAGCAATTTCGCACTTGACCATGTGCTTGCTCCAGTACCAGGACAGGCACACGCAGGCGTAGCCTTTTTGCTGCACGGCAGCGGCGAGCTTTTCCAGCTCCCGCCGGTTGAGCAGCAATTTTCGCGTGCGCACCGGATCGGCGATGACGTGGGTGCTGGCGGTCGTCAGGGGCGTGATATGACTGCCCAGCAGCCAGGCTTCGCCATCCTTGAGCAGTACGTAACTGTCAACCAGTTGCAACTTGCTTGCCCGCAGACTTTTTACTTCCCAGCCGGCCAGGACCAGACCAGCCTCGAACCGATGTTCGATGAAGTAATCGTGTCGCGCCTTTTTATTTTGCGCGATGGTCCCTGTTGGGTGTTTCTTCTGTTTAGCCATAGGGGCGGCATTATAGGGAGTTGCACGCGAGTCGGCTACGGGATTGCTACATGCTTGAGCAGGTTGATTGAATCCCGGACAATGCGGCCTCTTTTTTGAACGCTTGGTCGTAATATAGATGTCGACAGACAAGGTTTCTGTCCACGGCAGTTGGGCTAGCCGTTGGGTTTTCATACTCGCCGCGACCGGTTCGGCCGTGGGCCTGGGTAGTATCTGGAAATTCCCCTACATGGTTGGCGTCTACGGCGGCGGCGCCTTCGTGCTGATGTTCCTGGCCTGTATCGCCTTGATCGGTGTGCCGGTCATGCTCGCCGAAACCCTGATTGGCCGGCGTGCCCGGCAGAGTCCGGCCAATGCCTTGAAGGTGCTGGCGCTGGAAGCGGGGCATTCGACAAAGTGGTCGTGGGGTGCTTTTGCCGGAATGATCACGGCATTGTTGATCCTGTCTTTCTACAGTGTCGTCGGCGGCTGGTCGCTGGATTACATCATCGATATGGGCCGTGGCGACTTCCAGGGCGCGACTCCTGATCAGGTGGGGGCGTACTTTGGCAATGTGATTGCCGATCCCTGGCGCCTGACACTTTGGCACACGATTTTTATGCTGCTGTCTGCGGTGGTGATCGCAAAAGGCGTGGTCGCGGGGCTTGAACGCAGTCTGCGGATCATGATGCCGTTGCTGTTCGTGATGATCCTTGTGTTGCTGGGCTACAGCATGACCACCGGGCATTTCATGGAAGGCGTGCATTTCATGTTCGACTTCCACCCGGAAAAAGTCCTCGACGGCTTGCTGCCGGCCATGGGGCACGCTTTCTTTTCCCTGAGCGTCGGTGTCGGTTCGATCATGATCTACGGCGCCTACATGCCCAAGCATTCGTCGATCTCCGGGACCATCGTTGGCGTTGCGCTGCTGGATACCTTTGTGTCCCTGGTGGCTGGCCTGGCGCTGTTTCCGATTGTATTTGCCGGAGGGTTGAACCCGAGCGAAGGCCCTGGCCTGATGTTTGTCAGCCTGCCATTTGCCTTTGGCAACGTAGCGTTTGGCCAGTTGATGGGCGTAGTGTTCTTCGTGCTGGTCGCGATTGCAGCCTGGAGTTCGGCCATATCCTTGCTCGAACCCATGGTGGCTTACCTGGTGGAGCGCTCGAAAATCAGTCGAACCTGGGTCACCTTCTGGCTGGCCTTCAGCTGCTGGTTTGTCGGCCTGGGTACCGTGTTTTCCTTCAATATCTGGAAGCAAGCCAAGTTTTTCGTGAACGAAGACGGGCTGTTTCACCTCTATCAATGGGGTGCGGCGGGTGGCCTGGACTTCTTTGGCGTGATCGATTTTTTCACCTCACGGATCATGCTGCCGCTCGGTGGATTGTGTTTCGTGGTATTTGCAGGCTGGGTAATGGGGCGTGAAGCAGTGCGTGACGAGCTGTCGATGCGAAACCCGATGTTGTTTGCCCTGTCCTTGTTCTTGATGCGCTATGTGGCGCCAATCGGCATTCTCATAGTGTTTGCCGCCCAGCTCTGGAAGTGACGCTGACATGACGACACACATTTCACGTTCGGCGTTGCTGCCGTACCCCGCGCAAGCGCTGTATGACCTGGTCAACGACGTGGCGCGTTATCCGGAATTCCTGCCCTGGTGCTCTTCAGCTGAAGTGCTGGAAAGCTCTGCCGATCATATGCGCGCGAGCGTTGGCGTGGCCAAGGGCGGGCTCAGCCAGCATTTCGTGACGCGCAACACCCTGGTGCCCGGCCAGTCGATCGAGATGAACCTCGAGGAGGGGCCGTTCACCCAGTTGCATGGCGTGTGGGTGTTCAAGCCGTTGGGTGAGAAGGCCTGCAAGATCAGCCTGGACCTGTCGTTTGATTATGCAGGGCCGATTATTCGCGCCACCCTGGGGCCGTTGTTCAATCAGGCAGCGAATACCCTGGTGGACGCGTTCTGCCAGCGCGCCAAGCAAATGCATGGTTGAGGCGATGATAGAGATCGAGGTGGTCTATGCCGCCGTTGATCGTCAGCTGCTCTTGCCGGTGAGCGTGCCGGCAGGAACCACCGTTCGCGCCGCGTTGTTCAAGTCCGGCATACGTCAGGCTTTTCCTGATCTGGACCTGTCGCAGTGTCCGGTGGGGATCTTCGGCAAGGTGATTGCCGATCCCGACAGTCGTCTGGTTCAATCAGGTGATCGCATCGAGATCTACCGGCCGTTGCTGGCGGACCCAAAGGAAGTGCGTCGCCTGCGTGCGGCGAAGGCTGCCGAGGCCAAGGCCCGGAATCAGTAAGTCGGGTAAATGCCAGGCGTAAAAAAACCCGGACATGCCGGGTTTTTTTATGTCGCAAATTATTGCGGCGAGGTTTCCAGAGGTTCTGGAGTCGGGACTGGCACGGTTTCGACACCGTCCACTTCCTTCTGGATCTGATCGAGCAACGAGCCAGGCTTGACCGGTTTTTCCGGTTTCGGCTGCTCGACCTGCTCTGCCGGCGCAGTCACGGTGGTGCCAGTGTCCTTGCCCAGAATGGCTTCGTCGCGGCTCACGCCAGGCATGAAGTCGCCAGAGAGGCTGACAAGCTGGTCATTTGAATTGAAGATAACGCTAATGCGTTCCTGTTGGCGTTCGCCACCACCCGGTTGCAGGCTATACAGATAATCCCAGCGATCGGCATGGAACGTATCGGTCAGCAGGGGGTTGCCCATGATAAACCTTACTTGCTTACGGGTCATTCCCGGGCGTAACTGGTCTATCATGTCCTGCGTGACGACATTGCCCTGCTGGATGTCGATTTTGTAAACCCCGGGGAATGAACAACCGGCGAGTGCGAGCAGTCCCACAAAGGTGAAACTGGTTAGCAAGAGCTTGGTGTTTTGCATCGGTGGGCGACTTCCACTATCTTGGCTGGGACAACGTAAACGCCGATCATACCCGCATTAAGAGAAGCTGCGAAGCAGCATCGCGAGAAAGCTGACCATGGTTGAAAATAGCGAACTACGCAAAGCCGGCCTCAAAGTGACCCTGCCACGGGTCAAGATTCTGCAAATGCTCGACTCGGCCGAGCAGCGCCACATGAGTGCCGAGGATGTCTATAAGGCATTGATGGAGGCTGGCGAGGACGTCGGTCTGGCCACGGTTTACCGTGTACTGACCCAGTTCGAGGCGGCTGGACTTGTGGTGCGGCACAACTTCGACGGAGGCCATGCGGTCTTCGAACTGGACGACGGCAAGCATCACGACCATATGGTCAACGTCGAAACCAGCGAAGTGATCGAATTCTTCGACGAAGAAATCGAGCGCCTGCAGAAAGCCATCGTCGACAAGTACGGTTTCGAGATGGTTGATCACAATCTTGTGTTGTACGTGCGCAAGAAAAAGTAAGCATGTCGCGCGAACCCAGGGTTCGCGAAACGAACGGAGGCGACCTAAGGGTCGCCTTCGTGCTTTCTGCCGCTTGTGCGGTTTGCAAAGGGTTCTTTAGGAGCTGCCGAAGGCTGCGATCTTTGATCTTTGCGTTTGTATGGACAAAGTCAAAAGATCGCAGCCTTCGGCAGCTCCTACAGGGTTCGTTTTAGATTTTTGCAGTGACGACCATTTTCTTGGCGTGAGCCAGGGATTCCTTGGTGAGATCGATCCCACCCAGCATTCGCGCCACTTCTTCTACACGATCGTTCTTGCTTAATTTGGAGACGGCCGTGCGAGTGGCATCTTCGCCCCGGACCTTGTGCACGAACAGGTGCTGATGCCCTTGTGCGGCCACTTGGGGCAGGTGCGTGACCGTCAGGACCTGCCCGCGTTCACCGAGCCTGCGCAGCAGTTGGCCGACGATTTCCGCAGTTGGTCCGCCAATGCCGACGTCCACTTCGTCGAACACCAAGGTCGGGACCCGGGACGTTTGCGCGGTGATCACCTGGATCGCCAGGCTGATGCGCGACAGTTCGCCACCCGATGCCACCCTCGCCAGGGCTTTTAAGGGCTGCCCCGGGTTGGCGCTAACCAACAGTTCCACCTGTTCGAGTCCGTTCGGAAGCAATTCATTGCTGTTGTTCGGTCGCAGCTCAATGGCAAAGCGCCCTCCGGGCATGCCCAGGCGCTGGATCTCCTGCTCCACCGCGCTGGCCAGGCTGCTGGAGGCTTGGTGGCGCAGGTCGCTCAACTCTCGAGCTTTCTCTTGATAATGACGGGCATAAGACGCCAGCTCATCACTCAGTCGTTCGATGGATTCATCGTTGGCGTTCAGGGTTTCGATTTCATCCAGTAACCGCTGCTGCATCTCTGCGACCTCGTTCGGCTGGATGCGGTGCTTGCGGGCCATGGTGTAGATCGCATCGAGGCGTTCTTCCAGGTATTGAAGGCGCGCCGGGTCTGCGTCGAAGTTATCCAGGAAGCGGTTCAGCTCACCCACGGCTTCTTCAACCTGGATCTGTGCGCTGGTCAGCAAGCTGCTGGCTTCGCCCAGCGCGCCAATCGAGTTGTTCACGCTCGACAGGCGATTAAGGCTTGCAGTCAGGGCGTTCAGGACATTGCCCGAATCACTCTCGCTACATTGTTCGACCACTTGCCGGCAGATACCCAGCAAGGTTTCTGCGTTGGTCAGGTTCTTGTGTTCCTGTTCCAGTTGCTCCAGCTCGTTGTCGCCGAGGCCAAGGTTTTCAAGCTCTTCAAGCTGGTAGCTGAGCAACTGATGGCGAGCGCGCTGCTCGTCGCCGGAGTTGGACAGTCGCTCAAGCTCCTGGTGAGTCTGGCGCCAACGCTGGGCGGCCAGGTGCACCTGGCGGGCAAGGTCCGTGGCGCCGGCATATTCGTCGAGCAGGCGGCGATGGGTATCGGTCTTGAGCAGGGACTGGTGTTCATGCTGGCTATGGATGTCGATCAGCAGTTCGCCCAGGGCCTTGAGGTCGCCCAGCGGGCAGGGGGTGCCGTTGATGTAGCCGCGCGAGCGTCCTTCGGCGGTAATGACTCGGCGCAGGATGCACGGGCCGTCGTTCTCGAGGTCGCGTTCGGCGAGCCAGGCGCTGGCTTCCGGGATGTCGGCCAGGTCAAAGGTTGCCAGGATGTCGGCTTTGTCTGCGCCGGGGCGGACCACGCCGCTGTCGGCACGATCGCCGAGGGTCAGGCCCAGGGCGTCGAGCATGATCGACTTGCCGGCGCCAGTTTCCCCTGTGATCACGCTCATGCCTCGATCGAGTTCAAGATCGAGGTGTTCAACGATGGCGTAGTTATGTACGGACAGGTGCACCAGCATGAAGGCCGCTCCCAGGCTTTAGGTCTGGTTATTTATACAGTGTTTTATTTGCGACTGACAATGCCCCTCGTTAGCTCGATTTGCTTGATCCGACGAAATCCTTAGTGCGCAGAGGAATGACAATGCAGCTGTTTTTTGTAGGGTTAATGTTTGATCAGCCCCTTGAAGCTGGATTTTGCGGCCCCATATAGCTGGACAGAAGCGCGAGTCAGGCTCGCGGACGATATTGAAAGGAGAATTCTATGGCTGACGAACAGACAGTGGATACGCAAAATCTAGACGCCGATCAGGCTTCCCAGGCTTCGGGTGATGACCTGGCGGCTCGTGTACAAGTGCTCGAAGAGCAACTGGCAGGTGCGCAGGATCAGGCTTTGCGTGTGGCCGCCGATCTGCAGAACGTCCGCCGTCGCGCCGAGCAGGATGTGGAAAAAGCTCACAAGTTCGCGCTGGAAAAATTCGCCGGCGACCTGCTGCCGATCATCGACAGCCTGGAGCGTGGCCTGGAGTTGTCCAGCCCGGATGACGAAAGCATTCGTCCGATGCGTGAAGGCATCGAGCTGACCCTGAAAATGTTCCAGGACACCCTGAAGCGTTATCAGCTGGAAGCGATCGATCCGCATGGCGAGCCGTTCAACGCCGTTCTTCATCAGGCAATGGCCATGCAGGAAAGCGCTGACCTCGAGCCAAACAGCGTGCTCAAGGTGTTCCAGAAGGGCTACCAGCTTAACGGTCGCCTGCTGCGCCCGGCGATGGTCGTGGTCAGCAAGGCTCCGGCGCCAGTTTCGCCTTCTATTGACGAGCAGGCTTGAAATTAGCCGCAAGGCCCCCATTTAGAAGTCAAGCGTTTAAGTGCTACCGCAGTTAGCCACCACTGCTGCGGCAACCAAATCCAAAAGTTTCGGGAGAGTGAACATGGGCAAAATTATCGGTATCGACCTGGGGACCACCAACTCCTGCGTCTCCGTGCTTGAAAACGGCGTAGCCAAAGTTATTGAAAACGCCGAAGGCGCGCGTACCACGCCGTCGATCATCGCTTACGCCAACGATGGCGAAATCCTGGTCGGCCAGTCCGCCAAGCGTCAGGCTGTGACCAACCCGCATAACACCCTGTACGCCGTGAAGCGTCTGATCGGTCGCAAGTTCGACGAAGAAGTCGTGCAGAAAGACATCAAGATGGTTCCGTACAAGATCGCCAAGGCTGACAACGGTGACGCCTGGGTTGAAGTGAACGGCCAGAAGATGGCGCCGCCACAAATCTCGGCTGAAATCCTCAAGAAAATGAAGAAGACCGCCGAAGACTACCTCGGCGAGCCAGTGACCGAAGCGGTGATCACCGTTCCGGCCTACTTCAACGACAGCCAGCGTCAGGCGACCAAGGACGCCGGCCGCATCGCGGGCCTGGACGTAAAACGTATCATCAACGAACCAACCGCGGCTGCTCTGGCTTACGGTATGGACAAGGCCAAGGGCGATCACACCGTGATCGTTTATGACCTGGGTGGCGGTACTTTCGACGTTTCCGTGATCGAGATCGCTGAAGTCGATGGCGAGCACCAGTTCGAAGTGTTGGCCACCAACGGCGACACCTTCCTGGGTGGTGAGGACTTCGACATTCGTCTGATCGACTACCTCGTCGACGAATTCAAGAAAGAAAGCGGCATGAACCTCAAGGGTGATCCGCTGGCGATGCAGCGCCTGAAAGAAGCCGCTGAAAAAGCCAAGATCGAGCTGTCTTCCGCTCAGTCGACCGACGTCAACCTGCCGTACATCACTGCAGACGCTACCGGTCCTAAGCACCTGAACGTGAAGATCTCCCGCGCCAAGCTGGAAGCGCTGGTTGAAGACCTGGTTCAACGCACCATCGAGCCTTGCCGCATTGCGCTGAAAGACTCCGGTATCGACGTTGGCGCGATCAACGACGTGATCCTGGTCGGCGGTCAGACCCGTATGCCACTGGTTCAGAAGCTGGTGACCGAGTTCTTCGGTAAAGAAGCACGTAAAGACGTGAACCCGGACGAAGCTGTCGCCATGGGTGCTGCCATCCAGGGTGCGGTACTGGCCGGTGACGTGAAAGACGTTCTGCTGCTGGACGTCAGCCCGCTGACCCTGGGTATCGAAACCATGGGTGGCGTGATGACTGCGCTGATCGAGAAAAACACCACGATTCCTACCAAGAAATCGCAAGTGTTTTCGACCGCCGACGACAACCAGGGCGCCGTGACCATTCACGTGCTGCAAGGTGAGCGTAAGCAGGCTGCACAGAACAAGTCCCTGGGCAAGTTCGACCTGGCCGAGATTCCACCAGCACCACGTGGCGTGCCACAAATCGAAGTGACCTTCGACATCGACGCCAACGGCATCCTGCACGTAGGCGCCAAGGACAAGGCCACCGGCAAGACTCAGTCGATCGTGATCAAGGCCAACTCCGGCCTGTCCGATGAAGAGATCGAGCGCATGGTGCGTGACGCCGAGGCCAATGCCGAGGAAGACCGCAAGTTCGAAGAGCTGGCCGCTGCCCGTAACCAGGGTGACGCACTGGTTCACTCGACGCGCAAAATGGTCGCTGACGCTGGCGACAAGGTAAGCGCTGAAGAGAAGACTGCGATCGAAGCTGCCGTGGTTGCCCTGGAAGCCGCTGTAAAAGGCGACGACAAGGCTGCTATCGAAGCCAAGGTTGAAGAGCTGTCGAAAGTCTCCGCTCCAGTGGCGCAGAAGATGTACGCCGAACAGGCTCAGCCTGCTGAAGGCGCGGCACCGCACGACGACAAGGCGCAAAAGGCTGACGACGTTGTCGACGCTGAGTTCGAAGAAGTAAAAGACCACAAGTAAGTTGTTGGTCGCCCGGTTGACTGCCTTGCGGCGGTGACTGGTAGGATGTCGCCGCGCGGGAGCTTGCTCCCGCGTTGGCGTGTCTGGAATACGCGAATTTTTACAGCATGCGACTGCGGTCGGATGTTGCAGGCATGGCCGGGAATGCTCCTGCTTTCCGAACCGCAAGTGCCACATCGAAACAAAGACCAGGATCGTTGAATTGACGTGAGTTGGGTCCGGGCCTGTATTGGGGCTCAACGAGTTTGACGAGGCTCAGGAGAGGTTTGTCGAACGTCCTCAAGAGTGCAGAGACTTATGGCAAAGCGTGACTATTACGAAGTATTGGGTGTTGAGCGAGGTTCAAGCGAGTCGGACCTGAAGAAGGCCTACCGTCGCCTGGCGATGAAGCACCACCCGGACCGTAATCCTGATGACAAGGCATCGGAAGAGATGTTCAAGGAGGCCAACGAGGCCTACGAAGTGCTCTCCGATTCCAGCAAGCGTGCGGCCTATGACCAGTACGGTCATGCCGGTGTCGACCCGAGCATGGGTGGCGGCGGCGCCGGTTTCGGTGGCCAGAACTTCTCGGACATCTTTGGTGATGTCTTCAGCGACTTCTTCGGTGGCGGTCGCGGTGGTTCCCGCGGTGGTGCCCAGCGAGGCAGCGACCTGCGTTATACCCTGGAGCTGAACCTGGAAGAAGCGGTGCGTGGCACCAGCGTGAATATCCGCGTTCCGACACTGGTCAACTGCAAGCCGTGCGACGGCTCGGGGGCCAAGAAAGGCTCTTCGCCGGTGACCTGCCCGACTTGCGGCGGTATCGGCCAGGTACGCATGCAGCAAGGGTTCTTCTCGGTGCAGCAAACCTGTCCGCGTTGCCACGGCCAGGGCAAGATCATTTCCGATCCTTGCGATTCCTGCCATGGCGAAGGTCGTGTCGAAGAGTACAAGACCCTGTCGGTCAAAGTGCCGGCCGGTGTCGATACCGGTGACCGCATTCGCCTGTCGGGCGAGGGCGAGGCGGGTGCCCAGGGCGGGCCAACCGGCGATCTGTACGTGGTGATCAACGTGCGCGAGCACTCGATTTTCCAGCGTGACGGCAAGCATCTGTTCTGTGAAGTGCCCATCAGCTTCGTCGATGCGGCGCTGGGTGGCGAGCTGGAGATTCCTACCCTCGATGGTCGGGTCAAGCTGAAAATCCCTGAGGGGACTCAGACCGGCAAGCAGTTCCGCGTGCGTGGCAAGGGCGTTGCGCCTGTGCGTGGCGGCGGTGCGGGTGACTTGATGTGCCGTGTGGCAGTCGAGACGCCGGTCAACCTGAGCCGTCGCCAGCGTGAACTGCTCGAAGAGTTCCGCAGCTCCCTGGCGGACGACAACAGTCATTCCCCGAAAACCACGGGCTGGTTCGAAGGCGTGAAGCGCTTCTTCGGCGATTTGTAAGGAGACAGGCATGCGACGTATAGCTGTGATGGGCGCCGCCGGGCGCATGGGCAAGACCCTGATCGAGGCTGTGCAGCAGGCACCGGGTGCCGGCCTGACGGCAGCAGTGGATCGTCCTGACAGTACGCTGGTCGGCGCGGACGCCGGCGAGCTGGCGGCTATCGGTCGCATCGGCGTGCCGCTGTCGGGTGACCTGGATCGCGTGGTCGATGAGTTCGACGTGCTGATCGACTTCACCCATCCGACGGTGACCCTGAAAAACCTCGCCTTCTGCCGCAAGCACAACAAGGCGATGATCATTGGCACAACCGGCTTCAGTGTTGAAGAGAAGCAGTTGCTGGCAGAAGCGGGAAAGGATATTCCGATCGTCTTCGCGGCCAATTTCAGCGTCGGTGTAAACCTTTGCCTGAAGCTGCTCGATACCGCTGCCCGGGTGCTGGGTGATGATGTCGATATCGAGATCACCGAAGCTCACCATCGGCATAAAGTCGATGCGCCGTCAGGTACGGCCGTGCGCATGGGTGAGGTGATTGCCGATGCCCTGGGTCGCGACCTGAAGAAAGTCGCGGTTTATGGACGTGAGGGCCAGACCGGTGCTCGCGAGCGCGAGACCATCGGTTTTGCCACGGTGCGCGCTGGCGACATCGTGGGTGATCACACTGTGTTGTTCGCCGCCGACGGTGAGCGTGTCGAGATCACTCACAAGGCCTCCAGCCGCATGACCTTCGCCAAGGGCGCGGTGCGCGCTGCTTTGTGGCTCGACGGGCGTGAAGCGGGTCTTTATGACATGCAAGACGTGCTCGACCTGCGTTAAGATGCACCCGAAATCGGGCTCGCGCACAGCGTTTGAGCCCGGTTTTACCCCGCCAAGCGACGACCTGTCGCATTCTCCAGCCTTTAAGGCTCATTGGCGGTAGACCAAAAATGCCTTTTTCTGTAAGCTACAGCTTTAGTGTGTCCACTAAAAGCGCGCAGAATAATTCAGTGAAGAAGCGGGGTGACGTGTCCATACGTCACTCCGCTTTTTTACAACCTGCGATCGCCCTTTCAGGCTTTATTTACGGGAGGTCTTCTTGACTAAGCCAGCCATACTCGCCCTTGCTGATGGCAGCATTTTTCGCGGCGAAGCCATTGGAGCCGACGGTCAAACCGTTGGTGAGGTGGTGTTCAACACCGCAATGACCGGCTATCAGGAAATCCTTACCGATCCTTCCTACGCCCAACAGATCGTTACCCTGACTTACCCGCACATCGGCAATACCGGCACCACGCCGGAAGACGCCGAGTCCAACCGCGTCTGGTCTGCTGGCCTGGTCATCCGTGACCTGCCGCTGGTGGCGAGCAACTGGCGTAATACGATGTCCCTGTCGGACTACCTGAAGGCCAACAACGTTGTGGCCATCGCCGGTATCGACACCCGCCGCCTGACGCGCATCCTGCGTGAAAAAGGTGCGCAGAACGGCTGCATCATGGCCGGTGACAACATTTCCGAAGAAGCCGCCATCGCCGCCGCCCAGGGCTTCCCTGGCCTCAAGGGCATGGACCTGGCGAAAGTCGTCAGTACCAAAGAGAAGTACGAGTGGCGTTCGACTGTCTGGGATCTGAAGACCGACAGCCACGCGACCATCGAAGCCTCCGAACTGCCGTACCACGTGGTGGCCTACGACTACGGCGTCAAGGTGAACATCCTGCGCATGCTGGTCGAGCGCGGTTGCCGCGTGACCGTGGTGCCTGCACAAACCCCAGCCGCCGAAGCGCTGGCCCTGAAGCCGGACGGCGTGTTCCTGTCCAACGGCCCTGGCGATCCCGAGCCTTGCGACTACGCGATCCAGGCGATCAAGGACGTGCTGGAAACCGACATCCCGGTGTTCGGTATCTGCCTCGGTCACCAGCTGCTGGCCCTGGCCTCCGGCGCCAAGACCCTGAAAATGGGTCACGGCCACCACGGTGCCAACCACCCGGTCCAGGATCTGGACAGCGGCGTGGTGATGATCACCAGCCAGAACCATGGTTTTGCGGTAGACGAAGCAACCCTGCCTGCCAACGTTCGCGCGATTCACAAATCGCTGTTCGACGGCACCCTGCAAGGTATCGAGCGTACCGACAAGAGCGCCTTCAGCTTCCAGGGTCACCCTGAAGCCAGCCCTGGCCCGAACGACGTAGCACCTCTGTTCGATCGCTTCATCAACGAGATGGCCAAGCGACGCTGATCGCTCGCCCTGATGTTGCAAAGCTTGAGGGTGGTCCCGATATCGGCGACCCCTTCAAGTCTTCACAGATTGAACAAGACGGCTTGCCGACTGACCTGCGGATTTGAGTGACAAACCCATGCCAAAACGTACAGACATTAAAAGCATCCTGATTCTCGGCGCTGGCCCGATCGTGATCGGCCAGGCCTGCGAATTCGACTACTCCGGCGCCCAGGCCTGCAAAGCCCTGCGCGAAGAGGGCTACCGCGTCATCCTGGTGAACTCCAACCCGGCCACCATCATGACCGACCCGGCCATGGCCGACGCCACCTACATCGAGCCGATCAAGTGGCAGACCGTTGCCAAGATCATCGAGAAAGAGCGTCCGGACGCGCTGCTGCCGACCATGGGCGGCCAGACCGCCCTGAACTGCGCCCTGGACCTGGAGCGCGAAGGCGTCCTGGAGAAGTTCGGCGTAGAAATGATCGGTGCCAACGCCGACACCATCGACAAGGCTGAAGACCGTTCGCGTTTCGACAAGGCGATGAAATCCATCGGCCTGGCGTGCCCGCGTTCCGGCATCGCCCACAGCATGGAAGAGGCCAATGCGGTCCTCGAGAAGCTGGGCTTCCCGTGCATCATCCGTCCGTCCTTCACCATGGGCGGCACCGGTGGCGGTATCGCGTACAACCGTGAAGAGTTCGAAGAAATCTGCGCCCGCGGCCTGGACCTGTCTCCGACCAAAGAGCTGCTGATCGACGAATCGCTGATCGGTTGGAAAGAATATGAAATGGAAGTTGTCCGCGACAAAAAGGACAACTGCATCATCGTCTGCTCCATCGAAAACTTCGACCCGATGGGCGTGCACACCGGTGACTCGATCACCGTGGCGCCGGCACAGACCCTGACCGACAAGGAATACCAGATCCTGCGTAACGCCTCCTTGGCGGTACTGCGTGAGATCGGCGTGGAAACCGGCGGTTCGAACGTTCAGTTCGGTATCTGCCCGAACACCGGCCGCATGGTCGTGATCGAGATGAACCCGCGTGTATCCCGTTCCTCGGCACTGGCTTCGAAAGCCACCGGCTTCCCGATCGCCAAGGTCGCGGCCAAGCTGGCTGTGGGCTACACCCTGGACGAATTGTCGAACGACATCACCGGCGGCAAGACCCCGGCGTCCTTCGAGCCGTCCATCGACTACGTCGTGACCAAGCTGCCACGTTTCGCCTTCGAGAAGTTCTCCAAGGCTGATGCGCGCCTGACCACTCAGATGAAGTCGGTGGGTGAAGTCATGGCCATCGGCCGCACCTTCCAGGAATCCCTGCAGAAAGCCCTGCGCGGCCTGGAAGTCGGTGTTTGCGGTCTGGACGAGAAGGTTGACCTGCGCAACCCGGAAAGCATGAGCATCCTCAAGCGCGAACTGACCGTGCCGGGCGCCGAGCGAATCTGGTACGTGGCGGACGCCATGCGCGCTGGCATGAGCGTTGAAGACATCTTCGGCATGACCATGATCGATCCTTGGTTCCTGGTGCAGATGGAAGACCTGATCAAGGACGAAGAGAAGGTCAAGACCCTGGGTCTGACCAGCATCGACCGTGACCTGATGTTCCGCCTCAAGCGCAAGGGCTTCTCCGACATGCGCCTGGCCAAGCTGCTGGGTGTGACCGAGAAGAGCCTGCGTGCCCACCGCCACAAGCTGGAAATCTTCCCGGTCTACAAGCGCGTCGACACCTGCGCCGCCGAGTTCGCCACCGATACCGCGTACCTGTACTCCACGTACGAAGAAGAGTGCGAAGCCGCGCCGTCGGGCCGCGACAAGATCATGATCCTGGGTGGCGGTCCTAACCGTATCGGCCAGGGCATCGAGTTCGACTACTGCTGCGTACACGCGGCACTGGCCCTGCGCGATGACGGTTACGAGACCATCATGGTCAACTGCAACCCGGAAACCGTTTCCACCGACTACGACACCTCCGATCGCCTGTACTTCGAGCCAGTGACCCTGGAAGACGTGCTGGAAATCGTCCGCGTCGAGAAGCCAAAAGGCGTGATCGTCCAGTACGGCGGCCAGACCCCGCTGAAACTGGCCCGTGCCCTGGAAGCTGCTGGCGTGCCGATCATCGGCACCAGCCCTGACGCCATCGACCGTGCCGAAGACCGCGAGCGCTTCCAGCAAATGGTCCAGCGCCTGAACCTGCGTCAGCCGCCAAACGCCACCGTACGCAGCGAAGACGAAGCGATTCGTGCAGCCAGCAAGATCGGTTATCCGCTGGTGGTGCGCCCGTCCTATGTACTGGGCGGTCGTGCGATGGAAATCGTCTACGAAGAAGAAGAACTCAAGCGCTACCTGCGTGAAGCGGTTCAAGTGTCCAACGACAGCCCGGTGCTGCTGGACCACTTCCTCAACTGCGCCATCGAAATGGACGTGGACGCGGTCTGCGACGGCAAGGACGTAGTGATCGGCGCGATCATGCAGCACATCGAGCAGGCCGGCGTTCACTCCGGTGACTCCGCATGCTCGCTGCCGCCGTACTCGCTGCCGGCGCACATCCAGGACGAAATGCGCGAACAGGTCAAGAAAATGGCCCTGGAACTGGGCGTGGTCGGCCTGATGAACGTTCAGTTGGCACTGCAAGGCGAAGACATCTACGTCATCGAAGTCAACCCGCGCGCTTCGCGTACCGTACCGTTCGTGTCCAAGTGCATCGGCGTTTCCCTGGCGATGATCGCAGCACGCGTGATGGCCGGTAAAACCCTGCAGGAGCTGGGTTTCACCAAGGAAATTATCCCGAACTTCTACAGCGTGAAAGAAGCGGTGTTCCCGTTCGCCAAATTCCCTGGCGTCGACCCGATCCTCGGCCCGGAAATGAAGTCGACCGGCGAAGTGATGGGCGTGGGCGACACCTTCGGTGAAGCATTCGCCAAGGCCCAGATGGGTGCCAGCGAAGTGCTGCCGACCGGCGGTACTGCATTCATCAGCGTGCGCGATGACGACAAGCCACTGGTTGCAGGCGTGGCCCGTGATCTGATCAACTTGGGCTTTGAAGTGGTTGCCACTGCCGGTACTGCCAAGCTGATCGAAGCCGCAGGCCTGAAAGTGCGCCGCGTGAACAAGGTGACCGAAGGGCGTCCGCACGTAGTCGACATGATCAAGAATGACGAAGTCACCTTGATCATCAACACCACCGAAGGCCGTCAGTCGATCGCTGACTCCTATTCCATTCGTCGCAATGCCCTGCAGCACAAGATTTACTGCACCACCACCATTGCTGCTGGCGAAGCGATCTGCGAAGCGCTGAAGTTCGGTCCCGAGAAGACCGTACGCCGCTTGCAGGATCTACACGCAGGATTGAAGGCATGAGCATAACGAAGTACCCGATGACCGTTCAGGGCGCTCGCGCCCTGGAGGAAGAGCACGCTCACCTGACCAAAGTCGTCCGTCCAAAGCTCAGCCAGGACATCGGTACGGCCCGTGAGTTGGGTGACTTGAAGGAAAACGCCGAATACCACGCCGCTCGCGAGCAGCAGGGTATGGTCGAGGCGCGGATTCGTGACATCGAAGGCCGGATTCAGAATCAGGTCATCATTGACGTCACGACCATTCCTCACACTGGCAAGGTTATCTTCGGCACCACCGTCGAAATCGCCAACGTCGAGACTGATGAGAGCGTCACTTACCACATCGTGGGTGAGGATGAGGCTGACTTCAAACTCGGCAAGATTTCGGTCGGTTCACCCTTGGCTCGAGCCTTGATCGGCAAGGAAGAGGGTGATGTGGTCGTCGTCAAAACGCCTGGTGGCGTTATCGAGTACGAGATTGTCGAAGTCCGTCACATCTGAAGCAAGGCGCCCGCTGAATGCGGGCGCCATGCTCTGGCAACTGGCCCAGATGTTGTGGGTCGGCGGTCTGTGGCTGGTGCATCTCGGTTTGCAGCCGGTGTTGGGTCGAATTGGCCTGGCACCGTTGCTGATCGATGAGATCGCCGGCATGTTCGAGACTGTGGTGGTGGGGTTTGCCGCCGTGTGCGTGATCTTTCAGGCTTTGGTGCTGGTACAGGCTAATGGCCTTGCCAGTCTATGGCGGGATTTTCGTGGGCAGGTGCTGCTGGTCGCGTTGTGCGCCTGTGCGATGTTTGTGGCCGTGCCTATCGGCTGGCCGGATGCGCAGCGCTGGCAGGTGTTCAGCTATCTGGTCTTGGGGTTCTCGGGGCTGGTGCTGATTATGCAGCCGGTGCCCGGATGGAGTGGCAGGGTGCGCGAAGCACACCCTTGACCCTTGTCATCACTTGAAGCGATGGACGTTCGACAGCTGCTTGTTGACGCTGAAGTTCTTGCGGTAAATCAGTGCCATCTTGCCGATGACCTGTACCAGATCCGCTTTGCCAACCTTGCACAGCTCGGCAATGGATGCCAGGCGCGATTCGCGATCGAGGATATTGAGCTTGATCTTGATCAGCTCGTGATCCGCCAATGCGCGTTCAAATTCGGCTAACACACCTTCAGTCAAACCGTTGTCAGCCACAATCAAAACTGGTTTCAGATGGTGGCCAATGGATTTGTACTGTTTCTTCTGCTCTTGAGTGAGCGGCATAATCTGACCCTTTCGTCTGGATTCTGTAAAATGGCGGCCATTTTACCCGAGGGTTCGTGGATCCGCCCAACTAATCACGACCCTTATCATCGAGGTGCCCAATGGCGCGTTCCAAGACAAGCCTTGGTTGGCTGAAAAGACATGTCAATGACCCCTATGTGAAGCAGGCGCAGAAGGATGGCTACCGCTCGCGTGCGAGTTACAAGCTTCTGGAGGTCCAGGAGAAATACAAGCTGATCCGTCCGGGCATGACCGTTGTTGACCTGGGCGCGGCGCCTGGTGGCTGGTCGCAGGTCACCAGCCGGCTGATCGGTGGTCAGGGGCGCCTGATCGCCTCGGATATCCTGGAAATGGACAGCATTCCGGACGTGACTTTCATCCAGGGGGATTTCACCCAGGACGAAGTGCTCGCTCAGATCCTGGACGCCGTCGGTAATTCGCCGGTGGACCTTGTGATTTCCGATATGGCCCCCAATATGAGTGGTACGCCTGCCGTAGATATGCCCAAAGCCATGTTTCTTTGCGAGCTGGCGCTTGATCTGGCGGCTCGGATACTCAAGCCGGGTGGTAATTTCGTGATCAAGGTTTTCCAGGGTGAAGGGTTTGACGCTTACGTGAAGGACGCTCGTCAGAAATTCGACAAGGTCCAGATGATCAAGCCGGACTCTTCCCGAGGCAGTTCCCGTGAGCAATACATGCTGGCCTGGGGCTACCGCGGCCGGAGTGAATAAAGCGCGGTTTTTTTGCAGGGCAATAGGAATTTCGTATTTCGCCCTGTGGGAAATAACGAATATTGTGTAGGAAGTGTTTCACAAAGGGTTACAGACGGCGCCTGCCAGAGTTGTAGGTAATGTAGTAAGTTAGGCCGGTGAATATCATGCGAAGCGCGCGCCAACAGCGGCGCTTGCTTCAGAGGGTAGTTAATTGAACGATATGGCAAAGAATCTGATCCTGTGGTTGATCATCGCGGCAGTCCTGGTGACAGTGATGAACAACTTCTCCAGCCCTAACGAGCCGCAGACCCTCAACTATTCCGACTTCATCCAGCAGGTCAAGGATGGCAAGGTCGAGCGCGTGGCGGTTGATGGCTACGTGATTACCGGCAAGCGCAACGATGGCGACAGCTTCAAGACCATTCGTCCGGCAATCCAGGACAACGGCCTGATCGGCGACCTGGTGGATAACCACGTGGTGGTCGAAGGCAAGCAGCCTGAACAGCAAAGCATCTGGACCCAGCTCCTGGTCGCGAGCTTCCCGATCCTGGTGATCATCGCCGTGTTCATGTTCTTCATGCGCCAGATGCAGGGCGGCGCCGGTGGCAAGGGCGGGCCGATGAGCTTTGGCAAGAGCAAGGCGCGCCTGCTCTCCGAAGACCAGGTGAAAACCACCCTGGCAGACGTTGCCGGTTGCGACGAAGCCAAGGAAGAAGTCGGTGAGCTGGTCGAGTTCCTGCGTGACCCGGGCAAGTTCCAGCGTCTGGGCGGCCGCATTCCTCGCGGCGTGTTGATGGTCGGTCCTCCGGGTACCGGTAAGACCTTGCTGGCCAAGGCGATTGCCGGCGAGGCCAAGGTACCTTTCTTCACCATTTCCGGTTCCGATTTCGTCGAGATGTTCGTCGGTGTCGGTGCCAGCCGTGTTCGCGACATGTTCGAACAAGCCAAGAAACATGCTCCGTGCATCATCTTCATCGATGAAATCGACGCCGTCGGTCGCCACCGTGGTGCCGGCATGGGCGGTGGTCACGACGAACGCGAGCAGACACTCAACCAGTTGCTGGTGGAGATGGACGGCTTCGAAATGAACGACGGCATCATCGTGATTGCCGCGACCAACCGTCCTGACGTGTTGGACCCTGCGCTGCTGCGTCCGGGTCGTTTCGACCGTCAGGTCGTGGTCGGTCTGCCGGATATCCGTGGTCGCGAACAGATTCTCAAGGTTCACATGCGCAAGGTGCCAATGGGCGACGACGTCGCTCCGGCAGTGATCGCGCGTGGTACCCCGGGTTTCTCCGGTGCCGACCTGGCCAACCTGGTCAACGAGGCGTCGTTGTTCGCTGCCCGTGCCGGCAAGCGCATCGTCGAAATGAAAGAGTTCGAACTGGCCAAGGACAAGATCATGATGGGCGCCGAGCGCAAATCCATGGTCATGTCCGAGAAAGAAAAGCAGAACACCGCTTATCACGAAGCTGGCCACGCCATTGTGGGTCGCGTCGTGCCTGAGCATGACCCGGTTTACAAGGTCTCGATCATTCCGCGCGGTCGTGCGCTGGGCGTGACCATGTTCCTGCCGGAAGAAGATCGCTACAGCCTGTCCAAGCGTGCGCTGATCAGCCAGATCTGCTCGCTGTACGGTGGCCGTATTGCTGAAGAAATGACCCTGGGCTTCGATGGCGTCACCACCGGTGCGTCCAACGACATCATGCGTGCCAGCCAGATTGCACGGAACATGGTGACCAAGTGGGGGCTTTCCGAAAAACTCGGTCCGCTGATGTACGCTGAAGAGGAAGGCGAAGTGTTCCTCGGTCGCGGCGGCGGTGGCCAGAATGCAAGTTTCTCCGGTGAGACAGCCAAGCTGATCGACTCGGAAGTGCGCAGTATCATCGACCAGTGCTACGGCACCGCCAAGCAGATCCTCACGGACAACCGTGACAAGCTCGACGCCATGGCCGATGCCCTGATGAAGTATGAAACCATCGATGCCGAGCAGATCGACGACATCATGGCGGGGCGCACACCTCGCGAGCCTCGCGACTGGTCGGGTGGCACGGGTACCTCCGGTACGCCTCCGGCGGTGCAGGGCGAGCGTCCGGAAACACCTATCGGCGGTCCCGCTGCTGACGTTTAAGGTTTGAAATGACTTTTGTTCAGTCCTCGACCCGGTTGCCTTGCGGCAACCGGGTTCTTGATTTGTCCCAGACGCATGTCATGGGCATTCTCAATGTCACTCCCGATTCGTTCTCCGATGGTGGCAAATTCAGCCAGCTCGATGCGGCGTTGCGCCATGCGCAAGCCATGGTCGCGGCGGGCGCCACCTTGATCGATGTCGGCGGCGAGTCCACTCGCCCGGGGGCCAGGGCGGTTTCACCGCTCGAAGAGCTCGAGCGCGTGGCGCCAATCGTCGAAATGATTAACCGTGAGCTGGATGTAATCATCTCGGTCGATACCTCCACGCCCGCGGTCATGCGCGAATCGGCGCGGCTGGGTGCCGGCCTGATCAATGACGTGCGTTCCTTGCGCCGCGAGGGTGCCCTGGATGCGGCGGCGGCGACCGGCTTGCCCGTTTGCCTGATGCATATGCTCGGTGAGCCGGGTGACATGCAGGACAACCCGCACTACCAGGATGTCACCCAAGAGGTGGGCGAGTTTCTGGGCGAGCGCATGGCTCAATGTGCGACGGTGGGGATTCCAGCTGAGCGGATCATTCTTGATCCAGGTTTTGGGTTCGCAAAAAATCTGCAGCACAATCTAAGCTTGTTCAAGCACATGGAAGCCTTGCATGCCTTGGGGTGCCCGTTGTTGGTTGGGGTGTCGCGAAAGAGCATGATCGGTCAAGCGTTGAGTCGCCCTGTCGGTGAGCGCCTGTATGGCGGTCTTGCCCTGGCGGCGCTGGCAACGCACAAGGGCGCGCGTATATTGCGTGTCCATGACGTAGCTGAAACAGTTGATGTGGTGAAAATGATCACTGCAGTGCAATCAGCCGAATAAGAATTATGGAGTACTCATGACAAAGAAATATTTTGGCACCGACGGCATTCGCGGTCGGGTCGGCGTTTATCCGATCACTCCTGACTTCATGCTCAAGCTGGGCTGGGCTGCCGGCATGGCGTTCCGCAAGATGGGGGCGTGCAAGGTGCTGGTCGGCAAGGACACGCGGATTTCCGGGTACATGTTCGAATCGGCGCTCGAGGCCGGGCTGACGTCGGCGGGTGCTGACGTGATGCTCCTGGGCCCGATGCCGACACCGGCCATCGCCTACCTGACGCGTACCTTTCATGCCGAAGCCGGCATCGTGATCAGTGCTTCGCACAATCCCCATGACGACAATGGCATCAAGTTTTTCTCCGGGAAGGGCACCAAGCTTCCCGATGAGATCGAGCACATGATCGAAGAGTTGCTCGACACCCCGATGACCGTGGTTGAGTCGAGCAAGATCGGCAAAGTCTCGCGAATCAACGATGCCTCTGGTCGCTATATAGAATTCTGCAAGAGCAGCGTGCCAACCGGCACCAGCTTCTCCGGTCTGAAAATCGTCATCGATTGCGCCCATGGTGCGACGTACAAGGTGGCGCCAAGCGTATTTCGCGAGCTGGGTGCCGAGGTCGTGGTTCTGTCCGCGCACCCCAATGGCCTGAACATCAACGACAACTGCGGTTCAACCCACATGGGCCAATTGCAGGCTGCCGTATTGGCCGAGCATGCCGACCTGGGTATCGCATTTGATGGTGACGGCGATCGGGTGTTGATGGTTGATCACACCGGTGCCATCGTCGATGGCGACGAGCTGCTGTTTATCATCGCTCGCGATCTGCATGAACAGGACAAGCTGCAGGGCGGTGTAGTCGGTACGTTGATGAGTAACCTGGGGTTGGAGCTCGCCCTCGCGGACCTGGCGATTCCCTTTGTGCGCGCCAACGTCGGTGACCGTTATGTGATCGCGGACCTGCTGGAGCGCAACTGGCTGGTCGGTGGCGAGAACTCGGGGCATATCGTTTGCTTCCATCACACCACGACCGGTGATGCGATCATTGCCGCGTTGCAGGTGTTGATGGCGTTGAAGACTCGTTCGCAAGGGTTGGCAGAGGCTCGTCAGGCGTTACGCAAGTGCCCTCAGGTATTGATCAATGTGCGTTTCGGTGGTGGTGCAAACCCGCTCGAGCATGCCTCGGTCAAGGAAGCCAGCGAGCGTGTCACCCAGGCCATGGCGGGTCGCGGACGCGTGCTGTTGCGCAAGTCCGGGACCGAGCCGCTGGTGCGTGTCATGGTCGAAGGCGAAGACGAAACCCTGGTTCGCGGCTACGCCGAAGAGCTGGCAAAACTGGTTACTGAAGTTTCTGCCTGAATTCGGCTTGCCAGCCTCGATTGTGTTGGGTAACATCTGCGCCCACTTTGACCGACGAGGTACAGCATGCGTCGCCCTATGGTAGCTGGTAACTGGAAGATGCACGGTACCCGCGCCAGCGTCGCTGAGCTGATCAACGGCCTACGTGACTTGGCCTTGCCGAGCGGTGTTGAAGTAGCGGTATTCCCTCCTTTGTTGCATATCAGCCAAGTGGTTGAGGGCTTGAAAGGAAAGTCGATTTCGGTCGGCGCGCAGAATTCTGCGGTGGAGTCCGGACAAGGTGCACTGACCGGTGAGGTCTCGCCTAGTCAGTTGGTGGATGCAGGTTGTTCCCTGGTGCTTGTCGGGCATTCCGAGCGCCGCCAGTTGATGGGTGAGCAGGACGGAGTGCTGATTCGCAAGTTTGCAGCGGCACAGGCAAGTGGTCTGGTTCCGGTGTTGTGCATAGGGGAAACCCTTGAGCAGCGTGAAGCCGGGAAAACCCTTGAAGTGGTCTCGCAGCAACTGGGCAGCATTATCGATGAGTTGGGTGTCGGTGTGTTTGCCAAGGCAGTGATCGCTTACGAGCCGGTCTGGGCCATTGGCACCGGGCTGACTGCTTCGCCACAACAGGCGCAGGATGTGCATGCAGCCATTCGCGCGCAGTTGGCGGCAGAGAATTCTGAGGTCGCACAAGGTGTGCGGCTTCTATACGGCGGCAGCGTGAAGGCGGCCAATGCGGTCGAACTGTTCGGCATGCCGGATATCGATGGGGGCCTCATTGGTGGGGCTTCCCTGAATGCAGATGAGTTCGGTGCGATTATTCGCGCCGCGGGAAACTGAAAAAATGCTGGAAACAGTCGTAGTCGTTTTTCATCTGCTGGGTGCATTGGGCGTAGTAGCTCTGGTTTTGCTGCAGCAGGGTAAAGGTGCGGACGCTGGCGCGTCTTTCGGAGCAGGTGCTTCAAATACTGTGTTCGGAAGCCAAGGTTCCTCTACCTTTCTTAGTAAGTTTACTGCTATACTTGCCGCAGGTTTCTTCATAACCAGCTTAGGGTTAGGTTACTTTGCTAAAGAGAAAGCTCACCAGCTGACTCAAGTAGGTTTGCCAAACCCGGCAGTGTTGGAAGTTCCAAAGCAACAACCGGCTTCTGATGATGTCCCGGTGCTTCAAGAGCAAAAGTCGGCTACTCCAGCGACTGACGTGCCTCCAGCTCAAGAGCAGAAGTAAGAAGGGTTTCAAACGTAGTATTGCCGAGGTGGTGGAATTGGTAGACACGCAACCTTGAGGTGGTTGTGCCCATAGGGTGTAGGGGTTCGAGTCCCCTTCTCGGTACCAATTAGTCAGGAGAGCCCGCTGTTGCGGGCTTTCTTGCAGGTGGAAGGTTACATTGACCCCGTCGGGGTTCGGTCGTATACTTCCGCCCCAGCTTTGTCGCGGGGTGGAGCAGTCTGGTAGCTCGTCGGGCTCATAACCCGAAGGTCGTCGGTTCAAATCCGGCCCCCGCAACCAGTTTAAGGAGCCCCTTTTAAGGGGCTTTTTGTTAGCTGGACACTTCCAACGCCGCTGTTCGACGGCGTTTCAAGGATGGGCGCTTCGCCCATTTTTTTATTTTGCATAGCATGCACATACATGCACGAGGGGGTTCAGGTGTCGAGCAAGCTAGAAGAGTTGCAGGCCTTGCTGGCCCCGGTGGTCGTGGCCCTAGGCTATGAATGCTGGGGTATCGAGTTTTCGGCTCAGGGTCGTCACTCGATGTTGCGCGTTTATATTGATAAAGAGGGCGGTGTGCTGGTGGACGATTGTGCCATCGTCAGCCGTCAGATCAGCGGTGTGCTGGATGTTGAAGATCCAATCTCCGTTGAATACACCCTCGAAGTTTCCTCGCCAGGCATGGAACGCCCGCTGTTCACTCTTGAGCAGTTTGCAAAATTTGCCGGTGAACAAGTGAAGATCAAGCTGCGCTCGCCTTTTGAAGGACGACGCAACTTTCAGGGCCTTCTGCGCGGTGTAGAAGAGCAGGACGTCGTGGTGCAGGTAGAAGACCATGAGTTCCTGTTGCCGATCGATATGATCGACAAGGCCAACATTATTCCCAGTTTTGACTGAGGCGTGCCAGATACTGCGGATCCCGCGGATCCAATGGCTTGCGAAAGGCGAGGCGTACGATGAGCAAAGAAGTACTGCTGGTTGTTGAGTCGGTATCCAATGAAAAGGGCGTACCGGCTAACGTAATTTTTGAAGCGCTGGAGCTCGCTCTGGCCACGGCTACCAAAAAGCGTTTCGAGGACGAAGTCGATCTGCGTGTGGAAATCAACCGCCACACCGGTGCTTATGAGACTTTCCGTCGCTGGACGGTCGTCGAAGAAGCAGACCTGGACGATCCGGCTATCGAAACCTGGCCAAGCAAGGTTGCCGAGACGCATCCTGGCGCCAAGGTCGGTGACGTTGTCGAAGAGAAGATCGAGTCCATCGAATTCGGCCGTATCGCTGCACAGACTGCCAAGCAAGTCATCGTGCAGAAGGTTCGCGAAGCTGAGCGCGCCCAGGTTGTCGACGCTTACCGCGAACGCCTGGGTGAAATCATCTCCGGCACCGTGAAAAAAGTCACCCGCGACAACGTGATCGTTGATCTGGGCAACAACGCCGAAGCGTTGCTGGCCCGTGAGGACATCATTTCTCGCGAAACTTTCCGGGTTGGCGTGCGCTTGCGTGCGCTGCTCAAGGAAATCCGCACCGAGAACCGCGGCCCGCAGTTGATCCTGTCGCGTACCGCGCCGGAAATGCTGATCGAGTTGTTCCGCATCGAAGTGCCGGAAATTGCTGAAGGGCTGATCGAAGTAATGGCTGCGTCCCGTGATCCGGGTTCGCGCGCCAAGATCGCCGTCCGCTCCAAGGACAAACGCATCGACCCGCAGGGCGCTTGCATCGGTATGCGCGGTTCGCGCGTCCAGGCAGTGTCGGGTGAGTTGGGCGGTGAGCGTGTGGACATCGTCCTGTGGGACGACAACCCGGCTCAGTTCGTAATCAATGCAATGTCGCCGGCTGAAGTGGCGGCAATTATCGTTGACGAAGATGCCCATGCAATGGACATCGCCGTTGGCGCAGACAATCTGGCTCAGGCCATCGGTCGCGGTGGTCAGAACGTGCGTCTGGCCAGCCAGTTGACTGGCTGGACCCTGAACGTGATGACCGAATCGGACATCCAGGCTAAACAGCAAGCAGAAACCGGCGACATCCTGCGCAACTTCATCGACGAGCTGGAAGTCGACGAAGAGCTGGCGCAGGTGCTGGTTGATGAAGGCTTCACCAGCCTGGAAGAGATTGCCTACGTACCGTTGGAAGAAATGCTCAACATCGACGGCTTTGACGAAGATATCGTCAACGAGCTTCGCGCTCGTGCCAAGGATCGTTTGTTGACCAAAGCCATCGCTACTGAGGAAAAGCTGGCAGACGCCCATCCGGCCGAAGACCTGCTCTCGCTTGAGGGTATGGACAAGGATTTGGCGATGGAACTGGCGGTGCGCGGCGTAATTACCCGCGAAGACCTGGCCGAGCAGTCTATTGACGACCTGCTCGACATCGACGGCATTGACGATGATCGTGCCGGCAAGTTGATCATGGCCGCCCGAGCCCACTGGTTCGAGTAATTAGGCGCGGCCTGAGGAGAGAAGTGCATGACGCAAGTCACGGTGAAACAACTGGCCGATGAGGTCAAAACACCGGTAGAGCGCCTGTTGCAGCAGATGCGTGAGGCAGGTCTGCCGCACACCGCCGCCGAAGAAAGTGTGACTGACAGTGAGAAGCAATCGTTGCTGACTCACTTGAAAAGCAGCCACAAGGCGAAAGTGGAAGAACCACGCAAGATTACGCTGCAGCGTAAAACCACCAGCACCCTGCGTGTTGCTGGCAGCAAAAGCATCAGCGTTGAAGTACGCAAGAAGAAAGTCTTCGTACAGCGCAGCCCGGAAGAAATCGAAGCCGAGCGCAAGCGTGAACTGGATGAACGTCGCGCAGTAGAAAATGCTGCACGTCAGAAGGCTGAAGAAGAAGCCAAGCGCCGCGCCGAAGAAGAAGCGCGTCGCCAGCCAGCTGCTGCGCCGACCGCCCAAGCCCAACCTGCTGCAGCGCCAGCTGCGGTGGCCGAGCCTGTGCGCGAAAGCGCGCCGGTCGTGGCTGCCGCTCCGGCACCTGCAGCCGATACCCGCAAGCGCGACGAGCAGCGTCGTCCGGACAAAC
Source organism: Pseudomonas sp. PSB11 (assembly GCF_014596605.1). Lineage (NCBI taxonomy): Bacteria > Pseudomonadati > Pseudomonadota > Gammaproteobacteria > Pseudomonadales > Pseudomonadaceae > Pseudomonas > Pseudomonas sp. PSB11. The sequence continues at coordinate 26,219 of NZ_NOIO01000008.1, forward strand.
CACGTGCCGACGACAACAATCGTCGCGGTGGCGGCGATGGTGAGCGCAAAAACGCTCCGCATCGTGCTTCGGTCAAGGAGAAGGCGCCTGCGCCACGCGTTGCCCCACGTACTACCGACGAAGAAAGCGATGGCTTCCGTCGTGGTGGTCGCGGCAAGGCCAAGCTGAAGAAGCGCAACGCCCACGGTTTCCAGAGCCCAACCGGCCCTGTCGTGCGCGAAGTGAAGATCGGCGAGACCATCACTGTGGGCGATCTGGCCCAGCAGATGTCGGTCAAGGCTGCTGAAATCATCAAGTTCATGTTCAAACTGGGTACTCCAGCGACCATCAACCAGGTACTGGACCAGGAAACTGCCCAGTTGGTTGCCGAAGAGCTGGGCCACAAAGTGACCCTGGTCAGCGACACCGCCCTGGAAGATTCCCTGGCTGAGTCCCTGAAGTTTGAAGGTGAGGCGGTTTCCCGTGCACCGGTCGTGACCGTAATGGGCCACGTTGACCACGGTAAGACTTCCCTGCTCGACTACATCCGTCGTGCCAAGGTAGCTGCTGGCGAAGCCGGCGGTATCACCCAGCACATCGGTGCCTACCACGTTGAAACCGACCGTGGCATGGTGACGTTCCTCGACACCCCGGGTCACGCCGCGTTTACCGCAATGCGTGCCCGTGGTGCCAAGGCGACCGACATCGTGATCCTGGTAGTTGCAGCGGACGACGGCGTGATGCCACAGACCATCGAGGCTGTTCAGCACGCTCAGGCGGCTGGCGTTCCTTTGGTGGTTGCTGTGAACAAAATCGACAAGCCGGGCGCCGATCTCGATCGCATCCGTAGCGAACTGTCGGTTCACGGCGTGACCTCCGAAGAGTGGGGTGGCGACACTCCATTCGTACCGGTCTCCGCGAAGATGGGTACCGGCGTTGACGAACTGCTCGAAGCCGTCCTGTTGCAAGCCGAAGTACTGGAACTGACCGCTACTCCATCGGCTCCTGGCCGTGGTGTCGTGGTTGAATCCCGCCTCGACAAGGGCCGTGGCCCGGTTGCAACCGTTCTGGTTCAAGACGGTACCCTGCGCCAGGGCGACATGGTGCTGGTCGGTTCGAACTATGGCCGCGTACGTGCCATGCTCGACGAGAACGGCAAGCCAATCAAGGAAGCCGGTCCGGCCATCCCTGTCGAGATTCTCGGCCTGGACGGTACCCCGGACGCTGGCGACGAGATGAGCGTGGTTGCCGACGAGAAGAAGGCCCGTGAAGTGGCTCTGTTCCGTCAAGGCAAGTTCCGCGAAGTCAAGCTGGCCCGTGCTCACGCCGGCAAGCTGGAAAACATCTTCGAAAACATGGGTCAGGAAGAGAAGAAGACGCTCAACATCGTCCTCAAATCCGACGTCCGTGGTTCGTTGGAAGCGTTGAACGGTGCCCTGAACGGCCTGGGCAACGACGAAGTGCAAGTGCGCGTGGTCGGTGGCGGTGTCGGTGGTATTACCGAATCCGACGCCAACCTGGCACTGGCTTCCAACGCTGTACTGTTCGGCTTCAACGTGCGTGCCGATGCCGGCGCTCGCAAGATCGTCGAGCAGGAAGGTCTGGATATGCGTTACTACAACGTGATCTACGACATCATCGAAGACGTCAAGAAAGCCTTGACCGGTATGCTCGGCAGCGACGTTCGCGAGAACATCCTGGGCATCGCCGAAGTGCGTGACGTGTTCCGTTCGCCGAAGTTTGGCGCGATCGCCGGTTGCATGGTGATCGAAGGCGTTGTTCACCGTAACCGTCCAATCCGTGTACTGCGTGAAGACATCGTTATCTTCGAAGGCGAGCTGGAATCCCTGCGTCGCTTCAAGGATGACGCTTCCGAAGTACGTGCCGGCATGGAATGCGGTATCGGCGTGAAGAGCTACAACGACGTCAAGGTCGGTGACAAGATCGAAGTCTTCGAGAAGGTCCAGGTTGCTCGCAGCCTCTAACTCGCGCACTTCAAGAGCCGTGATGGCCAGCCGCATGCAATTGCGCGGCGCATCGCCCGGACTCTAAACGCAACGCCCGGTCTGGCTTTTGTCAGGCCGGGCGTTTGCCGCTTTCAGACCTTGCGGGTTTCACCGTGGGGCAGTAACAGGTAACAAGACATGGCAAAAGAATACAGCCGTACCCAACGTATCGGCGATCAGATGCAGCGTGAGCTGGCACAACTGATCCGTCGTGAAGTCAAAGACCCGCGCGTCGGCCTGGTCACCATTACCGCTGTGGAAGTCAGCCGTGACGTCGGTCACGCCAAGATTTTCATCACCGTGATGGGCCAGGACAGTCACGAAGAGATCGCGCAAAGCATCAAGGTGCTCAACTCCGCCGCTGGCTTCCTGCGCATGCAGCTGGCTCGCGAGATGAAGCTGCGCAGCGTTCCACAGTTGCACTTCCACTACGATGAAAGCGTCGTGCGCGGTGCGCATCTGTCGGCCTTGATCGAGCGCGCAGTGGCTGAAGACAACCAGCACTCGGTTGCGGCACAAGCCGAAGACACCAAGGAGTAATCGGTGGCTCAGGTCAAACGTATCCGTCGTAACGTCAGCGGCATCATCCTGCTCGACAAGCCGCTGGGGTTCACCTCCAACGCGGCCTTGCAGAAGGTCCGCTGGTTGCTCAACGCCGAGAAGGCCGGGCACACCGGTAGTCTCGATCCGCTGGCCACTGGCGTGTTGCCGCTGTGCTTCGGTGAGGCCACCAAGTTCTCGCAGTACCTGCTCGATTCCGACAAGGGTTACGAAACCCTCGCGCAACTGGGCAAGACCACCACCACGGCCGATGCCGAGGGCGAGGTTTTGCAGGAGCGCCCGGTGACCGTTGGTCGCGCCGATATCGAAGCTGTGTTGCCGCAATTTCGTGGGCAAATCAGTCAGATACCGCCGATGTACTCGGCTCTCAAGCGTGATGGGCAACCGTTGTACAAGCTGGCTCGTGCAGGTGAAGTAGTGGAGCGCGAACCGCGTTCTGTTACTATTACGCGCTTGGAATTGCTGGCCTTCGAAGGGGATACTGCGCGGCTTGCGGTGGATTGCACCAAAGGCACCTATATTCGCACCTTGGTGGAGGATATCGGTGAGCAACTCGGTTGTGGCGCTTACGTTGCAGAACTGCGACGTACCCAGGCCGGGCCATTCACCCTGGCGCAGACCGTGACCCTCGAAGAGCTGGAAGCGGTACATGCCGAAGGCGGCAACGAGGCGGTCGACCGCTTCCTGATGCCATCGGACAGCGGCCTGCTGGATTGGCCACTGTTGCAGTTCTCGGAAGCGAGCGCGTTCTACTGGCTCAATGGCCAGCCGGTACGCGCCCCGGATGCCCCGAAGTTCGGCATGGTACGGGTACAGGATCACAATGGTCGCTTCATCGGTATCGGTGAAGTGAGCGAAGACGGGCGCATCGCGCCGCGTCGACTGATTCGGTCAGAATGACCGGAAACCGATCTGTGTAACAGCAGGTCGGCGAGTGTGGCTGTTAGCAGGCATGGTCACTACTCATTTTTAGATACAGGGATTTGTCCCTGGCCTGTTGAAACTGTTATTGAAACAGTTTCCTGATAAAAGGATTGCCACATGGCTCTCGACGTTCAAGAAAAAGCTCAAATCGTAGCTGACTACCAGCAAGCTGTTGGTGACACTGGTTCGCCAGAAGTGCAAGTTGCACTGCTGACCGCCAACATCAACAAACTGCAAGGTCACTTCAAGGCCAACGGTAAAGATCACCACTCCCGTCGTGGTCTGATCCGCATGGTTAACCAGCGTCGTAAGCTGCTGGACTACCTGAAAGGCAAGGACGTGAGCCGTTACAGCGCTCTGATCGCTCGCCTGGGTCTGCGTCGCTAATAAGCGATTGCGCTAGAGGTTGGTTGTCTGTCGTGCGTCAGCGGGTTTCCGCCGGTGCACGGCAGGCTCCCAGCCTCAAGTTTTATCTGGATACTCGTTTTGCCTGTGCAAGAGCACTCAGGACAACCTGTCGGGCCGATTCCCGGCGTTGCCCAAGAATTTCGCAAGAACCCAGTTTCCCCAAGAGCCACAAAAGAAGGTAGGACACCGTGAACCCGGTAATCAAAAAATTCCAGTTCGGTCAGTCGACCGTTACCCTCGAGACTGGCCGTATCGCCCGTCAGGCCTCCGGCGCAGTATTGGTCACCGTTGACGACGACGTCAGCGTATTGGTGACCGTCGTTGGTGCCAAGCAAGCCGATCCAGGCAAGGGTTTCTTCCCCCTGTCTGTTCACTACCAGGAAAAGACTTACGCTGCCGGTAAGATCCCTGGCGGTTTCTTCAAGCGCGAAGGCCGTCCTTCCGAGAAAGAAACCCTGACTTCCCGACTGATCGACCGTCCGATCCGTCCGCTGTTCCCTGAAGGCTTCATGAACGAAGTGCAGGTTGTCTGCACCGTGGTTTCCACCAGCAAGAAGACCGATCCGGACATCGCTGCGATGATCGGTACCTCGGCTGCCCTGGCCATCTCCGGCATTCCTTTCGATGGCCCGATCGGCGCTGCCCGCGTTGCCTTCCACGAAAGCACCGGCTACCTGCTGAACCCGACTTACGAACAACTGAAAGCTTCGAGCCTGGACATGGTCGTTGCCGGTACTTCGGAAGCCGTCCTGATGGTTGAATCGGAAGCCAAAGAGCTGACCGAAGACCAGATGCTGGGCGCAGTATTGTTCGCCCACGACGAATTCCAGGCCGTGATCCAGGCCGTCAAGGAGCTGGCTGCCGAAGCTGCCAAGCCAACCTGGACCTGGGCTCCGCAAGCCGAAGCGACTGAACTGCTGGGTGCGATCCGCGCCGAGTTCGGCGAGGCGATCTCCCAGGCTTACACCATCACCATCAAGGCTGACCGTTACGCTCGCCTGGGTGAGCTGAAGGACCAGGTCGTCGCCAAGCTGTCCGGCGAAGAAGGCCAGCCTTCCGCCGCTGAAGTCAAAGCGGCTTTCGGTGAAATCGAATACCGCACCGTTCGCGAAAACATCGTGAACGGCAAGCCACGTATCGACGGTCGCGACACCCGTACCGTACGTCCGCTGAACATCGAAGTCGGCGTTCTGCCGAAGACTCACGGTTCGGCCCTGTTCACCCGTGGCGAAACCCAGGCCCTGGTAGTTGCGACGCTGGGTACTGCCCGTGACGCACAACTTCTGGATACTCTGGAAGGCGAGAAAAAAGACCCGTTCATGCTGCACTACAACTTCCCTCCGTTCTCGGTGGGCGAGTGTGGTCGCATGGGTGGCGCTGGTCGTCGTGAAATCGGTCACGGCCGCCTGGCCCGTCGTTCGGTTCAGGCCATGCTGCCTGCCGCTGACGTGTTCCCGTACACCATCCGCGTTGTATCGGAAATCACCGAATCCAACGGTTCGAGCTCCATGGCTTCCGTTTGCGGTGCTTCCCTGGCCCTGATGGACGCTGGCGTCCCAATGAAGGCACCGGTTGCCGGTATCGCCATGGGTCTGGTTAAAGAAGGCGAGAAATTCGCCGTCCTGACCGACATCCTGGGTGACGAAGACCACCTGGGCGACATGGACTTCAAGGTAGCCGGTACCGCCAAAGGCGTGACCGCGCTGCAGATGGACATCAAGATCAAGGGCATCACCGAAGAGATCATGGAAATCGCTCTGGGCCAAGCCCTGGAAGCGCGCCTGAACATCCTCGGCCAGATGAACCAGATCATTGGCCAGTCGCGTACCGAGTTGTCGGAAAACGCTCCGACCATGATCGCGATGAAAATCGACACCGACAAAATCCGTGATGTCATCGGTAAAGGCGGTGCGACCATTCGTGCGATCTGTGAAGAGACCAAGGCTTCGATCGACATCGAAGACGATGGCTCGATCAAGATCTTCGGCGAAACCAAGGAAGCTGCAGAAGCTGCACGTCAGCGCGTCCTGGGTATCACCGCTGAAGCCGAAATCGGCAAGATCTACGTCGGTAAGGTTGAGCGCATCGTCGACTTCGGCGCATTCGTCAACATCCTGCCTGGCAAGGACGGTCTGGTTCACATTTCCATGCTGAGCGATGCTCGCGTTGAGAAAGTGACCGACATCCTGAAAGAAGGTCAGGAAGTGGAAGTGCTGGTACTGGACGTGGACAACCGCGGCCGTATCAAGCTGTCCATCAAGGACGTAGCAGCGGCGAAGGCTTCGGGCGTTTAATCACTCCCGCATCTGAGCGCTGAACAACAAAACGCCCCGACTGGTTCGGGGCGTTTTGCCATGTGCAGAAAAATCAAAGGATCGCAGCCTTATGCAGGCGCAGCAGCAGGCCGGGATCTTTTGATTTTTAACAGTGTTCGAAGTTGCCTGGCCCCATGGTCAGTGCTAGGTTTAGCCCACTGCCCGTGTAGCTCAGTCGGTAGAGCAGCGCACTCGTAACGCGAAGGTCGCAGGTTCGATTCCTGTCTCGGGCACCAGCGACACGTTGTTTTCAGATGATCCCGAATGGTTCTGAAGGCCAGAAAAGCCGGGCTTTACGCGGTTTTTTTGCGTCAGAGAGATCCTTGATGATCCAGATCCATCTTCCATTCCCCCGATCAAAGAGAACGCCATGACCGTTAAAGAACTGTCTCAAGAAGCCAGACACGAAGAAGCCCTCAAGAAATACGTGCTGGACGTGCCCCATTTGCTGGAAGAGATCAAGGACTTGCCACCCGATGATCAGAGGGACCAGATCCAGTGGGCGTTCGAGGATGAAGCCGAAGCCCAGGGCTTGCAGCCTTGGGAGTTGACGCTCAAGTACACCTCGACCCCTGAAGAATACGAGATCGAACGCCTGAAACTGCACAGGGAAGCGGCCGAAGTCTTGGGCGTCGAATGGGAAGAGTACTGCGAGATGAACAATCTGGTGGTCTGACAAAAACGCCGGCCTTCAGGAGGCCGGCGTTTTTTATTCAGCGGCGCGCGATCAGAGGCTTAATCGCATCGACAGGTCCACAGCCTTCACATCCTTGGTCATCGCCCCGATCGAAATGTAATCCACCCCGGTTTCGGCAATCGGCAGCAACGTACTTTCGTTGATCCCGCCGCTGGCCTCCAGCTTTGCCTTGCCGTTGTTCAAGCGCACGGCTTCGCGCATGTCATCCAGGCTCAGCTCATCAAGCATGATGATGTCGGCACCGGCCTCCAAGGCTTCCTTGAGTTCATCCAGGCTTTCCACTTCGACTTCTACCGGCTTGCCCGGCGCAATCTTGTGGGCGGCGGCAATGGCCTGCGGGATGCCACCGCTGGCGGCGATATGATTTTCCTTGATCAGGAAGGCGTCATACAGGCCGATGCGGTGGTTGTGGCAACCGCCACAGGTTACGGCGTACTTCTGCGCCAAACGCAGCCCTGGCAGGGTTTTGCGGGTATCGAGCAGCTTGACTTGGGTATTGGCAACGAAGTCTGCCAACTGCTGCGCGCGAGTGGCAACGCCAGAGAGCATTTGCAGGAAGTTCAACGCGCTGCGCTCGCCCGTCAGCAGCGAGCGAGCTGGCCCTTCGAGGTGGAACAATACCTGATTGGGTTTGACCCGCTCACCATCGGCAACCTGCCAGTGCACCGCAACCCGTGGGTCGAGCTGGCGAAACACGGTATCCACCCAGGCGGTGCCGCTGATGACGGCAGCGTCGCGGGTGATGATGGTGGCTTTGGCCAGGCGTTCGGCGGGAATCAGCTGTGCGGTGATGTCGCCGCTGCCGATGTCTTCGAGCAACGCGCGGCGCACGTTGGCTTCGATTTCGGCGTTCAAGTCGGCGAGACGTAGATTCGGCATAAGGCGCTCCACAAACAAAGTGCCCCGATTATAGGGCCATGGTACTGAGCAACCCAAGGCGTCAGAACGGTTGCTGGCGTTCTGAAGCCTGCATTTGGTCGATTGCGTGTGTGATGCCCCCTTGGGGTTGCCTCCTTTTCCTGCGAAGTACGCGCCGGGGTGGCGCAAGGGCGCCCTTTCCCTGATAATTCGCCTTGGATTTGACGTCATGGCTTTGACGGTCTGGAATTTCAGGAGGCTGGATGCACATCGACGGGAATGTAGTGCCATTGCGCAGGGTCGCGAGTGACCAGGCGACGCAACTGCCACTCGCCCGCCTGCCTGTCATTGTGCTGCAGGTTCGCGACAAGGCGACGCAACAGCTACGGCAGGGCTTGCAGGCGCTGTTCGATAATGCCGACGATACCCTCTTCGAAATGGCCGACCGGGCACCTGACGATGTCGAGCAGAATCTTTTCTTTGAGGCGATGCGCGATTTGCGTTTGAAGCGCAAAAGTATCGAGCGGCTGTTTTTCGAGCACCTCTTCAAGGCATTCATTAACCTCGGCCAATGCGACCTCGCCTACAGGATGCTGCCTCGGTCATTGTCTCCCAATGCCAATGTTGCACCGCTTGAGGACGAGCCCGAACGCAACCTGGCTGTGCAAGCATTGGTCAACAAGGTGCTCTACCGCGACGGTTTCGCCCTTGACCAACTCACCGCCCGTCTGAGTACGTTGTTGCGAAGGACGCTGATCGAACAGCACAATCCCCTGGGTCCTACGGTGCTCTGCAAGTGCTTCCTGGCGGCCGGGCGTCACCTGGGCGTGGACATCAAGGTCAAGCTGATCATCCTCACCCTGTTTGATCGCTATGTGCTCAGTGGCGCCGGCCAGCTTTACGCCCAGGCCAACCAACTGTTGATCGCCACCGGCGTGCTGCCAGGCCTGACACCAGCCCCTGCAAGCGACACGATGGATAACAACACGGCTTCTGAGCTTGCCATGCCGGAAAGTGAGCAAGCTGACGCGCTCACCCGTGACGAACGCCGACGCAGCGAACGGCTGGAGCAGCGGATTCGTGACGCCGAAGAAAGTCACGCCCAGACCGCTTTGGCCCGCCAGCGAGTAGAGCAAGCGTTGAATCAGGCACTGCTGGGTAAGACATTGCCGCAAAGTGTGCTGGCGTTCTTGCTCGACACTTGGAGCAAGGTATTGCTACTGACCTGCCTCAAGCGTGGCCATCTGTCACCGCAGTGGCAGGCTGACGTGCAGACCATGATGCAATTGATCTGGAGCGTCCAACGTCATGAACAGCCCGATGCTCGTGAGCATCTGTTGACGCTGGTTCCGGGGCTGTTAAAGGCATTGCGCGAAGGGCTGAGCGGCTCGGCGTTCGATCCATTTGCGACCCGTGCGTTTTTCAGCGAGCTGGAATGCTTGCACGTTCAAGTGTTCGAGCATCCAGGGCATTCGCGAGCCGATGCGACAGCGATGGTCGAGGTATTGGAGCCAATCATCCTGCCTACGGCTGAGGAAGGCCCGGTCGATACCGCACGCGTGTTCGACGATGACGTATTGTTTGAACCAGCCCTGGCTTCAGTGCCGGGCAAATTGCAGTACCTCAATCGCGTCAAATGATCGCCCCCGATGGCCTATCGCGGCATACTGGCGCCAACACAGTCGTCGTTGAAGGAACCTGTATGCAGTTGGACCCCGCCAGCGGTTGGTGCAAAGGCGTGCATTTATGCCCCTCGCCCAACTTCAATGCGCGCCCCGAGGGCGAAATTTCCCTGCTGGTGATCCACAACATCAGCCTGCCGCCAGCGCAGTTCAAGACTGGAAAGGTGCAGGAGTTTTTCCAGAACCGCCTGGATGTCACGGAGCATCCCTACTTTGAAGGGATTGCACACCTGCGGGTGTCCGCGCACTTTCTGATCGAGCGCGACGGGACCGTCACTCAGTTTGTCTCTTGCCTTGAGCGTGCCTGGCATGCGGGCGTTTCGAGTTTTGAAGGGCGGGAAACCTGTAACGATTTTTCCATAGGCATCGAACTCGAAGGCACGGATGATCTGCCGTTCGACGATGCGCAATATCGAGCGTTGACGACCCTGACCCGGCAGTTGCAATCGGCATTTGCGGCCATCACCACGCAGCGTATCTGCGGGCACAGCGATATCGCCCCTGGGCGCAAGACCGATCCGGGTCCCGCGTTCGATTGGGCGCGCTATCGAGCGGCCTTGGCACAAGAGGAAGGATAATGAGTTTTCTGGTGTTGCTGTTGGCGGTATGGATCGAGAAGTTTTCGGCCCTGCGCCACCGGATTCAGCACGACGCTGGCTGGATTCGTGAGCTGAACAAGCTTGAGCTCAGCCCGCGTCTGGTAAAGCGGCCGTGGCTGGTCCTGGCCGTGCTGGTGTTGTTTCCAGTGGCGGTGCTGGGCTTGCTGCTGGTGGTGCTCGACCCCGTAGCCTACGGTCTGTTGGCGTTGCCGGTGCATTTGCTGGTGGTGATCTACAGCCTGGGGCGTGGTGATCTGCTGGGGGAGCTAGGATCCTTTCGCGATGCCTGGCGTCGCGAAGACCTGCAAGCGGCGGCTCATGTGGCCAAGCGTGACCTGGACATCTGCGCCGACAATGCCGAGCAACTGCTGGAGCGGGTCGAAGGGCATTTGCTGTGGGAGGCCTACCAGAGCTTTTTCGCGATCATTTTCTGGTACTTCCTGCTCGGGCCGGTGGCCGCGCTGAGTTATCGATTGCTGGCGCTGGCCGAAGAACATGGGCAAAACCCTGCGGTGGTCGAGCGCGCGGCGCAACTGCGCCATGCATTCGACTGGGTGCCGGTGCGTCTGTTGGCAGCGAGCTTTGCCCTGGTCGGCAACTTTGTCGCGGTCAGCCGGGTGATGTTGCACGAACTGTTGAACTGGAACATCAGCGCTGCCCAATTGATCGAAAAGGCCGGGCTGGTAGCCGGTGAAATTCCAGCTCCGGTGGTCGGGCCTGAGGGCGTCAACAGCCTCGATCGCATCTGGGAGTTGCTGCTACGGGCGGCAGTGCTCTGGTATGCGGGCTTTGCGTTGTGGACGGTTCTGCCGTAGGCGCTGGTTTGCCGGCGATCCAGACGCCGCGGTGCATCTGCCGCACCGCGTCATCGTTCTTCGTGAGAATGCCGTCACCCTTAAAATGTGTCTTCCGTTAACCTTAAGTTACAAAAACCTCCCCTGATTTACGCTATACAGAGATAGCGCCGAATACTGGCTATCTGCCGTCTCGCTGCGTCCGCCAATAAAAATAAGAAATCCAAGGGAGACTTCCAGTGAAGAGCTTGCTCTATCCCGCCGTCGCGCTGATGAACCGCCTGAGCTTCGGCATGAAGTTCAGCCTGATCAGCGTACTGTTCCTGGTGCCGATGCTGGTAACCAACTTCTACCTGGTGCGTGATTCCTATCGCGAATTCCAGGGCACCCGGGTCGAATTGCAGAGCCTGGATCTGTTGGGTAGCAGTCTCGCGTTAAGGCGTGATCTGGAAACCCTGAACAATCTTGTGCAGATCAACGTCGCCTTGGGCCAGTCGGGCAAGGCGGGGAATGTCGAGACGCAGATCGGTACGCTTGAACAAGGTGTCCTGGCACGTTTGCAGGGGTTGACGGCGATGGCCACCGATCCGGAGCAGGTCGTGCTGTTCGATGCCAAGCGCGATGAAATGATCAACGCATTCAAAGCGCAGCAGACGGAAAAGTCCCTGCAAAGCAAAAGTGCACTGATCAGCAAGCTGCTCGGCAATGCGCAGGTCTTCGGCCAGATCATCGCCAGTCAGGCCGGCCTGAGCCACGATAGCCAGAGTGACATGCGTCAGCTGAGCGAGCTCGTCACCAACATCACTCCGCGCGTTACCCAGATGCTGGGTGAAGGTCGCGCACTGGGCTCCGCTTCCTTGGGCCAGGGGTTTCTCAATTCGTCGTCGAGCACGCGTTTCGATGAACTGCTGGTACAGCTCGACAAGCTCCATGCCGAGTACGGTCTGAAGCTGCAGGACGCAACGGGCTCGAGCAACGCCGCACGCGAAACCCTGGCGACCCAGGCTGACAGCAGCAAGGCGTCGTTGAAAAAGGCCAGCGAACTGTTCGAAGAGCAGGTGGTGATGGCCGACACGCTCGATGCACCATGGCAGGCCTTTTACGATCAGGTCTCGGCGCTGATGGGCCAGACCTATCAACTCAATGAAGCCACCTTGAAATTCCTCGGCACCCAGTTGCAACAGCGCCTGGACCAGAACCGCACGCACATGATTCTGCAGGCCGTGGCGCTGTCGGTGGTGTTTGTGCTGATCTTTTATCTTTACGGTGCCTTCTACGCCTCGACCCGCACCACCCTCAAGCGTCTTGGCGAGGTCATGGACAAAGTGGCGGCCGGCGACATGACAGTCACTTTCAACGCCCACAGTCGTGATGAGCTGGGGGAGTTGGGCGAGGTGTTCAACGGCACCGTGAAAAAGATCCATGACTTGATCGAGCGTGTCGGACAGACCGTCGGCGAGGTCGAGCGCCAGGCCGGGCAAGTCGAGAGTGTCTCCGCGCAAAGCAACCAGGCCGTGGCCGGGCAGCGCTCGCAGATCGAGCAGGTCGCCACGGCGATGAATCAAATGTCGGCCACGTCCCTTGAGGTGGCGCGCAGCGCTGCCGCCGCCGTCAGCAGCGCCCACAGTGTCAACGACGAAACGGCGAGCGGTCGTGGGCTGGTGGAATCGCAGCAGGGCAGCATCGCTGCGCTGGCCAGCGAAATCGACCAGTCGGTGCAGGTGATCAACCAGCTGGCTAGCGACAGCCAGTCCATCAGCCGTGTGCTGGAAGTGATCAAGAGCATTGCCGAACAGACCAACTTGCTGGCACTCAATGCCGCCATTGAGGCAGCCAGGGCGGGTGAGCAGGGGCGCGGATTTGCGGTGGTGGCGGATGAAGTCCGCACACTGGCCAAGCGCACCCAGCAATCGACCGAAGAGATCGAACAGATGATCGCCAAGCTGCATGGCGGTGTTGGGGCCGCGGTCAAGGCGATGGGCGTCAGCCATGAGATGGCCAATGGAACGGTGGGACAATCGGAGAAGGTCCAGCAAGCCCTGGACAATATCCTGGGGGCTGTCGGCATGATCGTCGATCAGAACCAGCAGATTGCCGCGGCTGTGGAACAGCAGACCGCCGTGGCCCACGACATTGACCAGAACATTGTCGAGATCAATCGTGCCGGAGAGCGTACTGCCGAAGGTGCCCACCAGACGGAGAATGCCAGTCGCGCGCTGTCGGCGCAGGTGGTGCAGCTCAAGCAGCTGATCAGCGCCTTCCGGGTCTGAAAACATCTCACCAACCTGTGGGAGTGCAGACCCACAGATTGGTGAGCGCCTGAAATTTCTGTAGTACCTCAGCCTATTCTTTTGTAGGAAAGGTCCTTATTTTCTTCGGAACTGCTTTTTTCGTCTTCAATGAAGGATTATCAACGTCACTGACCGCATGGAGGAGGCACGGTTATGGCTGTCGCAACACTTGGTATCCAGGGGCGCTGTGCACATTGCCAGCGCACGCTATTGCTCAAACCCTGGCAACTCAATGCCATTGCAATCAACGAAGCATTCACCTGTACCCACTGTCAGAAAGCCCTGCAACTGTACGATCCGAAACAGATCAGGCGCTTCAAGTCCCTGGACTCATTGGCCATGTTAAAGGCCAGCCTGCTAATCATGATTTGCAGCACATTGCTGGTGGCGTTGGTATTGGAATGGATTGGCATACTCAGCGTCGTGGAGCAACTGAACATTTCTCTGGTGGCGATTTTCGTCTACTTCGTTGCGCTTCGATTCGCCCGCCAGCGTCAGCACATGACGCTGATTCTCGAGGCTGCCAAGGCCCACGTCGACTGATTACCAGTTGAACAGTTCACGGGCATTGGCGCTGCTCGCGGCGGCCAGTTGTTCCGGGGCGAGCGACATGATTTGCGCCAGCGCCGTGCAGATCGCCGGCAAGTGCGCCGGGCTGTTGCGCTGGCCGGGGAACATCGCCGGCGCCATGTCCGGAGCGTCGGTTTCCAGCACCACCGATTCCAGTGGCAACCGGGCGAGTACGCGGTGCATGCGCAGGGCCTGGGGCCAGGTCGCAGCGCCGCCGAGGCCGAGCTTGAAACCGAGCTTGATGTATTCGCGCGCTTCTTCCTGACTGCCCGCGAAGGCGTGGATGATTCCGGCGCGTTTCAACTTGAAACGCTTGAGCGTGGCAATCACCGCCGCATGACTGCGCCGCACATGAATCAGCGCGGGCAGGTGGAAATCCACCGCCAGTTGCAGCTGCGCGTCGAACAACGCCTGCTGTCGTTCACGGTCCAGGGTTTCGATGAAGTAGTCCAGGCCGATCTCGCCCACCGCACACAGCTGGCGATGGCCGGCCAATCGCCCCAGCCAGTCGGCCAGTTCGGTGAGATGTTCGGGGCGATGATCCTCCAGGTACACCGGGTGCAAGCCGAACGCCGCATGCAGGTCGGGATCGCTTTGCACCAGTTCCCAGACGCGCTGCCAATTGGCCTGATACACCCCCAGCACCACCATTTTACGTACCCCGAGAGCACGGCTCCGGGCCATCAGTGCCTGACGATCCGCGTCGAAGTCGGGGAAGTCCAGGTGGGTGTGGGTGTCGATCAGGTCCATGGCTCAGTCCTGGCGAATACGTTGTTTGAACGTCCGCGCGATGGCCAGCACACCGGGTTGGTAATCGGACTGCTCGATGGCTGCCAGGGCGAGTGCGAGGGCCTTGTCGGCAATCAATTGGTGTTGTTGTGCCATGGCGTTCACCGGCAGCGGCAGGAAATCCAGCAACTGGGTGTCTCCAAATGTGCCGAGGCGCAGCGGGCGGGTTTTCAACGGAAAATCGTGCAACGCATCGAACACACCCTGAAGCAGTACATAGGACGTCGTCACCAGGGCCTCGGGCAAATGTCCTACGCGCTGGATCAGCTCTTCCATCAACTGCTTGCCACACTCACGGCTGAACGAATCAGCGTGTTCGATGAGCACCTCACCGTCGTACCCGACCAGGGCCTGCTTGAAGCCAGCAGCCCGTTCCTGGCTGATGCTCAATTCGGGACGCGCGCCGATCAAGGCGATCTGCTTGGGCAACGGCTCAAGCAGGCTTTGGGTCAGGTGCAGGCTGGCCTCGCGGTCATCGCTGATCACCGAGCAGAAATATTCAGGTTCCATGACCCGGTCGATGGCGATGATCGGAATGCCTTTGGCTTGCAGTTGGCGATAGCTGTCGTCACCCCGCGGCAGGCAACTGGCAACGATCAGGGCATCACAACGACGGGCGCGGAACAGTTGCAGCAATTGCCGCTCGCTGTCGGGCGCATCGTCGGAACTGGCAATCAACAGCTGGTAGCCATGCGCCCGGGCACCTTGTTCGAGAAGCTTGGCGATCCGTGCGTAACTGGGGTTTTCCAGGTCGGGCAGAATGAACCCCAGGGTCCGGGTGTGGCGACTGCGCAGGCCGGCTGCCTGGGGATTAGGCGTGAAGCCATGTTCCTCGACGACCGCGCGCACGCGCTCAACGGTGGCGCTGCTGATACGTTGTTGTTCGGCCTTGCCATTGATGACGTAGCTGGCGGTGGTGACGGACACACCGGCCAGCTGGGCTATATCACTGAGTTTCAACCCGCTATTCCTTGTTTTTTCGAGCTTGCCTCGACATTTTCACCAATCCTACCCGATTCAGGCAGGCGAGCTTGGTCACAACGCATCCGACAAGTTGGACTTCAACGATGCAACTTTATCGAGTAACGTGCCAATCACTCTAGATTAAACGATTCAGCAGGCGTATTTTCTACGTTAATGGCTGCTTTGGCCGGTTCTGCCGCGAAACCGCCGAAGATTGTTTTAAGACAAAGGCCTAAGCTGAATCATTCAAAAACAATACCTGGCGCCCCAAGGGCGCCAACAGGAGAAAGCATGCTCGAGCTCACCATAGAGCAGATATCCATGGGCCAGTCGGCTGTGGATAAGTCCGCCGCGCTGCAACTGCTGGCCCGGCACCTGGTTGCCGATGGCCTGGTTGACGAGGGCTACCTCGCTGGCTTGCAGGCTCGCGAAGCCCAGGGCTCGACCTTTCTCGGCCAAGGTATTGCCATCCCCCACGGTACGCCAGAAACCCGCGACCAGGTGTTTTCCACGGGTGTGCGCCTGATGCAATTCCCTGAGGGGGTGGACTGGGGTGACGGACAGATCGTCTACCTGGCGATCGGGATTGCCGCCAAATCCGACGAACACCTGCGCCTGCTGCAACTGCTGACCCGCGCGCTCGGCGAGACCGACCTTGGCCAAGCCTTGCGTCGCGCCAGCAGCGCCGAGGCCTTGCTGAAACTGCTGCAAGGCGCGCCGCAAGAGCTGGCGCTGGATGCGCAGATGATCGGCTTGGGCGTCGCCGCCGAAGATTTCGAAGAGCTGGTCTGGCGTGGCGCGCGGTTACTGCGTCAGGCCGACTGCGTCAGCAATGGTTTCTCCGCCGTGTTGCAGCAAGTCGAAGCGCTGCCGCTGGGCGATGGGCTGTGGTGGCTGCACAGTGAACAAACGGTCAAGCGTCCAGGCCTGGCGTTCGTTACCCCTGACAAACCGCTGCGCTACCTCGGTCAACCGCTGAGCGGCCTGTTTTGTCTGGCCAGCCTGGGCGAGGCCCATCAAGCGTTGCTCGAACGCCTGTGTGCGTTGCTGATTGAAGGTCGCGGCCATGAGTTGGGCCGTGCCACCAGTTGTCGCGCGGTGCTTGAAGTGCTCGGCGGCGAGTTGCCGGCAGACTGGCCGAGCGCACGCATTGCGCTGGCCAACGCCCACGGCCTGCACGCCCGTCCGGCGAAGATCCTCGCGCAACTGGCGAAAAGCTTTGAAGGCGAAATTCGTATCCGCATCGTCGATGGCCAGGACAGTGCGGTGTCGATGAAAAGCTTGAGCAAACTGCTCAGCCTGGGCGCCCGTCGTGGGCAGGTGCTGGAGATCATCGCCGAGCCGAGCATCGCTGCCGATGCCTTGCCCGCTCTGTTGACCGCGATTGAAGAGGGCCTCGGTGAAGAAGTCGAGCCGTTGCCAGCGGTGAGCCAGCCTCGTGAAGAAATCGTCGAGGTGGCCCAAGTACTGCTCGCCCCGGCGTCCGGCAGTCTGGTGCAGGCCATCGCCGCAGCGCCGGGAATCGCCATCGGCCCCGCGCATATCCAGGTACTGCAAACCATCGATTACCCGCTACGCGCAGAGTCCGCCGCCATCGAGCGAGAGCGCCTCAAGCAAGCGCTGGCGCACGTGCGCCAGGACATCGACAGCTTGATCGAACGCAGCAAGGCCAAGGCCATCCGCGAGATTTTCATCACCCACCAGGAAATGCTCGACGACCCGGAATTGACCGATGAGGTCGACACCCGTCTCAAGCAGGGCGAAAGCGCGGAAGCGGCGTGGATGTCGGTGATCGAAGCCGCTGCCAGGCAACAGGAGTCGTTGCAGGACGCCTTGCTCGCCGAGCGCGCCGCCGACCTGCGCGATATCGGCCGTCGAGTGCTGGCGCAGCTCAGTGGTGTCGAAACACCGCATGAACCTGAGCAGCCCTACATTCTGGTGATGGACGAAGTCGGTCCGTCCGATGTGGCGCGCCTTGATCCGACCCGTGTCGCCGGCATTCTAACCGCCCGCGGTGGCGCCACCGCCCACAGCGCGATTGTTGCGCGGGCCTTGGGAATTCCAGCGCTGGTCGGTGCCGGTGCGGCGGTGTTGCTGCTGGCACCGGGCACGCCCCTGTTGATCGATGGCCAACGCGGACGTTTGCATGTGGACGCCGACGCGGCGACCTTGCAGCGCGCCACCCAGGAGCGCGACACCCGCGAGCAACGCTTGAAGGCCGCCGCCGAACAACGCCATCAACCGGCGTTGACCACCGATGGCCATGCTGTCGAAGTGTTCGCCAATATCGGTGAAAGTGCCGGCGTCACCAGTGCGGTGGAGCAGGGCGCCGAAGGCATCGGTCTGTTGCGCACCGAATTGATTTTCATGGCCCACCCGCAAGCGCCGGACGAGGCGACCCAGGAAACCGAATACCGCCGTGTTCTCGATGGCCTGGCCGGTCGTCCGCTGGTGGTGCGCACCCTTGATGTCGGTGGCGATAAACCGCTGCCGTATTGGCCGATCGCCAAGGAAGAAAACCCGTTCCTCGGGGTGCGCGGCATTCGCTTGACCCTGCAACGGCCGCAGATCATGGAAGCCCAGTTGCGCGCCTTGTTGCGCGCCGCCGACAACCGGCCGCTGCGGATCATGTTCCCGATGGTCGGCAGCGTCGACGAGTGGCGCCAGGCGCGGGACATGACCGAACGCCTGCGCCTGGAAATTCCAGTGGCGGACCTGCAACTGGGCATCATGATCGAAGTGCCATCGGCGGCCTTGCTGGCGCCGGTGCTGGCCAGGGAAGTCGACTTTTTCAGCGTTGGCACCAATGACCTGACGCAATACACCCTGGCCATCGACCGTGGTCATCCAACCTTGTCGGCCCAGGCCGATGGCTTGCATCCGGCGGTGCTGCAACTGATCGATATCACCGTGCGCGCGGCTCATGCCCATGGCAAATGGGTCGGTGTGTGCGGCGAGTTGGCGGCCGACCCGTTGGCGGTACCGGTGCTGGTTGGCCTGGGCGTGGATGAACTCAGCGTCGGCGCGCGCAGCATTGCCGAGGTCAAGGCGCGGGTTCGCGAACTCAGCCTGACCCAGGCTCAAACCCTTGCCCAACAGGCGCTTGCCGTGGGCAGCGCGAATGAAGTGCGCGCATTAGTGGAGGCTTTGTAATGGCCAGGATTTTAACCCTGACCCTCAACCCGGCGCTGGACCTCACCGTCCAGCTTGCGCGCCTGGAACCCGGTCAGGTCAACCGCAGCGACATTATGTACACCCACGCCGCGGGCAAAGGGGTGAACGTGGCGCAGGTGTTGGCGGACCTCGGGCATCAATTGACCGTCAGCGGTTTTCTCGGTGAAGACAATCAGCAAGCGTTCGAAAGCCTGTTCGCCAAACGCGGTTTTGTCGATGCGTTCATTCGTGTTCCCGGTGAGACGCGCAGCAACATCAAGCTGGCGGAAAGCGATGGACGCATCACCGACCTCAATGGTCCAGGGCCGCTGGTCAGCGCCGCGGCGCAGCAGGCATTGCTCGAGCGTCTGGACCAGATAGCGCCGGGGCATGATGCGGTAGTGGTTGCCGGCAGTCTGCCCCAAGGCATCAGCCCGCAGTGGTTGCAGGCATTGATCGGGCGATTGAATGATCTGGGCTTGAAGGTCGCCCTGGACACCAGTGGGCAAGCATTGCGGGCGGCGCTCAAGGCTGCTCCATGGTTGATCAAGCCCAATGCCGAGGAGTTGGCTGAAGTGCTCGGTGGCGAGACGGTGTCGGTCCTGGCCCAGGCGCAAGCCGCGAGTCGCCTGCACGCCCAAGGCATCGAGCATGTGGTGATTTCCCACGGTGCCGAGGGTGTGAACTGGTTCAGCGTCGGTTCGGCGCTGCATGCCACGCCGCCGAAAGTCAGCGTCGCCAGTACGGTCGGCGCGGGCGATTCGTTGTTGGCCGGCATGCTCCACGGGTTGCTCAGTGCCGATACGCCTGAACAAACCTTGCGCACCGCCACGGCGATTGCCGCGATGGCGGTCACCCAGATCGGCTTCGGTATCAGCGATGCGGCGCAACTGGCGCAGCTCGAACAGGGCGTGCGCGTGCGCCCCCTGACAGAACAATAAGAGGGTTGGTCATGAAGTTAGCCATTGTTACTGCCTGCCCGAACGGCATGGTCACCAGTGTGCTGTGCGCCCGGTTGCTCGATGCAGCGGCGCAGCGTCAAGGCTGGAGCACCAGCGTCGAGATCAGCGATGCGGGGCATCCCGAACGGCAACTGTCGGCCGCCACGATCGAGGCCGCCGAGTGGGTGTTGCTGGTGACCAGCGGGCCTGTGGATATGTCGCGTTTCGTCGGCAAGCGATTGTTCCAGAGCACCCCTGCCCAAGCGCTGCAAGATGTCGAAGCGGTGCTGCGCCGTGGTGCTGAAGAGGCCAGGGTATATGCCGCACCGAAAGCCGTGGTCGAGCCGGTTGCCGCGGTCGAGAAAGCGCCGCGACTGGTTGCCGTGACGGCCTGTCCGACCGGTGTCGCCCACACCTTCATGGCCGCCGAAGCCCTGCAGCAAGCGGCCAAGCGCTTGGGCTATGACTTGCAGGTGGAAACCCAGGGTTCGGTCGGCGCACGCAATCCGCTGAGCAGCGACGCGATCGCCGACGCCGATGTGGTGCTGCTGGCGGCGGACATCGAAGTCGCCACCGAGCGTTTTGCCGGCAAGAAGATCTACCGTTGCGGCACCGGCATTGCCCTCAAGCAGGCTGAAGCGACACTCAATAAAGCATTGGCTGAAGGCAAGCAGGAAAGCGCTTCGACCGGTGCCAAGGGGCCGGTCAAACAAGAGAAGACCGGGGTCTACAAACACCTGTTGACCGGCGTGTCGTACATGTTGCCGATGGTGGTGGCAGGCGGCTTGATGATTGCCTTGTCGTTCGTATTCGGCATCACCGCCTTCAAGGAAGAGGGGACGTTGGCGGCGGCGCTGATGCAGATCGGCGGCGATACCGCATTCAAACTCATGGTGCCGCTGCTGGCAGGCTACATCGCGTATTCGATTGCCGACCGTCCGGGCCTGGCGCCGGGGATGATCGGCGGCCTGCTGGCCAGCACCCTGGGTGCCGGATTTATCGGCGGGATCATTGCCGGTTTCCTCGCCGGCTACGCGGCGCAGGCGATCAATCGTTATGCGCGGTTGCCGCAGAGTCTCGAGGCGCTGAAACCGATCCTGATCATCCCCTTGCTGGCAAGCCTGTTCACTGGCCTGGTGATGATCTACGTGGTCGGCAAGCCGGTGGCGGGCATGCTCGCCGGGCTCACGCATTTCCTCGACAGCATGGGTACGACCAACGCGATTCTGCTCGGCGTGCTGCTGGGCGGCATGATGTGTGTCGACCTTGGCGGGCCGATCAACAAGGCCGCGTATGCGTTTTCGGTCGGGCTGCTGGCGTCGCAGAGTTATGCACCGATGGCGGCGACCATGGCCGCCGGCATGGTGCCGCCGATCGGCCTGGGCATCGCCACGTTCATTGCCAGGCGCAAGTTCGCCCAGACCGAACGCGAGGCGGGTAAAGCGGCCTTGGTACTGGGGCTGTGCTTTATCTCCGAAGGCGCAATTCCATTTGCCGCCAAAGACCCGCTGCGGGTGATCCCGGCGAGCATCGCCGGCGGTGCGCTGACCGGTGCGTTGTCGATGTACTTCGGCTGCAAGTTGATGGCGCCCCATGGTGGGTTGTTTGTGTTGGCGATTCCGAATGCGATCAACCATGCATTGCTGTACTTGCTGGCGATTGTGGCGGGGAGTTTGTTGACGGCGGTGGTGTATGCGCTGGTCAAGCGGCCGGAAGTGGTGGAGATGGCGGTGGAACCCGTCAACGCCTGACACTGGCCCCCTGTAGGCGCTATCAGGCTCCGGGCGTTAAATCAGATTGATCGTTCCCACGCTCTGCGTGGGAACGCAGCCCGGGACGCTCCGCGTCCCTTGCGGAGCCGAACGCGGAGCGTCCGTTGAGGCATTCCCACACAAAGCGTGGGAATGATCACTGTAGGGTCAGTAAACGTCGCGGCGGTAGCGGCCTTGTTCGATCAGGCGCTCGACTTCGGCAGCGCCCAACACATCGTTCAGCACCTGATCGACGCCCGAGGCCATCCCCTGAAGGCTGCCACAGATGTAGATCACCGCACCCTCCGCCAGCCATTTCTTCAGCTCTTCGGCCGAATCGCGCAAGCGATCCTGCACGTAGATCTTCTCGGCTTGATCACGCGAGAATGCCAGGTCCAGGCGCTGCAAGTCGCCGGAAATCAACCATTCCTCGAGCTCGTCGCGGCACAGGTAATCGTGTTCGCGATTGCGCTCGCCGAACAACAACCACTGGCGTTGCTGGCCATCGGCGATGCGCGCCTTGAGCAGGCTACGCAAGCCAGCGAGTCCCGTGCCGTTGCCCAGCAGGATCATCGGCACCGGCTCATTGGGCAGGTGGAAACCGCTGTTGCGCCGCACGCGCAGGCTGATGCTGCCGCCCACGGCGGCGTGTTCGGTCAGCCAGCCGGAGCCGACGCCAAGGGTGCCATCCGGGTGCAGCTCCTGGCGTACGATCAATTCCAGGATGCCGTCGGCGGCTATCGAGGCGATGGAGTATTCGCGCATGGCCAACGGCACGAGGGCATCCACCAGGGACTGCGCATGCAGGCCGACCAGATGGCTGCGGTTCTCGGGCAGCTGCCGGCTGGCGAGGGCTTGTTCCAGCGGTTGCGACAAACCTTCGTGGGTAACCGTCGCGCGGCCGTCGATCCCCAATCCTTCGAGGAAGTGCTCGATGGCCCAAGGGCAATTGCGCGGCAGCACCTCCACCAGGTCACCGGCCAGCCAGCTGTTGGTACCTGGAGCCTTGAGGCCCAGCAAGTACACCGGTGAGCCGCTGCTGTCCGGGTTGAGCAATTCCCTGCGGACCAGCGTCCAGTTTTCGTAGCTCGGTGCTTGCCAGGTGCCCACAGGCGCCTGGCCGGTCAACAGGCCCAGTTGCTGCTGCCAGTGACGCAAGGCATAGGGATCGCCGCTGTCGACTTCCACCGGCGCGAACAAGGTCTTGCCGCCGTGCTCGCCCAGCCACTTGTGCAGGCGCTGGGCAAACCCGCAGAAGTGTTGGTACTGGCGGTCGCCGAGTCCCAGCACGGCATAGTTCAGCCTGTCGAGGCGCAACGACCGGCCCAGCACCTTGCGCTCGAAACCCCGGGCGCTGTCTGGCGCTTCGCCGTCACCGAAGGTGCTGACCACAAACAGCGCGTTGTTCGAAGCATGCAGGTCCTGCTCGCTGACATCCGCCAGTGGCTGCACCTTCACCGGCAGGCCCGCCGCCTGCAACTGGCCAGCGGTTTGCCAGGCCAGTTGCTCGGCAAAGCCGCTCTGGCTGGCGAAACCGATGAGCCAGGCCGTGGCGTCGCTGCCGGGTTGCGCCAGGCCTTTGCGGGCGTCCTTGATCTGGCGTTTCTTGCGTCGACGATCCAGGTACAGCAGCCATCCGGTGACGAAGAACAGCGGCATGCTCAGGGCCGTGAGCGTCAGGATGATGCGCCCGACGATGCCGAAATAGCTGCCCACGTGCAGCGCGTAGAGGCTGGTCAACAGCTGCGCCTTGAAGCTCTTGTCGCTGTAGCGGTCATGCCGCTTGATCGCGCCTGTCACCGGGTCGAGGGTGATCTGGTTCAGCGCGCGGTCGTGGGGCGAATTCTTCAACAGGTAGAAAACAGTTGCCGGTTGCCCGGCCACGGACGGCATGCGGGTGTTGTAGAAACTCAGGTCGGGACCGGCAGTGCTGTAGATGCTGCTCCACACCGCCGAGTAGTCGACCACCGGTGCCGGACCGCTTGGCCCAGGGCCGCGTCCACCACGAACCCGTTCATTCTGTGGCGAATCGGAAAGCAGGCGAGTCAAACCCTTGTTGTACCACTCGTAGGACCAGGACAACCCGGTCAGCGCGGCCAGGAGATAAAACACCAGGCACCAGGTGCCGGCAACCGAGTGCAAGTCCCAATTGAAGCTGCGGCCTTTTTTCTTCCAGTCGAGGGTCAGCCAGGCGCGCCAGCTTTTCCACTGGCGAGGCCAGCGCAGGTACAGGCCGGACAGGCAGAAGAACACCAGGATCAGGGTGCAGGCGCCCGTGATTTGCCGGCCGGTGTCGCCCATGGCGAGGAAGCGGTGCAGTTGCAACATCAGGCCGAAGAAGCCTTGGCCGGCGGCGTCGCCCAGGAGTTCGCCGGTGTACGGGTCGAAGTAACGCATGGGGCCGCGACGCTCGCCCGCTGGCGGGGTGAAGAACACTTTTGCGGCAACGTCGCTGTCGATGCCGACCGAGAGCATCGCCACTTTCATCTGCGTCGCCGCCTCGATCTTCTCCACCAGGTCAGCCGGGGGCAGCACGCCGGCGACTTGTTTCTGCACCTGCAACACGGAAGGGTTCAGCGCGTACAGGATTTCATCCTGAAACGAGACCGTCGCCCCGGTAATGCCCATCAGGGCCAGGACGAGCCCTGCGCTGATGCCAAAAAACCAGTGCAACTGGAACAGGGTTTTCTTCAACACGTCGCTCGCCTTGTTCGTTCAAAAATTGTCATCACGGCGCGCATTATGCCGTGGGTTATCGAGGAACATTCCCTTGACACACAAAAGCCCCGTTCACCTGGATGAACGGGGCCTGTCCCCTGTAGGAGCGGCCGAAGGCTGCGATCTTTTGATCTTGATTTTTGGCGGTGGTGCATTCGCCGAAGTTTAAAAGATCGCAGCCTGCGGCAGCTCCTACAGGTTCACGCTTCTGTTATCAGAAGTGGAAGTTGGTGCTCAACAAGGCAGTCCGGCCCGCCGCCTGGTTGGCGAAGTGCGTGGAGAACGCCTTGTCGTAGTAGGTAACGTCGGTCAGGTTCTGCACGTTCAGCTGCAGGTCGATGTTCTTGGTCAGCTTGTACGCGGCCATCGCGTCGTAGCGCACATAGTCATTGACCATGGTGGTGTTGGCCACGTTGCCGAACACGTCGTCGACATAGAACGCACCGCCACCGATGGTCAGCTTCGGCGTGACCTGGTAAGTGGTCCACAGGCTGGCGCTGTTTTTCGGCGTGTTAGGCAGTTCGTTACCGTCGTTGGCTTTGTTTGCCGGCAGGTCACCACCGTCGACTTGCTCGCTGTCCATGTAGGCGTAACCGGCGAAGACTTGCCATTTGTCGGTGATCTTGCCAGTGGCCGAAAGCTCGACACCCTGGACGCGGGTCTTGCCAGCGTTTTCGTAGGTGGTGGTATCGACCTGGACGCGGGCGTTGTCTTTTTCGGTGCGGAAGATATCGGCAGTCAGCGACAAGCGATCGTTGAGCAGGTCCCACTTGGTACCGATTTCGTAGTTCTTGGTGGTTTCTGGCTCCATGTCGCTTTTCAGCAGGTTGCCGTTGCGATCCGGGGTGCCGCCCAGCGGATTGCCGTCCTGACCTTCGCCAAGCGTGGAGCCCGGAGGTGTCGCGGACGTTGCGTAGGACGCATAGATGCTGCCGTTTTCCGCTGGTTTGTAGACCACACCGAACTGACCGGTTACGAACTCGCTGACGTCATCACCCTTGGAGGTCGTGGTGCCTGCGGCGTTGAAGGTCTTGTAGTCGGTGTCGAAATGGTCGTAGCGCAGGCCCATGTTCACCAGCCACTGTTCGGACAACGTCAGGGTGTCGAACACGTAGAGCGCGTAGGTTTTACCCGTGGTGTCGGTGCCGGCGTAGTTACGGGTGATCGAACCGTTCCATGGATCGTTCGGGTTAGGGTTCGACAGCGAGGTGCAGTTGTAGCCGCTGGGTGCGCCGATGATCGCCGGGTTGCAGGTGGTGGTGACTGGAGTGGTCCCAGGCGTGGTGTCGGTGTTGACGGTATACGAGGACTTCTTGCTTTCCTCGCGGCTCAATTCGATACCGGTTGCGAAACTGTTCTTGAAGCCTGCGATGTAGACGTCACCAAACAGGTCGGTCTGGTTGGTCGTCGTATCGGTGTTGCTGACGCGGGTGTTGGCCCGGCGCCAAACGGTACCGTTGTTGACGTTGCCCTTGCTGTCGTCCGGCTGGGTCAGGATGTAGTCCTGCATGCTGCTGCCGTGGCGCAGGGTGTTCTTGACGGTCAACGCGTCGTTCAGGTCGTGCTCGATGGCGATGGTCGCGGTGTCGGTACGACCCTTGCGGAAGTCACGATCGGTCAGGCCGTAGAAGTTGCTGCTGTCGCCGCCGGCGTAGGGCTTGTCCGGATTGGACTTGGTGCGGGCAGCCGAGCCACCGGCCGGAATGGTGTAGGGAATACCCGAATCCGGTGTGTCGTTGCTTTCCAGATGGTAGTAGTCAAGGTTGACACGGGTGTCGGTGCCCAGGCCGAAGGCCAGGGAAGGCGCGACGCCCCAGCGATCGTAGTCGACGCTTTCGCGGCCGGCGACGTTGCTTTCGTGGCTCATCAGGTTCAGGCGACCGGCAACGGTGTCGGAGAACTGGTAGTTGCCGTCCATGGTGTAACGCTGGGTCTGGTCTGAACCCCAGGTAAAGCCACCGTCGAACGAGTCGCCCAGATGCGCTTTCTTGCTCACCAGGTTGATGCTGCCACCGGCAGCGCCGCGACCGCCAATGGCCGAGTTAGGGCCCTTGCTGACTTCGATCGATTCAACGGCAAAGATCTCACGGCTCTGGGAACCGGTATCGCGCACGCCGTCCAGGTAGGTATCGCCCTGGGCATCGAAACCGCGGATGAACGGACGGTCACCCTGAGGGTTGCCGCCTTCACCGGCACCGAAGGTGATGCCCGGGACGGTACGCAGTGCGTCCTGCATGTTCAGGGCGCCGGTGTCCTTGAGGACTTGTTGCGGGATGACAGTGATCGAGCGCGGAGTGTCGACCAGGGGCGCGGTGTACTTGGGCGAGGAGGCTTTTTCGACGTTGTAGGAGGTCTCATCCTGGGCTTCGCCGGTGATCGCGGTTGCGCCGAGGGAAATCGTGTTGCTCGGTGCCTGCTCGTTGGTTTTTTCCGCCGCGAAAAGCATTTGGCCCGCAGAGCCGGCAGTGATCGCCACGCCAATTGCAGAAGCGAGAAAACGCGGTGAACTGACCGGTAGTTGTGGTTGTTGGCGTGACATTTTTATTCCCCTCCCCAAGGATTTGAGGCGGCGGAATATAGTGTAAACACGTATTTGTATCAATTGCGAAAAATTACTATTCGCACTGAATTTACAATCTTTACAATTTAACCTTACGGTTTTTACTGTTTCGTTCGTCTCTCGGGTTTTACAAGGGCAATAAGAATCAATACCATTGGCGCCCCTTTGCTTTCTGGTGCTTGCCCCATGCTGCTGCACATCCCCGGCTTGTTCGAAAAAGAAGAAGTGCAGCGCATTCGCGAGGCTCTGCAACAGGCCGATTGGGCCGATGGCAAGATCACGGCCGGTTACCAGTCGGCCAAGGCCAAGCACAATCTGCAGTTGCCGGAAGGCCACCCGCTGGCCAAGGAAATCGGCGCGGCCATGCTGGAGCGGCTGTGGAAAAACCCGCAGTTCATGTCAGCGGCGTTACCGCACAAGGTGTTTCCTCCGTTACTGAACTGTTACACGGCTGGCGGCAGTTTCGATTTCCACATCGACAACGCGGTGCGTCAGCCCAAGGGCAGTATCGAACGGGTGCGCACCGACCTCTCGGCCACGCTGTTCTTCAGCGACCCCGAGGATTACGACGGCGGCGAGCTGGAAATCCAGGACACCTACGGCACCCAGCGGGTGAAGTTGCCGGCGGGTGACATGGTGCTGTACCCCGGCACCAGCCTGCACAAGGTCAACGCCGTCACCCGTGGAACGCGTTACGCCTCGTTTTTCTGGACCCAGAGCCTGGTGCGCGAAGACAGCCAGCGTGCGCTGTTGTTCGAGATGGACGGGGCGATCCGGCAGTTGACCCAGGACGTGCCGGACCATCCTTCGCTGATCCGCCTGACCGGTACTTATCACAACCTGTTGCGCCGTTGGGTCGAGGTATGAGTTTTCAATTGCGCCGCCAGGAGGTGCTCGATGGAGACCGTCTCAAAGCCATGCTCGACGAAAGCCCGGCCCGTGCGGCCCAGGCGATCGTAGCAGCAGCCCGCGAGGGGCTTGTCGATGCCCAGGCGCTGCTTGGGCAGATTCTGCTGGATGGAAATGGAATCACCCAGGATCAACCGCTGGCGTTGCGCTGGTTCGACATCGCCGCCCGACAAGGGCACCTGATGGCGCGCAACATGCTGGGGCGATGTCATGAACATGGCTGGGGGTGTGTGGCCGATGCCGAAATGGCTGCTCGGCATTATCGAATCGCCGCAGAAGCGGGGCTGGATTGGGCGATGTACAACTATGCCAATCTGCTGGCGACCGGGCGTGGGGTGGCTGAGGATCAGCTGCAAGCGCTCGAACTCTATCGCTGCGCGGCAGAACTGGGCCACGCGAAATCGATGAATCTGCTGGGACGTTACCTGGAAGAAGGGCAGGTATGCCCGAAGGATCTGCAAGCGGCGCACGGCTGGTATCGGCGCTCGGCTGAGGGCGGGGACTTTCGTGGCCAGTTCAGCTTTGCGGCAGTGTTGGCGGATCAAGGGAATATCGACGAGGCATTGCAATGGCTGCGCAGGGCGCTGAGCGGCGGCAATCTGAACTTCCTGCGGGTCGCGAGTGAAGCCTTGTTGGGCGCAACCGATCCGCAGATTCGCGCGTTGGCACCTGCGTACGCCAAGCGCTTCGCCGAACTCGAACAGGTATTCATATCTCTGTAGGAGCCGGCTTGCTGGCGATTAACGGTCACCCCGTTTGTCTGGGTAACCGCGGTGCCTTGATCGCCAGCAAGCCGGCTCCTACAGGAATGTGGTGGGTCGATTCTTTGTGATCACCCACAAAAAAGCCCATGACGTGTCATAGGCTTTTTGATTTCTGCGTGCAGTACTTACACGTAGAAAGATTTCAACGGCGGGAAGCCATTGAACTCAACCGCGCTGTAGCTGGTGGTGTAGGCACCGGTCGATAGCCAGTACAAGCGATCACCGATCGCCAGGTTCAGCGGCAGGCCGTACTTGTAGTTTTCGTACATGATGTCGGCGCTGTCACAGGTTGGGCCGGCGATGACGACTTCTTCCATCTCGCCTTTCTTTTCGGTCCAGATCGGGAACTTGATGGCTTCGTCCATGGTTTCGATCAGGCCGGAGAACTTGCCCACGTCCGTGTATACCCAACGCTCGACGGCGGTGCGGGATTTACGGGCGACCAACACCACTTCGCTGACCAGGATGCCGGCGTTGGCGATCAGGGAACGGCCCGGCTCCAGGATGATTTCCGGCAGGTCGTCGCCGAAGTCTTCCTTGAGGAAGCGAATGATTTCTTCGGCGTAGGTTTCCAGGCTGTTGGTGCGGGTGATGTAGTTGGCCGGGAAGCCACCGCCCATGTTGATCAGCTTCAGTACGATGCCGTCTTCTTCCTTCAGGCGTTCGAAGATCACCTTGACCTTGGCGATCGCGGCATCCCAGACGCTGATATCGCGCTGCTGCGAGCCTACGTGGAAGGAGATGCCGTACGGCACCAGGCCCAGGTCACGGGCCAGGATCAGCAAGTCCATGGCCATGTCGGTCTGGCAGCCGAATTTGCGCGACAGAGGCCAGTCGGCGGTGGTCGAGCCTTCGGTCAGGATGCGTACGTAGACTTTCGAGCCCGGTGCGGCCTTGGCGATGTTGCGCAGGTCGGCTTCGGAGTCGGTGGCATAGAGGCGCACGCCCTTCTCAAAGAAGTAGCGGATGTCCTTGGATTTCTTGATGGTGTTGCCGTAGCTGATCTGATCGGCGCTGACGCCGCGGCTCAGCACTTTGTCCAGCTCGTAGATCGAGGCGATGTCGAAGCTCGAGCCTTTCTCTTTGAGCAAGTCGATGATTTCCACCGCCGGGTTGGCCTTGACCGCGTAGTAGACCTTGGCGAATTCGAAACCGGCGCGCAGGTCATCGTAGGCCTGGCTGATCATCGCGGTGTCGATTACCACGAACGGGGTTTCTTGCTTGTCGGCGAATGCCTTCATTTTCTGAAAGGTTTCACGCGCGAAATAGTCTTCGACCTGGATCGACATGCTGGGAACTCCTACTGGCAAACTGAAATTATCAATGGGTGCAAATGAACGTCCTCCGTATCCCCACTTTGGTTCGCCTACTTCCCAAGGCATGTCGCCGAAAGCAAAAAGGCCATGGGAAGCGCTGCTTTCCCTTGGCCTTGCTGTCTCGTCGTCAGTACTTGAGCCGGATGGATCGTTTCCAGCATGGACGTTCGGCGCGAACTTTAGGGCGTGAGGGGCTTGAGATCAACAAAAAATGTCGCGTTTTTGCACGCATCCGTCGTGCGGTCCCTTACAGCTACTGATGTAACGGACCTGTGTGACGGTGTGATGTTCCCCTGAATGACGGTGAGGAGGGATCAGGCCAGTGCAGCGTCGGCTGGCGAAACGATGCTGGTCTTGCCCCCACGAGACTTGCCCGAGCTCAAATACTCCGCAATCGATTCCTGGGTTACTTCCCCAAGGAACACCCGCTCGGCATCCATCACCGGCAACCACGACCGGTTGAACTCGTACATCCGCGACAACAGAATGCGCAAGTGCTCGTCGTAGGCCGCGGTAGCGTTGAATTCGCGCAGGTACTGCCCGCACGTGCCGCTCTGACGGTGCAGATCGCGGCGGCGAACGTAACCCAGAGCCTTGTTCTCGGCGCAGGTGACCACCACGTAGCGACGGTCATGCTCGTCCATCATTTCCAGCGCATCGGCCACCGGCGTTTCCGGGCTGACTGAAGGTGCGTTATCCGCCGCGTCTTCAGCCTTGACCAGCAACAGGCGCTTGAGAGTGCTGTCCTGGCCGACGAAGTTACTGACAAAGTCGTCAGCCGGGTGGGCCAGCAGGGTGTCGGGGTGGTCAATCTGCAGCAGTTTGCCGGCGCGGAAAATCGCGATCTTGTCGCCGAGCTTGATGGCTTCGTCGATGTCGTGGCTGACCATGATCACGGTCTTGTTCAGCGCCCGCTGCATCTCGAAGAATTCGTTCTGGATCATCTCGCGGTTGATCGGGTCGACCGCGCCGAACGGTTCGTCCATCAGCAACAGTGGCGCATCAGCGGCCAGCGCGCGAATCACGCCGATCCTCTGTTGCTGGCCGCCGGACAGTTCCCGAGGATAGCGATGCAGATATTGCTTGGGTTCGAGCTTGATCATGCTCATCAACTCGCGGGCGCGGTCGTGGCATTTCTGTTTGTCCCAGCCGAGCAGTTTCGGCACCACCACGATGTTCTCCTCGATGGTCATGTTCGGGAACAGACCGATCTGCTGGATCACATAGCCGATGTTACGGCGCAGGGTCACTGCGTCGAGACCGGTAGTGTCTTCGCCATTGATCAGGATCTTGCCCGAGGTGGGTGTGATCAGGCGGTTTATCATCTTGAGCGTGGTGCTTTTGCCGCAGCCCGAAGGCCCGAGGAACACGCAAATCTCGCCTTCATTGACGGTCAGGCTCACCGAGTCCACGGCCTTCACGTCTTTGCCGTTGCTTTGGAAGGTCTTGCTGAGGTTTTGAAGTTCGATCATTTGAGCAGTCCTTTAGGAGTCAGCGAGCGTTGCAGCCATTGCAGGAGCAGGTCGGCGAAGATGGCCAGCAGGCTGACCAGCACGGCGCCGACAATCAGCATCGACATGTCGCTGCGGCTGATGGAAGCGAGGATGAGCACGCCCAGGCCACCGGCGCCGATGGTCGCGGCGATGGTCATTACGCCGATGTTCATGACCACGGCGGTGCGCACGCCGGCAAGGATTACCGGCACGGCAATCGGCAGTTCGACCATGCGCAGGCGCTGGCCGAAGGTCATGCCGATACCGCGCGCGGCTTCGCGGATGCCCGGTTCGACGTTGGTCAGGGCCAGGTAGGTGTTGCGCATGATGGGTAGCAGCGAATACAGGAACACCGCGGTGATGGCCGGCATCGGGCCCAGGCCCTGGCCGAATTTCGAGTAGAACGGCAGCAGCAGGCCGAACAGGGCAATCGATGGCACGGTCAGCAGCACGGTGGCGCTGGCCTGTAGCGGCCCGGCGAGCGTCGGAAAACGCGTCATCAGGACGCCCAGCGGCACGCCGACCACGATCGCCAGGGTCACGGCGATGCCGACCAGGGTGATGTGTTGCCCGGTCAGGTGCAGTACCTGTGCCCAGTCGAGGTGGGAAAAGGCGTTGATAAATTCCATGGCTTTTCCTCCTTATTTGATTGGATGCTGGCGCAGGAAATCTGCGGCAACGGACGAAGGGCTTTCGTGATCGACATCGACCCGCGCGTTGAGCTGGCGCATGGTTTCGTCATCGAACAGTTCGGCCAGCGGCTTGATCTCTTGCGCCAGTTGCGGATGGGCATCGAGGTAATCCTGACGCACCACTGGCGCAGCGGTGTAGTCCGGGAAGTAGTGCTTGTCGTCTTCAAGCAACTTGAGCTTGAAGGCGTTCAGGCGACCGTCGGTGGTGTAGACCAGGCCGGCGAACACCTGGCCATTGCGCAGGGCGGTGTAGACCAGCCCGGCATCCATCTGGCGGATGTTTTTGCGGGTCAGGTTCATGCCGTAGAGGTCGACCATGCCGTCCAGACCGTCGGAACGGTTGGCGAACTCAGTGTCCAGCGCGACAAGGTGATTGGTTTTCGCCTCAGCCTGCATCACGGTGTTCAGTTCGCTGATGGAGTTGATCTGCGGGTAGGCCTTTGCGGTTTTTTCCGGCAGCGCCAACGCGTAGGTGTTGCTGAACTTCGACGGAGTGAGCCAGATGAGGCCTTTTTTCGCGTCGAGTTCTTTCACCTTGGCGTAGGACTGGGCGCTGTCGAGTTTTTCGGTGACATGGTTGTAGGCCACCAGCGACACGCCGGTGTATTCCCACATCAGATCCAGTTGGCCACTTTCCTGGGCGCTGCGGGCCAGGTTACTGCCCAATCCACCGGTCACCCGGGTGTCATAACCCTTGGTGCGCAGGTATTGAGAGGTAATTTCCGCGAGCAGGGTTTGCTCGGTGAACACCCGGGCGCCGATGCGGATCACGGGTTTCTCCGCGGCTTGGGCAAATCCTGCGAGCAGCAGCATGCAGCCTAGTAAAAAGCTTGGTGTTTTCATGATGATTCCTTTGCCGGGGCTTAAGACGGGCGCAAACCGCGTTCGAGCCAGAGACGGCTGGCGAGTGTCACCAGGCCGTCGAGCAGCAACGCCAGCAGGGCGGTGCAGGCCGCTCCCAGCAGCAGTTGCGGCTGGTTGTTCAGGGCGATGCCGGGGAAGATCAGGCTGCCCAGGCTGTTGGCGCCGATCAGGAACGCCAGCGGTGCGGTCCCGACGTTGATCGCCAAGGCGACGCGCACGCCGCCGATGATGATCGGCACGGCATTGGGCAGTTCGACCCGCCACAGCACCTGGGAGGGGGTCATGCCGATGCCGACGGCCGCTTCCTTGAGCGAACCCTGGACGTTTTTCAGGCCTTCGTAGGTATTGCGCACGATCGGCAACAATGAAGCGAGGAACAGGGCGAATATCGCGGGGCCGCTGCCGATGCCAAGGACGCCCAGTGCAATGGCCAGTACGGCGAGAGGTGGCACGGTGTTGCCGATGTTGAAGACCTGCATGAAGCGTTCGGCGCGTCCAACCATGGTCGGGCGGCTGAGGAAGATGCCGGCAGGAATGCCCACAACGAGGGCGGCCAGCATGGAAGCGAGGACGAGAATCAGATGAGCTTGCAGGTAAAACAACAAATCGTCGCGGTAATGTTCGATCGTGTTGATGCCAATCCAGTGGACCAGCAGGGCCAGGAGAGCGACGACAACCGCACCTCCTATCAGCCCTTTGCCATAGCGAATAGCCACAGGCGGACTCCTTTTTTTTCCGTCGGCGAACACTTTCTCGTGTGGCAATGCCATTCCTGGCTGCCGAAAAAATGATCGCGAGAAGCAGCTCACGCCGAGCGCGTTCTCCTGTAGGAGCGGAGCATGCTCGCGAAAAACCCTCAGACAACGCGTACATTCAGGTACCCGGCGTTATCGTTAACGTCCATCGCGAGCTTGCTCGCTCCTACGGGGGAGGCGTACGGCTATTGAGCCATGAGCACAGCCTCGTCAGGCCGCTTTGCAGGTGTTTCAAGCCCCCGACGAGTGGTCGTTACGGGGGAGTGGACGTCTCCGTGTATTAAAAGGTTCCCATCTGAAGCAGCATTTGGCCACCCCTAATGTGCTCAACGGTTCGGTTATTCAATCAAGTTGGGCTATAATCTGCGCCCTTTTTTGAATCACCTGCCAGGCGATTTCCCATGACCAAACAGGCCGCCGAAGTCGCGAAACGCCGCACTTTCGCCATTATTTCCCACCCCGATGCCGGTAAGACCACCATCACCGAGAAGCTCTTGCTGATGGGCAAGGCGATTGCGGTAGCCGGTACGGTGAAATCTCGTAAGTCCGACCGCCATGCCACCTCCGACTGGATGGAAATGGAAAAGCAACGTGGTATTTCCATTACCACGTCGGTCATGCAGTTCCCGTATCGCGAGCACATGATCAACCTGCTCGACACCCCGGGCCACGAAGACTTCTCCGAAGACACCTACCGCACCCTGACGGCAGTGGACTCGGCCTTGATGGTCCTCGACGGCGGCAAGGGCGTTGAGCCACGGACCATCGCCCTGATGGACGTCTGCCGTCTGCGCGACACGCCGATCGTCAGCTTCATCAACAAACTCGACCGTGACATTCGCGACCCGATTGAACTGCTCGACGAAATCGAAGCGGTCCTCAAGATCAAGGCGGCGCCGATCACCTGGCCGATCGGCTGCTACCGTGACTTCAAGGGCGTATACCATCTCGCCGACGACTACATCATTGTCTACACCGCCGGTCACGGCCACGAACGCACCGAAACCAAGATCATCGAGAAGCTCGACTCAGCTGAAGCCCGCGCCCACCTGGGTGACGAGTACGAGCGCTTCATCGAACAGCTGGAACTGGTACAGGGCGCCTGCCACGAGTTCAACCAGCAGGAGTTCCTCGACGGTCAACTGACCCCGGTGTTCTTCGGTACTGCATTGGGCAACTTCGGTGTCGATCACGTACTCGACGCCGTCGTTGATTGGGCGCCGCGCCCGCTGGCACGGGTGGCCAACGAGCGTACCGTGGAGCCGGTGGAAGAGAAGTTCTCGGGCTTCATCTTCAAGATCCAGGCGAACATGGACCCGAAACACCGCGACCGTATCGCCTTCATGCGTATCTGCTCCGGCAAGTACGAAAAAGGCATGAAGATGCGCCACGTGCGCACCGGCAAGGACGTGCGGATCGGCGATGCGCTGACGTTCTTCTCCTCCGAGCGTGAGCAACTGGAAGAAGCGTTTGCCGGCGACATCATCGGTTTGCACAACCACGGCACCATCCAGATCGGCGACACCTTCACCGAAGGCGAAGTTCTGGGCTTTACCGGCATCCCGCACTTCGCCCCGGAACTGTTCCGCCGCGTACGCCTGCGTGATCCATTGAAGTCCAAGCAACTGCGCCAGGGCCTGCAACAATTGGCCGAAGAAGGTGCGACCCAGGTGTTCTTCCCCGAGCGCAGCAACGACATCATCCTCGGTGCCGTCGGTGTACTGCAATTTGACGTGGTCGCCAGCCGCTTGAAAGAGGAATACAAGGTCGAATGCTCCTACGAGCCGATCACCGTGTACTCCGCGCGCTGGATCGAATGCAGCGACAAGAAGAAACTTGAGGAATTCTCCAACAAGGCCGTGGAAAACCTGGCACTGGACGGCGGCGGTCACCTGACCTACCTCGCGCCGACCCGGGTCAACCTGGCACTGATGGAAGAACGCTGGCCGGACGTGAAATTCCGTGCAACGCGTGAGCACCACTAAGCGCTGAGTTGAAACACCGAAAACCCCGTTGCGAAAGCTGCGGGGTTTTTTGTTGGCGAACCCGATCGTTCCCACGCTCTGTGTGAGAGCTGCCGAAGGCTGCGATCGTTTGATCTTTTCGGCATAACGCTTATTGCCAACCATTCTCCCTGTCCACGGTATTTCCGCCCAGCCGTTAGCGTCCTATCTGGAGAACCCGGCTGATCGGAACTAGATTTCAGAGAGCGCCAGCCAGGCACAGATGTTTCACCTGCAAAAGGACGGATTCGACTATGAACAGGTTGCTACGCGTTGTGTTGCTGTTGAAGGTTTTGCTGATGCTGGCCCTCGGCAGTTCGGCGGTCTGGGCCGAGTGTGAGAATCACGAAACCCAGGCGTCTAGCGGGCAGGGGACCCATGGTGATCTGATGATCGCCAAGTCCGAATCGGAACCGGGGGACAAGGGGCAGGGTGGTGCCGACAACGATGATGACTCGACCACCGATGAGCCGGACTCCGATGATGAAGAAGGTGACAGCCAGACGTAAATCGCAGACAAAAGAAAACCCCGTCTCTCCCGATTAATGTGCAATCGAAATAGAAGGGGTTGGATGAACGAGCAAAATCCCTGTGGGAGCGGGCTTGCTCGCGAAGTCGTCGTGTCAGTCACTCTCGTTGTCGACTGATTGACCGCTTTCGCGAGCAAGCCCGCTCTCACAATTTTATGCCGCGCCGTGCACGAACTGCTCGGCGTAATGGCAAGCCACCTGCCGATTATCCAGAGGACGCAACGCTGGCTCTTCGGTTTTGCAACGCTCGGTCGCATACGGGCAGCGCTTGTGGAACGCGCAACCAGGCGGCGGGTTCAGCGGGTTGGGCAATTCGCCGACGATCTTGATTTTCGGCTTGTTGGGGTCTGGGTGAATGGTTGGGGTGGCCGACAGCAGCGCCTGGGTGTACGGGTGCAACGGGCGCTCGTAGATGTCGTTCTTCGGGCCGATTTCCACCGGGCGACCGAGGTACATCACCATCACGTCATCGGCAACGTGTTGCACCACCGCCAGGTTGTGGGAGATGAACACATAGGCGGTGTTGAACTCTTGCTGCAAATCCATGAACAGGTTCAATACCTGGGCCTGGATCGACACGTCCAGTGCCGACGTTGGCTCATCCGCCACCAGTACTTTTGGCTGCAACATCATCGCTCGGGCCAGGGCGATCCGCTGGCGCTGGCCGCCAGAGAACATGTGCGGATAACGCTGGTAGTGCTCGGGACGCAAGCCCACCTGCTTCATCATCGCCTGGACTTTCTCGCGACGTTCGGTGGCCGACAGGTTGGTGTTGATCAGCAACGGCTCGGCCAGTTGATCACCGATTTTCTGCCGTGGGTTCAACGATGCGTAGGGGCTCTGGAACACCATCTGCACGTCTTTGCGCAGTTGCTTGCGCTGGGCCTTGTCGGCGCCGG
The DNA here is from genome assembly GCF_014596605.1 of Pseudomonas sp. PSB11. Taxonomy (NCBI): domain Bacteria; kingdom Pseudomonadati; phylum Pseudomonadota; class Gammaproteobacteria; order Pseudomonadales; family Pseudomonadaceae; genus Pseudomonas; species Pseudomonas sp. PSB11. The sequence goes on from NZ_NOIO01000008.1 coordinate 63,003, forward strand.
CGACTTCCTGACCGGCGATTTTCAGGGAGCCGGAGGACGGTTCCTCGATCAGGGTCAGGGCACGGGCCAGGGTGGATTTGCCGCAGCCCGACTCACCGACGACGGCGAGGGTCTTGCCGGCTTCCAGCTCGAACGACACACCGTTGAGGGCGCGTACGGTGGCGTGACCCTTGAACAGGCCACGGGACACTTCGTAGTGACGGGTCAGGTCGCGGGCGGTAAGAACGACGGCCATTACGCCACCTCCTGGTTCAGCGGGTAGAAGCAGCGGGCGAGGCTGTTGCTTTTCGGGTCAAGGGCTGGACGCTGCACGCGGCAATTGTCCTGCACGTACGGGCAGCGCGGCGACAGCAGGCAGCCTTGCGGACGGTCGTAGCGACCCGGGACGATGCCCGGCAGGGTCGACAGGCGTGAGGCGCCCAGGCTGTGTTCCGGAATCGCCTTGAGCAGCGCTTCGCTGTATGGGTGGGCCGGGATGTCGAACAGTTGCGGCACCTGGCCGACTTCGACCGCTTGGCCGGCGTACATCACGCACACGCGCTGGGCGGTTTCAGCCACGACCGCGAGGTCGTGGGTGATCAGCACCAGGCCCATGTTCTGCTCTTTCTGCAACGCCAGCAGCAGGTCCATGATCTGCGCCTGGATTGTCACGTCCAGTGCGGTGGTCGGTTCGTCGGCGATCAGCAGTTTCGGTTCGCCGGCAATCGCCATGGCGATCGCAACGCGCTGGCTCATGCCACCCGACAGTTGATGCGGGTAGGCGTCCATACGGCTGGCGGCGCCCGGGATTTCCACTTTTTCCAGCAGTTCGATGGCGCGTTTGCGCGCTTGCTTGCCGGACATTTTCAGGTGCAGGCGCAGCACTTCTTCGATCTGGAAACCGACGGTGTAGCTCGGGTTCAGCGCGGTCATCGGGTCCTGGAAGACCATGGACAGGTCTTTGCCGACGATTTGACGTCGCTGGCGATTGTTGAGCTTGAGCATGTCCTTGCCGTCAAAGCTGAGCGAGTCGGCGGTGACGATACCTGGATGCTCGATCAGGCCCATCAGCGCCATCATGGTCACGGACTTGCCCGATCCCGACTCGCCAACGATGGCCAGCACTTCGCCCTTGTCGACTTTCAGGTCGAGGCCATCGACCACGGGCGTAGCGTTCTTGTCGCCGAAGCGAACGTTGAGATTCTTGATTTCTAGCAGTGACATTGGAATCTCCTCAGGCGGCGTTCTTGAGTTTCGGGTCCAGCGCGTCGCGCAGGCCGTCACCCATCAAGTTGATTGCCAGCACGCTGAGCAAAATGGTCAAGCCAGGCAGGCTGACGACCCACCAGGCGCGTTCGATGTAGTCGCGGGCCGAGGCCAGCATGGTGCCCCACTCAGGGGTTGGCGGTTGTACGCCAAGGCCGAGGAAGCCCAGGGCGGCGGCATCGAGAATCGCCGACGAAAAACTCAAGGTCGCCTGAACGATCAGCGGCGCCATGCAGTTGGGCAGCACGGTGACGAACATCAGGCGCGGCAGGCCGGCACCGGCCAGGCGCGCGGCGGTCACGTAGTCGCGGTTCAGCTCGCCCATGACCGCGGCGCGGGTCAGGCGAACATAAGACGGCAGGGACACCACGGCGATGGCGATCACGGTGTTGATCAGGCCAGGGCCGAGGATGGCGACGATCGCCACGGCCAGCAGCAGCGACGGCAGGGCCAGCATGATGTCCATCAGGCGCATGATGGTCGGGCCGACCGCTTTGGGGAAAAAGCCGGCAAACAGGCCCAGCAGGATCCCCGGGATCAGCGACATCACCACCGACGACAAACCGATCAGCAGCGACAGGCGCGAACCCTGGATCAGGCGCGACAGCAGGTCGCGGCCCAGTTCATCGGTACCCAGCAAGAACTGGATCTGCCCACCTTCCAGCCAGGCTGGCGGGGTCAGCAGGAAGTCGCGGTATTGCTCGCTCGGGTCATGGGGTGCAACCCACGGGGCGAAGATGGCGCAGAAAATCACCAGCAGCATGAACATCAGGCCGGCAACGGCACCTTTGTTCTTGGAAAATGCTTGCCAGAACTCTTTGTACGGCGATGGATACAGCAGGCTTTGATCCACGGCGGACGTGGCGGTGGCTACTGAGGATGTTGGAGTGCTCATGGGTTTTGACCTCAGCGCTGATGACGGATGCGTGGGTTGGCAAAGCCGTAGAGGATGTCCACTACGAAGTTGACCAGGATCACCAGGCAGGCGATTAACAGGATGCCGTTTTGCACGACCGGGTAGTCCCGGGCGCCAATGGCTTCGATCAGCCACTTGCCGATGCCCGGCCAGGAGAAGATGGTCTCGGTCAGGACCGCGCCGGCCAGCAGGGTGCCGACTTGCAGGCCGACCACGGTCAGCACCGGAATCAACGCGTTACGCAGACCGTGCACGAACACCACGCGCGAAGGCGACAGGCCCTTGGCCTTGGCGGTTCGGATGTAGTCTTCACGCAGCACTTCGAGCATCGACGAACGGGTCATCCGCGCGATGACAGCCAGCGGGATGGTGCCGAGCACGATGGCCGGCAGGATCAGGTGGTGCAGGGCATCGAAGAACGCGCCGACGTCATCGGCCAGCAGCGTGTCGATCAGCATGAAGCCGGTTCGCGGCTCGATGTCATAGAGCAAGTCGATCCGCCCGGACACCGGGGTCCAGCCCAGGGAGACCGAGAAGAACATGATCAGGATCAGGCCCCACCAGAAGATCGGCATCGAGTATCCCGCCAGGGAGACACCCATCACACCATGGTCGAACAGGGACCCTCGCTTGAGGGCCGCGATCACCCCGGCCAGCAGGCCCAGGATACCGGCGAACAACAGGGCGGCCATGGACAGTTCCAGGGTCGCGGGAAATAGGGAGGTGAACTCGTTCCAGACGCTTTCACGGGTACGCAGGGATTCCCCGAGATCGCCGTGGGCCAGTTTGCCGATGTAATCCAGGTACTGGGCATACAGGGGTTTGTTCAGACCTAGGCGTTCCATTGCCTGAGCGTGCATTTCCGGGTCGACTCTGCGTTCGCCCATCATGACTTCCACGGGGTCGCCAGGGATCATGCGAATCAACGCGAAAGTCAGCAAGGTGATGCCGAAGAACGTGGGGATCAGTAACCCCAGTCGGCGGGCAATAAAACTAAACATCGTAAGGTGTACCTCATCAGCCGGTTAGGCGTGCCCGGCATGCCTGGGTCAGGAATGCCGGGAGTTTCTTATCTACTTCACCTGGGTGGTGGCGAAGTTATTGGTGGTGAGCGGGCTAATTTGGTAGCCCTCTACGTTGTTGCGCATTGCAGTGAACATTCTTGTGTGCGCCATGCTGATCCATGGCTGGTCCTGGTTAAAGATAACCTGTGCCTGTTCGTACAGTGCTGCACGCTCGGCCGGGTCGGTTTTTTCCCGGGCCTGGTCGAGCAGGGCCTGGAATTTTTCATTGCACCAGCGAGCGTAGTTTTCGCCGTTCTTCGCCGCCTCGCAACTGAGCATAGGCGTCAGGAAGTTATCCGGGTCGCCGTTATCGCCCGCCCATCCGGCGGAAACCATATCGTGCTCGCCATTTTTCGCGCGTTTGAGCATTTCGCCCCATTCCATCACGCGGATGTCGATCTTGATCCCCACCTTGGCCAGGTCGGCCTGCATCATCTGTGCGCCGAGCATCGGGTTGGGGTTGGTCGGACCGCCGCCGTTGCGGGTGAACAGGGTGAAGGTGGTGCCTTCCGGCACGCCGGCTTCCTTGAGCAGGGCGCGGGCCTTGTCCAGATCGCGGGGTGGATTCTTCAGATCGTGGTTGTAGCCCAGCAGGGTGTCCGGGAACGGGTTGACCCCGACGGTGGCGTTGCCCTTGCCGAACAGCGCGTTGACATAGGCTTCCTTGTCGAAGGCGATATCGATGGCTTTGCGCACTCGCACATCGCTCATGTATTTGTGCTGGGTGTTCATCGCGACGTAGGAAACCGTCATCGCGTTGAGTTCATCGACCTTCAGGTTCGAGTCTTTCTTGATGCTCGGGATGTCATCGGGCTTGGGATACAGCGCGACTTGGCATTCGTTGGCCTTGAGCTTCTGCAGGCGCACGTTGTTGTCGGTGGCGATGGCCAGGATCAGCGAATCGGCCGGCGGCTTGCCACGGAAATAGTCCGGGTTGGCCTTGAAGCGGACCTGAGCGTCCTTGTTGTAGCGCTGGAAGACAAACGGACCGGTGCCGATTGGCTTGTTGTTGAGGTCGCCGGTCTTGTTGGCCTTGAGCAGTTGGTCGGCGTACTCGGCAGGATAGATCGAGGAGAACGCCATGGCGATGTCGGCCAGGAACGGCGCTTCGCGGCGGGTCAATGTGAACTTGACCGTGTTGTCGTCGACCTTCTCGACACTCTTGAGCAGCTCTTTGAAGCCCATGCTTTCAAAATACGGGAAGCCCACGCTCGACAGCTTGTGCCACGGGTGATTCGGGTCCAGCTGACGCTGGAAGCTCCAGACCACGTCGTCGGCATTCATGTCACGGGTCGGTTTGAAGTATTCGGTGGTATGAAACTTGACACCTTTGCGCAGGTGGAACGTGTACGTCAGGCCGTCCTCACTGATGTCCCAGGATTCGGCCAGTGCCGGAATCACATCGGTGGTCCCGGGCTTGAAGTCCGCCAGGCGATTGAAGATGGTCTCGGCCACCGCATCGGCTGTGACTGCAGTCGTGTACTGGACCATGTCGAAGCCTTCGGGACTGGCTTCGGTACAGACCACCAGTGGCTTGGCCGATACACCTACCGCGACACTCAGCAAGGCGGCCGCGATGGCCGCACGTAGGGGAAGCATTTTCATCAAGAACCCTCTGCAATCGGTTAAAGGACAAAGGTCGGACGGCTGACTCGTCACTGAACCAGCCGTGCGGTTGGTGCATTACAGGATGTTGAACGGAACCGTAGTCACCAGACGGAACTCGTTGATGCTGCCATCAGCCTGGTTTTCACTGGCGCGGTGCGCGGTGTAGGTGCCGCGAATAGTGGTGGCCTTGAACGGGCCGCTCTGCACAGCGTAGGTGGCACCGATGCCGTATTCGTAATGGTGTTCGCCGTCTTGCGACTGGATGCCGTCGTAGCCTTTGTCGGCCACACCTTTGTTGCCGGTGTAGTGGGTGCCGTCGATGCCCCAGCCGCGCGCCTGGTAGATGTTGAACTTCAGGCCCGGTACGCCGTATTCGGCCATGTTCAGGCCGTAGGCAACCTGGAACGACTTCTCGTTCGGGCCGTTGAAGTCCGACAGTAGGGAGTTGGCCAGGTAGATGCCGTTGGTTTCGTGCAGGTAGTCGAAGTACTCGTTACCGTTCACTTCCTGGTACGAGAAGGTCAGGCTGTGAGCCTGGTGGGTCAGGCCGAACGACAGGGAATAGGTATCGTTGTCGATGTCGCCGATCAGCGCCTTACCTTCTTCCTGGGTCTTGTAGTAGTTCAGGCCGGTGGTCAGGCTCAGTACCTGGCTGTCGCCCAGTACGTGGGTGGCGCCGAAATAGTACTGGTTCCAGATGTCTTCAGCTTGGGTGGCCCAGAGGCTGGTGGTCAGGCTGGCGAACGGGGTGTAGGTGATACCGCCGGTGTAGACGTGGTCGGTTTCAACGATGCCATTGGCGTATTCGGTGCGGAATTTGCGCTGGCTTTGTTCCGTACGCGGTGAATTGCGATCGAAAGTGGCCAGGTCGAATGCCAGGTTGTTCAGCTCTTCGCTGTGGATCGCCACACCCTGGAAGCTCGAAGGCAGCGCACGGTTACCGATGACGTCGACCATCGGGCTGCTGAAGTTCTGACGACCGGCGGTCAGGGTGGTGTTGGAAATACGTGCCTTGACGTTCGCCAGGCCCAACTTGCTCCACTGGCCAACGGCGTCGCCGCCTTCTTCGGTCAGGGTACGGTTGTTGCCTGCGCCTGGGCGAGTGCCCGGTGCGCCGCCGTTGTTGGACGCCAGGTCCTTGCGGTCCTGGTCCAGGGCGATGGCGTTGTAGGCCGCCACTTCAGTGCTGACGCCAACGGTGCCTTCGGTGAAGCCCGAGTTGTACTTGAGGATCGTGCCCTGGACCCAGTTGATACGGCGGTCAGTTGGCGTTGAAACACCATTTTTCTTGTAAGCGAAATTGGCGCCCCGCTTCAGTTGTTCGTTGGCGTACCAGTTGCGAGTGGTGCCGGTGATCGACTGGCCTTCGAGAAAGCCGGTGGCTTCGCTCTGGGCACTTTTCTCATTCACGGTCACCGGGGTGTACGCCTGACTTTGGGTTTCAGCGTATGCCGTGGCGGTGATGCTGCTGATGGCCAGGGCCAGTAGCGCGGTGCTGCTCAGTTTCATGGGTGAAGCTCCTTGGTTTCTATTATTAATGCCGGCCTTTTTTGGTGGTTCGGCTATTTGCTTTGGAACTCATTAACGCGTTGCAAACGTTTGCCTGGTGCCAAATTGGCGAATTACGGCAATACGCTTGCGTGAGGGCGCAATGCGCCCCCAAGCGTTTTCAGCTACACGGTTTTATTTTTCGATGCTGACACCCGAGAAAACGTTGCGACCGAAAGGGCTGACCTTGAACCCTTCGATTTTGGCGCTCAACGGCTGATTGACCGTCGAGTGGGCGACCGGCGTGATCGGTACCTGCTGCTTGAGGTACTGCTGCGCCTGTTTGTAGAGCAGGGTGCGCTGGTCGCGGTCGGTCACGACCTTGGCCTGCTTGATCAGCTTGTCGTAAGCCGGATCACACCACATGGAGTAGTTGTTGCCGCCGATGGCATCGCAGCTGTACAGCGTGCCGAGCCAATTGTCCGGGTCACCGTTGTCACCGGTCCAGCCGATCAGGCTGATGTCGTGCTCGCCATTCTTGGTGCGCTTGATGTACTCGCCCCATTCGTAGCTGACGATCTTGACCTTGAGGCCGATCTTCGCCCAGTCAGCCTGGAGCATTTCGGCCATCAGCTTGGCGTTGGGGTTGTAGGGGCGCTGTACGGGCATGGCCCATAGGGTGATTTCGGTGCCTTCCTTCACGCCGGCAGCCTTGAGCAGTTCCTTGGCTTTTTCCGGGTTATAGGCGGCGTCCTTGATCGTCTCATCGTAGGACCATTGGGTCGGCGGCATGGCGTTGACCGCCAGTTGCCCTGCACCTTGGTAAACGGCATTGAGAATGCCTTGCTTGTTCACCGCCATGTCCAGCGCCTGGCGCACTTCGAGCTGGTCGAATGGCTTGTGACGCACGTTGTAGGCGATGTAGCCGAGGTTGAAACCGGGCTTTTCGATCAGTTGCAGCTTGGGATCGTTTTTCAGCGCGGTGACGTCGGCAGGGCGCGGGTGCAGGGTGATCTGGCACTCATTGGCCTTGAGTTTCTGCACGCGCACCGACGCGTCGGTGTTGATGGCGAAAATCAGGTTATCGAGCTTGACCCGGCTCGGGTCCCAGTAATGCTTGTTGCCGGTGTAGCGGATGTTGGAGTCTTTCTGGTAGCTCTTGAACACGAACGGACCAGTGCCGACCGGCTTCTGGTTGATGTCGGCGGCCTTGCCTTCTTTCAGTAGCTGTGCGGCGTATTCGGCGGACTGGATCGAGGCGAAGCTCATGGCCATGTTCTGGATGAACGCGGCATCGACGTCCTTGAGGGTGAACTTGACGGTCTTGTCGTCGACTTTATCGATCTTGGTGATGTTGGTGTCCATCCCCATGTCGGTGAAGTACGGGAATTCGGTCGGGTACGCTTTGCGGAACGGGTCATCCTTGTTAATCATGCGATTAAAGGTGAACAGCACGTCGTCGGCGTTGAACTCACGAGTCGGCTTGAAATACGGGGTGGTGTGGAACTTGACACCGTCACGCAGGTGGAAGGTGTACGTCAGGCCGTCAGCGGAGACGTCCCAGCTGGTCGCCAGGCCAGGAATTACGGCGGTGCCGCCGCGCTCGAACTGGGTCAGGCGGTTGAACATGGTTTCGGCAGAGGCGTCGAAGTCGGTTCCGGTGGTGTATTGACCTGGATCGAAACCGGCCGGGCTCCCTTCGGAGCAGAACACCAGGTTAGTCGCAGCTTGAGCGAACGGCGCACTAGCCAAAAGGCTGGCGCCGACTAAAAACGGAATGACCGCGTGTTTAAGCATGGTGGCCTCATGATTTGTTGTCATTTTTTGATTTTGAGGACGACCTCGTGAGTCGTGCCTGCGGATACTATGCAGGGGCCATACCCAATGCAAGATCCAGACTGACTACAAGCCTTAAACAGTGGCACGAACGTACCTTAATGTCGCAATTGTATAAAACTCGACGCATTTGATCGTTTGCGCGGCCTATTTGTAGTGCAACTGGCGCACTTTTTTGGTGCGTTGATGCCTTGGGGGTGCCCGCGGGTGGGGCAGGGTGTTACCTATTTATACCCCGTCCTTGAGGGGTGTGTGGCGGTTAATCGAAGTGGTTATCGTTGCACGGGTAGTGATCGCGAGGTGCGAGTTATACAAGGTGCAACTTTTCATTTCGGCTTGTACGACATCTCCGTAGGAGCTGCCGCAGGCTGCGATCTTTTCGGTCGTCACTGAAATGTCCTTGAGAGCATAGAACAAGATCAAAAGATCGCCCGAAAGCGCCCGAGCCTGCGTCAGTTCCTGCAGGGCACAAAAAAACGGCGATCAGTTGAGTGATCGCCGTTTTTTATTCAGGTCATCGAATCAAGGCATCAGCACTTCAATCGAGCCATCGGCCGTCATGCTGACCTGGCTGGTGCCGGCTTCCACTTCCGGCGTCACTGGAGCGGCATCCATGCTGGCGGCTTTCATCATCATCGGCCCGCGCATATACGGTTGTGGATAACCGTTGCTGTTGAGGTTCAGGTTGACGATTTTGTAGCCCTTGCCGCCCAAGGCGTCGGTGGCCAATTGGGCACGGGCCTTGAACGCGCTAACGGCGTCCTTGAGCAGGGCGTCTTCGCTGGCTTTGCGGGTTGGCGTGGCAATGGCGAAGTCCATGCCGCCCATTTTCAGGTCGGTGAGGAGTTCGCCGGTCAGCTTCGACAATGCGGCGAAGTCCGAGCTTTCCAGACGCAGTTCAGCGCGTTCGCGCCAGCCAGTGATTTTCTGACCCTTGGTGTCGTAGATCGGGTAGCTGTTACGGCTGCCCTGACGCAGGGTGATGTCCTTGACCTGCTTGGCCTGAGCCAGGGCCTTGTTCATGGTGGTGCTGACGTCCGCGGCGAGTTTGGCCGGGTCGGTATTCTGTTCTTCGGTGTAGAGGGTCACGATCATCAGGTCGCGAGCCACTTCCTGGCTGACTTCGGCGCGCAGGGAAACCTGGTTGTAATGAAGCTCGTCGACGGCCAGGGCCGGAAGGGCGACGAGGGTGCCGGCACTCAGGGCGAGGAGGGCGGCGCTGCGGCGGAATGTGTGCATGAAGGCTCCTTGGTGGGTGCGCAGGTTGTGGCCCTGCGTGAACCCATCAGACTCTAGCGTTGCTGATCTGGTTCGCACAGTTACAACTTCTATACAGGTGTGCATCCCCCTGTAGGAGCGAGCATGCTCGCGATGAACCCGAAAGCACCGCGGGGTGCCAGGTTCCCCGCATTATCGCTGACGACCATCGCGAGCCTGCTCGCTCCTACATGTGGCCGTTTGCCGCACTTTCGCCTGTCAGCCCCCGCGCTTGGTTATACTCCCGTCGATCCGCCTGGAGCGCTCATCAGGAGAGCTCATGCTCGCCCCCGTCCAAATCACTTCCGCCACGCGCCAGAATCTCTGGCGGTTGACGTTTATCCGCACCTTGGTCCTGGCCGCTCAAGCCGGTTCCGTAGGCCTGGCCTACTGGCTCGAACTGCTGCCACTGCCCTGGTTCCAACTGGCCGCGACGCTCGGCTGTTCGATGCTGCTGTGTGCTTTCACGGCCATTCGGCTGCGCACCACCTGGCCGGTCACCGAGCTCGAATACGCGGTGCAGCTGGCCTGCGATCTGTTTATCCACAGCGCATTACTGTATTTCTCGGGGGGGTCGACCAACCCCTTCGTCTCTTATTACCTGGTGCCGCTGACCATCGCGGCAGTGACTTTGCCATGGCGTTACTCGGTGATTCTGTCGGGCATCGCCTTGACCCTGTATACCTTGCTGCTCGCACGCTTCTATCCGCTGCAAACCTTCCCGATCGCCCGGGAAAACCTGCAGGTGTACGGGATGTGGTTGAGCTTCGCCCTGGCGGCGGCAGTCATCACGTTCTTCGCCGCGCGCATGGCCGAAGAGCTGCGTCGCCAGGAAGAGTTGCGGGCCATTCGCCGGGAAGAAGGCCTGCGCGACCAGCAACTGCTGGCAGTCGCCACCCAGGCGGCGGGCGCCGCCCATGAGCTGGGTACGCCGCTGGCAACCATGAGCGTGTTGCTCAAGGAGATGCAACAGGACCATCCTGACCCGATGCTGCAGGATGACCTGAAGGTGCTGCAGGACCAGGTCAAGCTGTGCAAAGAGACGTTGCAGCAGCTTGTTCGGGCGGCGGAAGCCAATCGCCGGCTGGCGGTGGAGATGCAGGACGTCACCGACTGGCTCGACGAAGCGCTCAATCGCTGGCACCTGATGCGCCCGGAAGCCAGTTATCGCTTCCAGCGCCTGGGCCAGGGCACGGTGCCGCGCATGGCGCCGCCGCCGGACCTGACGCAGGCGTTGCTCAATTTGCTCAACAACGCGGCGGATGCCTGTCCCGACGGGCTGCAAGTTACCCTGGACTGGAATACAGAGGATTTGACCATCAGCATCCGCGACCACGGTGCCGGTGTGCCGCTGGCCATCGCCGAGCAGATTGGCAAGCCATTTTTTACCACAAAGGGCAAAGGTTTCGGCCTGGGCCTGTTTTTGAGCAAGGCCAGCGTGACACGCGCCGGCGGCTCAGTGAAACTCTACAGTCATGAGGAAGGCGGCACGCTCACCGAGCTGCGCCTGCCCCACGGCGCCCGAGGAGACCAACATGAGTGACGAAATCCAAGTCGAAGGTGAAGAACTGCCGCATTTGCTGCTGGTCGATGACGACGCGACCTTTACCCGGGTGATGGCCCGCGCCATGGCCCGCCGTGGTTTTCGCGTCAGCACCGCCGGTTCCGCCGAAGAGGGGCTGACCATCGCCCAGGCCGACCTGCCGGACTATGCCGCCCTGGACCTGAAAATGGATGGCGATTCCGGCCTGGTGTTACTGCCCAAGCTGCTGGAAATGGACCCGGAAATGCGCGTGGTGATCCTCACCGGCTATTCGAGCATCGCCACCGCCGTGGAGGCGATCAAGCGTGGCGCCTGCAACTACCTGTGCAAACCGGCCGACGCCGACGACGTGCTGGCCGCGCTGTTGTCCGAACACGCCGACCTCGACAGCCTGGTGCCGGAAAACCCGATGTCCGTGGACCGCCTGCAGTGGGAACACATCCAGCGCGTGTTGACCGAGCACGAAGGCAACATCTCCGCCACTGCCCGCGCCCTGGGCATGCACCGCCGCACGCTGCAGCGCAAACTGCAGAAGCGCCCGGTTCGTCGCTGAACCAGCGCTGAACGAATGCGGGCCACTCCTCGCGACAAACCGAACCGATCATCTATGATCGGTTCGTGCACGTACTTTTTCTTATCGAGCCTTATCCATGAATCAGAACGCTGAGTACTCCGCGGTCAATGATGCTGTGCGCGGGCAGTTTTTCCGAAAAGTCTGGGCGATGATCACGCCTTACTGGCGCAGTGAAGAAAAGGTCAAGGCCTGGACGTTGCTGATCGCTGTGATTGCGCTGTCGCTGATCAGTGTAGGGATCTCGGTGTGGTTCAACACCTGGTACAAGGATTTCTACAACGCCTTGCAGCAGAAGGACGAGGCGGCATTCTGGCGGCTGATCCTGTATTTCTGCGTGATTGCCGCGGTGGCGATTGTCGGTGCGGTGTACCGGCTCTACCTGACACAGATGCTGACGATTCGCTGGCGGGCGTGGCTCACCGAAAAACATTTCGCTCGCTGGCTGAGCAACAAGAACTATTACCAACTGGAGCAGGGTGGTTACACCGATAACCCGGACCAGCGCATTTCCGAAGACCTCAACAATTTCACCTCCGACACCTTGAACCTGGGCGTTGGGCTGCTGCGCAATATCGTCAGCCTGGTGTCCTTCTCGATCATCCTCTGGGGGGTTTCGGGGAGCATCGAAGTGTTCGGTGTGACCATCCCCGGCTACATGTTCTGGTGCGTACTGGTCTACGCGGTGGTAGGTAGCTGGCTGACGCATTTGATCGGTCGCCGGTTGATCGGCTTGAATAACCGCCAGCAACGCTTCGAAGCCGACCTGCGTTTTTCCATGGTACGGGTTCGCGAGAACGCTGAAAGCATCGCGTTGTACAACGGCGAGCCCAACGAGAACCGCCGCTTGACCCATCGCTTCTCGATGGTCTGGCACAATTTCTGGGACATCATGAAGGTGTCCAAGCGCCTGACCTTCTTCACGTCCGGTTACGAGCAGGCGGCCATCATCTTTCCCTTCATGGTTGCCGCGCCGCGCTACCTGGCGGGCAAGATCGAACTGGGCGAGCTGATGCAGATCAGTTCGGCGTTCGGCAATGTCCAGGACAGCTTCAGCTGGTTTATCACCGCCTACCAAAGCCTCGCCTCATGGCGCGCCACTTGCGATCGTCTGCTCAGCTTCCGTCAGGCGATGACGGATAACGAGCAACGCGCCCCGGCTATCGACGTGCAGAACTCGGGCTCAGCCTTGAAGGTGCACAACCTCGGCCTCGACCTGGCTGACGGTCGCCACCTGTTGACCAATGGCGACATGACCGTGCAAGAGGGCGAGCGCGTAATGCTCAGCGGTCGTTCAGGCAGCGGCAAGTCGACCTTGCTGCGGGCGATGGGGCACCTGTGGCCTGCGGGGCACGGCAGTATTCGCCTGCCAGCGGCGCGCTATCTGTTCCTGCCGCAAAAACCTTACTTGCCGATCGGCACACTGCGTGAGGCGCTGAGTTATCCACAGGCCGGCGATACCTATCCGAACGAGCGCTACGTGCACGTCCTGGAAACCTGCCGCTTGCCGCACCTGGTGGCGCGCCTCGAAGAAGCCAATCACTGGCAGCGCATGTTGTCGCCGGGTGAGCAGCAACGCCTGGCCTTTGCCCGTGCGCTGCTTTACGCCCCGCAATGGCTGTACATGGACGAAGCGACTTCGGCGATGGATGAAGAAGACGAAGCGTCGCTGTATCAGGCGCTGATCGATGAGTTGCCAGGGCTGAGTATCGTCAGCGTCGGGCATCGCAGCAGCCTCAAGCGCTTCCACCCACGGCATGTTCGTATCGAGAACGGCCATCTGGTGGATCAGACCGTGACCGCATAAACACCGCGCCCCCTGTAGGTGATCGTACAACCGCGTTGCGCTATGATGCGGTTTCAGCAGCCGAATTTGTCGAGACAGATGTTCACCATGGAAAACCCGAACGCCTCACCACGCCTCCCTCGCAAGCGCCGCAGCCTCGCTCAGGAACTGGTGACGGTGCTGTCCGAGCAAATTCGCGATGGTCACCTCAAGCGCGGCGACAAGTTGCCCACCGAGTCGGCGATCATGGATGCCCATGGCGTCAGCCGCACGGTGGTGCGCGAGGCGATTTCCCGTTTGCAGGCGGCCGGTCAGGTGGAAACCCGTCACGGCATCGGCACCTTCGTGCTTGATACCCCGAGCCCGAGTGGTTTTCGCATCGACCCGGCGACCGTGGTCACCCTGCGTGATGTGCTGGCCATCCTGGAACTGCGCATCAGCCTCGAAGTGGAGTCCGCCGGCCTCGCTGCGCAACGTCGCAGCCCCGAGCAGTTGGCGCTGATGCGCGCGGCGCTGGATGCCCTCAACGAAAGTGTTTCCCACGCCAGTGATGCCGTGGCCTCGGACTTCCAGTTCCACCTGCAGATTGCCTTGGCGACCGGCAACCGCTACTTCACTGACATCATGACTCACCTGGGCACCAGCATTATCCCGCGCACTCGCCTCAACTCCGCGCGACTGGCCCATGACGACCAGCAGCACTACATGAATCGCCTGAGCCGCGAGCACGAAGAAATCTACGACGCGATCGCCCGCCAGGACTCTGATGCGGCCCGCGCGGCCATGCGCTTGCACCTGACCAACAGCCGCGAGCGCTTGCGACATGCTCATGAAGAGGCTGAGGCGCAGCGGGGGTAAGCGGGCTGATCCAAGAGATTTTTGCCTTTCAGATTGCCTTCGCGAGCAAGCCCGCTCCCACATTTGATCTCCAGTGAGCACAAAATTTGTGAACGCCAGAGATCAAATGTGGGAGCGGGCTTGCTCGCGAAGGGGCCATGAGCCATCCACAAAACCTTCTATCTCTAGAAACAATCTTCCGACAACGTATCTCTATCAAGCCGTTGATCGCGTTGCTTCACCTCTGCCTCGCATTATGAAAGGCCACTAAACATTAGGCTTGCGCCTCTTTTTATCCAAAAATTTTCCCCTCGACGATGAAATGCAGTTGACGGTTGTATTTTAAGTTGTACGATGACCTACAACTTCAGCGTCGGGCTGAACGGTCTCAACTCACACACGTCGCAATCCAGGGTGTTCGAATAATGAATCCACAAGAACTGAAGTCCATCCTCTCTTCCGGTCTGCTGTCTTTCCCGGTCACCGATTTCAATGCCCAGGGCGATTTCAACCGCGCTGGCTATATCAAGCGCCTGGAATGGCTGGCCCCGTACGGCGCCTCGGCTTTGTTCGCCGCGGGCGGCACCGGTGAGTTTTTCTCCCTGGCGGCCAGCGAATACTCGGAAATCATCAAGACGGCCGTCGACACCTGCGCCACCAGCGTGCCGATCCTCGCCGGTGTCGGCGGTTCGACCCGCCAGGCCATCGAATATGCCCAGGAAGCCGAACGCCTGGGCGCCAAAGGCCTGTTGTTGCTGCCGCATTACCTGACCGAAGCCAGCCAGGACGGCGTTGCCGCTCACGTTGAAGCCGTGTGCAAGTCGGTCAATATCGGCGTGGTGGTCTACAACCGTAACGTCTGCCGCCTGAACGCGCCGCTGTTGGAGCGTCTGGCCGAGCGTTGCCCGAACCTGATCGGCTACAAGGATGGCCTGGGTGATATCGAGTTGATGGTGTCGATCCGTCGCCGCCTCGGTGATCGCTTCAGCTACCTGGGTGGTCTGCCGACCGCCGAAGTCTACGCCGCTGCCTACAAGGCGCTGGGCGTACCGGTGTATTCCTCGGCGGTATTCAACTTCATCCCGAAAACCGCGATGGATTTCTACCACGCCATCGCTCGTGAAGATCACGCCACCGTCGGCAAGATCATCGACGACTTCTTCCTGCCGTACCTGGACATCCGTAACCGCAAAGCCGGTTACGCGGTGAGCATCGTCAAGGCCGGGGCCAAGATTGCCGGTTATGACGCGGGCCCTGTGCGTGCGCCGCTGACCGATCTGACCGGCGAAGAGTACGAAATGCTCGCCGCGCTGATCGACAAGCAGGGTGCGCAATAACAACGATCAAACCGAAGCCGCTGAGCGATCAGCGGTTTTTTGCGTGAGGAGAACGACTCGTGACAAAGCGCTACGACAATTACATCAACGGTGAATGGGTCGCCGGTGCCGATTACTCGGTCAACATCAACCCGTCCGAACTGAGCGACGCCATCGGCGATTATGCCAAGGCTGATCTGGCTCAGGTCCACGCCGCCATCGACGCCGCCCGTGCCGCCTTCCCGGCGTGGTCGGTTTCGGGCATTCAGGCTCGTCACGATTCCCTGGATAAAGTCGGGACCGAGATCCTCGCCCGCCGCGAAGAACTTGGCACCCTGCTGGCCAGGGAAGAGGGCAAGACCCTGCCCGAAGCCATTGGCGAAGTGACCCGGGCCGGCAACATCTTCAAGTTCTTCGCCGGTGAATGCCTGCGCCTGTCCGGCGACTACCTGCCGTCGGTGCGTCCGGGCGTCAATGTTGAAGTCACCCGCGAAGCCCTGGGTGTGGTCGGCCTGATCACGCCGTGGAACTTCCCGATAGCGATCCCCGCCTGGAAAATCGCTCCGGCCCTGGCCTACGGCAACTGTGTGGTGTTGAAGCCGGCTGATCTGGTACCGGGTTGCGCCTGGGCGCTTGCAGAAATTATCTCCCGCGCAGGCTTCCCGTCCGGTGTTTTCAACCTGGTGATGGGCAGCGGTCGTGTGGTTGGCGATGCGCTCGTCAACAGCCCGAAAGTCGACGGCATCAGCTTCACCGGTTCTGTGGGGGTCGGTCGTCAGATCGCCGTGAATTGCGTGTCGCGCCAGGCCAAGGTACAGCTGGAAATGGGTGGCAAGAACCCGCAGATCATTCTCGACGACGCCGACCTCAAGCAAGCGGTCGAGCTGTCGGTACAGAGCGCGTTCTACTCCACCGGCCAGCGTTGCACGGCATCGAGTCGCTTCATCGTCACCGCCGGGATTCACGACCAGTTCGTCGAAGCCATGGCCGAGCGCATGAAATCGATCAAGGTGGGGCACGCATTGAAATCCGGCATCGACATCGGTCCGGTGGTGTCGCAAGCGCAGCTTGAGCAGGACATGAAATATATCGACATCGGCCAGTCCGAAGGTGCGCGCCTGGTCAGTGGCGGCGGCCTGGTGACCTGCGACACCGAAGGCTACTTTCTCGCGCCAACGCTGTTTGCCGACAGCCAGGCCTCGATGCGCATCAGCCGCGAAGAGATCTTCGGCCCGGTGGCCAACATCGTTCGCGTAGCCGATTACGAAGCCGCACTGGCCATGGCCAACGACACCGAATTCGGTCTGTCGGCGGGCATCGCCACCACTTCCCTGAAGTACGCCAACCACTTCAAGCGCCACTCCCAGGCCGGGATGGTGATGGTCAACCTGCCGACCGCCGGCGTGGATTACCACGTTCCGTTCGGTGGGCGTAAAGGTTCATCCTATGGATCACGTGAGCAAGGTCGCTATGCGCAAGAGTTCTACACGGTCGTAAAAACGGCCTACGTCGGCTCCTGATACAGCGCAATACCTTGTAGGAGCCGGCTTGCTGGCGATGCAGGCACCGCGGGGTGTCATTTACACCGCGGCGACGCGATCGCCAGCAATCGAGCGTCGACCGGCCGTTCCTGCAGACAGCAACGTTATTACCCGCATAAAAATAATCAGTGGGAGTACATCTACATGCAATCGACCAAGAAGCCGACTCACGTCCGCTATTTGATCCTGCTCATGCTGTTCCTGGTGACCACGATCAACTACGCCGACCGCGCCACCATTGCCATCGCCGGCTCCAGCCTGCAAAAAGACCTGGGCATTGACGCAGTCACCCTCGGCTACATCTTCTCCGCATTCGGTTGGGCCTACGTGGCCGGGCAAATTCCCGGTGGCTGGCTGCTGGATCGTTTCGGTTCGAAAAAAATCTATGCGCTGAGCATTTTCACCTGGTCGCTGTTCACTGTGTTGCAGGGTTATGTCGGCGAGTTCGGCATGTCCACGGCGGTGGTTGCGCTGTTCATGCTTCGCTTTCTCGTCGGTCTGGCCGAAGCGCCGTCCTTCCCCGGCAACGCACGTATCGTCGCGGCCTGGTTCCCGACTGCTGAACGTGGCACCGCTTCAGCGATCTTCAACTCGGCGCAATACTTTGCCACTGTGTTGTTCGCACCGCTGATGGGCTGGATCGTCTACAGCTTTGGCTGGCAGCACGTGTTCATCGTCATGGGCGTGATCGGCATCATTTTCTCGGGCATCTGGCTGAAGGTTATCCACAGCCCGCGCCAGCACCCGATGATCAACGACGCCGAGTTCAAGCACATCGCCGATAACGGAGGCATGGTCGACATGGACCAGGACAAGGGCAAGGGTAAAAAGGTCGATGGTCCGAAGTGGGACTACATCCGCCAGTTGCTGACCAATCGCATGATGTTGGGCGTATACCTCGGCCAATATTGCATCAACGGCATCACTTACTTCTTCCTGACCTGGTTCCCGGTGTACCTGGTTCAAGAGCGCGGCATGACCATCCTCAAGGCGGGTTTCATCGCCTCGTTGCCGGCGATCTGCGGCTTCATCGGCGGTGTGCTCGGCGGGGTTATTTCCGATTACCTGCTGCGCAAGGGCCATTCCCTGACCTTCGCCCGCAAGGCGCCGATCATCGCCGGCCTGTTGGTCTCCAGCAGCATCGTCGCGTGCAACTACGTGGACGTTGAGTGGATGGTCGTGGGCTTCATGGCGCTGGCATTCTTCGGCAAAGGCGTGGGGGCCTTGGGTTGGGCGGTGGTGTCCGATACTTCACCGAAGCAGATCGCCGGTCTTAGCGGTGGCCTGTTCAATACCTTCGGCAACCTGGCGTCGATCACCACACCGATCGTCATTGGCTACATCATCAGTTCCACCGGTTCGTTCAAATGGGCGCTGGTGTTTGTCGGTTGCAACGCACTGGTCGCGGTGTTCAGCTACCTGGTGATCGTCGGTCCGATCAAGCGTGTGGTGCTCAAGGAACCGCCGGTCAACGGTCCTGAAGCATCCGGTAAATTGTCTCAAGCGCATTCCTGAGGAGCGGCGTCATGCAGTTGATTGAACATTCCGATTCGCCGCGCTACATCCGCCTGCACGAGCGGGACAACGTGGTGATCGTGGTCAATGACCAGGGGGTGCCGGCCGGCACCGAGTTTTCCGATGGCCTGGTCACTGTCGACTTCGTGCCACAGAGCCACAAGGTCACCCTGGAAGACATTCCCGAGGGTGGCCAAGTGGTTCGTTACGGGCAGGTCATCGGGTACGCCCTGCAGCCGATTCCCCGTGGCAGTTGGGTCAAGGAAGATCAACTGCGCATGCCAACCGCGCCGCCGCTGGACAGCCTGCCGCTGTCCACCGAGGTGCCGGCCGCGCAGGCACCGCTTGAAGGCTTCACCTTCGAGGGTTACCGCAACGCCGACGGCACCGTCGGCACGCGCAACATTCTGGGCATCACCACGACGGTGCAATGCGTCACCGGCGTGCTGGATCACGCGGTCAAGCGCATCAAGGAAGAACTGCTGCCCAAGTACCCGCACGTCGATGACGTGGTGGCGCTGACCCATAGCTATGGCTGTGGCGTGGCGATCACCGCCACCGACGCCTACATCCCGATTCGCACTGTGCGTAACCTGGCGCGCAACCCGAACCTGGGTGGCGAAGCGCTGGTGATCAGCCTGGGTTGTGAAAAATTGCAGGCCGGGCAGGTGATGCACGAGGGCGATGCCTCGGTGGATCTGAGCGAGCCGTGGTTGTATCGCCTGCAGGATTCCAGTCACGGTTTTACCGAGATGATCGAGCAGATCATGGAGCTGGCTGAAACCCGTTTGAAGAAGCTCGATCAACGCCGCCGGGAAACCGTGCCCGCGTCCGATCTGATACTGGGCATGCAGTGCGGTGGCAGTGATGCGTTTTCCGGGATCACCGCCAACCCGGCGCTGGGCTATGCCTCGGACCTGTTGTTGCGCGCGGGGGCGACGGTGATGTTTTCCGAAGTCACCGAAGTGCGCGATGCGATCTACCTGCTGACCTCCCGTGCGCAAACCAAAGAAGTTGCTCAGGAACTGGTACGGGAAATGGACTGGTACGACCGTTACCTGGCCAAGGGCGAAGCGGACCGTAGCGCCAACACCACGCCGGGAAACAAGAAGGGCGGTTTGTCGAACATTGTCGAGAAGTCCCTGGGTTCGATCGTCAAGTCCGGCAGCAGTGCTATCACCGGTGTGCTCGGCCCAGGCGAACGGTTCAAGGAAAAAGGCCTGATCTTCTGCGCGACCCCGGCCAGTGACTTTGTCTGCGGCACGTTGCAGTTGGCGGCGGGGATGAACCTGCACGTGTTTACCACCGGGCGCGGTACGCCTTACGGGCTGGCCATGGCGCCGGTGGTGAAGGTATCGACCCGGACTGAGTTGGCGCAGCGCTGGCCGGACCTGATCGACATCGACGCCGGGCGGATTGCCACCGGACGTGCCTCCATCGAGGAACTGGGCTGGGAGTTGTTCCACTACTACCTGGATGTGGCCAGCGGCAAGCAACAGACGTGGGCTGAAAAACACAAGCTGCATAACGACATCACGTTGTTCAACCCGGCGCCGATTACCTGAGACCGCATTATCGTTCTTCGCGAGCAGGCTCGCTCCCACAGTGGAATGTATTCCAGTGGGAGCGAGCCTGCTCGCGAAGGCGATCTAGCAGGCGCCGGAGTCCTCAGTGGCTTATCATTAGCCTCCTAACGACGCCCACCTCAAGGTCCTCCCCGGCATGCTGGCAATTTTCCTCGAAACCCTGAACATCACCGCACCGGTGTTCGCCATGCTGTTTCTGGGAGTGTTGCTCAAGCGCATCGACTGGATCAACGACAACTTCATTCACACCGCCTCGTCCCTGGTGTTCAACGTCACCATGCCGGCGCTGCTGTTTCTGGGCATCCTGCATGCCGACTTGCACGCCGCATTGCAACCGGCGCTGCTGATCTACTTCTCCCTCGCGACCCTGGTGTGCTTTGCCATTGCCTGGGGCTGGGCCATTTTCAGGTGCCCGCGCGAAGACCGGGGGATCTACACCCAGGGCGCTTTTCGCGGTAACAACGGGGTGATTGGCCTGGCACTGGCCGCGAGCATGTACGGCGACTACGGCATTTCCCTCGGGGCGATCCTGGCGGCGCTGGTGATCCTGTTCTACAACACGCTCTCGACCATTGTGCTGGCGGTGTACAGCCCGGTGATCAAGTCTGATCCGTGGAGCATTTGCAAAAGCGTTTTCAGCAATCCGCTGATCATCAGCGTGATTGCGGCCGCGCCCTTTGCCTACTTCAAGATCAGCTTGCCGGGATGGCTGGAGACGTCCGGCCAGTATCTGGCGCAAACCACCTTGCCGTTGGCGTTGATTTGCATCGGCGGCACGCTGTCGCTGGCGGCGATGCGAAAAAGTGGCTCGATGGCCCTCAGCTCGAGCCTGGTGAAAATGCTTGGCCTGCCAATCCTGGCAACGCTGGGCGCGTGGCTCTGGGGCTTTCGCGGTGCGGAGCTGGGGATTCTGTTCCTGTACTTCGGTAGCCCGACCGCCGCCGCCAGTTTCGTCATGGCCCGGGCAGCGAATGGCAATCATGAACTGGCGGCGGCGATCATCGTGATCACCACGCTGATGGCGGCGGTGACCACCAATGTCGGGATCTTTTTGTTGCAGTGGGGTGGGTGGATCTGAAAATCAAAAGATCGCAGCCTGCGGCAGCTCCTACAGATGCGGCGGAATTATTCCGGCTTCTGGTAGCTATCGATAACGTCCTGCGCCGCCCGAAACGCATCGATCGCCGCTGGCACACCGGCATACACCGCGCAATGCAGTAGCGCTTCGCGTATCTCTTCCACGGTGCAGCCGTTGTTCAGCGCGCCGCGCACGTGGCCTTTCAATTCCTGCGGGCACTTCAGCGCCGTCAGCGCTGCGAGCGTGATCAGGCTGCGGGTTTTCAAGGGCAGGCCTTCGCGATTCCAGACTCCACCCCAGGCATGTTCGTTGACGAAATCCTGCAGCGGCTGGGTGAACTCGGTAGCGTTGCCCAGTGCGCGGTCGACAAAGGTGTCGCCCATCACTTGGCGACGTACTTCAACGCCGGTTTTCTTGTTCTCGGTCATGGCAATTCCCTCTTATGGTGTTGGCGACGCCAGGCGCGCAATGACGTGAACAACAAGAACGCCACCAGCGCTGGCAGGACGAAAAACAGCATCAGGTGTTCAAGCTTGCCAGCCAGCGGCATACCGGTGGTGAACGACACCACGTGCAGTCCGTAAGCCAGGTACAAGCCCAGGAACAGCAGGCCTTCGGCGCGGGTCACGCGGTAACCGGAATAGAACACCGGCAGGCATAGCGCCGCGACGCCAAGCATCACCGGCAGGTCGAAATCCAGGGCGTTTGGCGATACCGACAGCGGCGCTGGCGCGACTAGCGCGGTCAAGCCCAGCACGCCCAGGAGGTTGAACAAATTGCTGCCAATCACGTTGCCCACGGCAATATCACGCTCGCCGCGCATTGCGGCGATCAACGAAGTGGCGAGCTCAGGCAGTGATGTGCTGACAGCGACGATGGTCAGGCCGATGATCCGCTCCGACAGCCCAAGATCGGTGGCGACCGCAACGGCAGCCCCCAACAGCAGGTGCCCGGCGTACACCAGCATCGCCAGCCCGGCGATAATCATCAGCAGGCTACTCAGCCATGGCGCCTGGCCGTTGTGCTCATGGCTCGAAACCGGGCGCGCCGAATGCCGTGACTGGCGCAGCAACAAGCCCAGGTAAATCGCCAGTGCCATCAACAGCATCACGCCATCGGCACGGGTCAGTTCTTCATTCCAGGCGAGTACGAATACCAGCAGGCTGGCGCCGATCATCAGGGGAATATCCAGGCGCACCAGTTGACGTGACACCCGCAACGGGATGATCAGCGCCGACAATCCGAGGGTGACGAGGATGTTGAAAATGCTGCTGCCGATCACACTGCCCACGGCAATGTCGGCGTTGTGCGCCAGGGTGGCTTGCAGGCTGACCGCCATCTGCGGTGCGCTGCTGCCGAGGGCGACGATGGTCAGGCCGATAATCAGTGGGCGTACATGCAGGCGTGCTGCCAGGCGCACGGCAGCGCGCACCATCACTTCGGCGCCGGCGATCAGCAACGCCAGCCCGCTGAGCAATTCAATCACGCTGATCAGGGGTAAATCGGCTAGTCCGAAAATGGTCGGGGCTCCGTCGGTCAGTCGAGGGCTTGCACGCGAACCCGCGCGGTGCCGTTCTTGAGCATGCCCAGTCGTTCGGCGGCTTCATGGGACAAATCAATCAGGCGGCCACGGGTGTGCGGTCCACGATCATTGATGCGCACTACGCAGGATCTGTTGTTGTTCAGGTTGGTGACCTTCACCCGTGTACCGAAGGGTAGCTGGCGATGGGCGGCGGTCAGGGAATTCTTGTCGAAACGCTCGCCACTGGCGGTGCGTTTGCCTTGGTGTTTGGCGCCGTAATAGGAGGCAACGCCGGTTTTGTCGTAGCCGTGCGGGTCGACGGTGTCGGTGCTGGCGCAGCCAGCGAGCAGGGAGAGCAGGGCGCAAAGTCCAAGTAGGCGCTTCATAGAAGTTTTCCCGAAACAAAAGTGGGAGCGACGGTGCGGCGATCCGACCTGCTCGCGAATGCCAATCTGACAGTCAACTTTGTGTTGAGTGCCAAACCCCATTCGCGAGCAGGCTCGCTCCCACAGTAAAATGGAGCCAGATTTTAGAGCTGGCTCCATTCCGGTTAGCCTTCGAGCTTGCTTTTCAGCAGTTCGTTGACCTGTTGCGGGTTGGCCTTGCCTTTGGATGCCTTCATGGCCTGGCCGACGAAGAAGCCGAACATCTTGCCGCGCTTGGCTTCGTCTGCCGCGCGGTATTGCTCGACCTGCTCGGCATTGGCCGCGAGCATTTCGTCCAGCACCGCCGAGATCGCGCCGGTGTCGGTCACTTGCTTGAGGCCGCGCTTTTCGATGATCTCGTCTGCGCTGCCTTCGCCGTTGGCCATGGCTTCGAACACCACCTTGGCGATCTTGCCGGAGATGGTGTTGTCCTTGATGCGCAGCAGCATGCCGCCCAGTTGCTCGGCCGAAACCGGCGACTGCTCGATATCCAGGCCTTGCTTGTTGAGCAGGCTGCCCAGTTCAACCATGACCCAGTTGGCCGCCAGCTTGGCGTCGCCGCCGATGCTCGCGACCTTCTCGAAGTAGTCGGCTTGTTCGCGGCTGGTGGCCAGCACGCTGGCGTCATAGACCGACAGACCGAATTGCTCCTGGAAGCGCTCGCGTTTCTGCGGTGGCAATTCGGGCAGGGTGGCGCGTACGTCTTCGAGGAACGAGTTCTCGATCACGACAGGCAGCAGGTCCGGATCGGGGAAGTAACGGTAGTCGTTGGCTTCCTCCTTGCTGCGCATCGGACGGGTTTCGTCCTTGTTCGGATCGTAAAGGCGAGTCTGCTGGATCACCTTGCCGCCGTCTTCGATCAGCTCGATCTGACGCTGGATTTCGCTGTTGATCGCCTTCTCGATGAAGCGGAACGAGTTGACGTTCTTGATCTCGCAGCGCGTACCGAACTCGACCTGGCCCTTTGGACGGATCGATACGTTGCAGTCGCAACGCAGCGAGCCTTCGGCCATGTTGCCGTCGCAGATGCCCAGGTAACGCACCAGTGCGTGGATCGCCTTGACGTAAGCCACGGCTTCCTTGGCGCTGCGCATGTCTGGCTCGGAGACGATCTCCAACAGTGGCGTGCCCGCGCGGTTCAGGTCGATGCCGGTGGCACCGTTGAACTCTTCGTGCAGGCTCTTGCCGGCGTCTTCTTCCAGGTGCGCGCGGGTGATGCCGACACGTTTGACCGTGCCGTCTTCCAGGGCGATGTCCAGGTGGCCCTTGCCGACGATCGGCAACTCCATCTGGCTGATCTGGTAGCCCTTGGGCAGGTCCGGGTAGAAGTAGTTCTTGCGGGCGAACACGTTGTGCTGGCCGATCTCGGCGTCAATCGCCAGGCCGAACATCACCGCCATGCGCACCGCTTCCTGGTTCAGCACCGGCAGTACGCCAGGCATGCCCAGGTCGATAAGGCTGGCCTGGGTGTTCGGCTCGGAACCGAAGGTGGTGGAACTACCGGAAAAGATTTTCGACCGGGTGGTGAGCTGGGTGTGAATCTCCAGCCCGATCACGACTTCCCATTGCATGTGTGTCTCCTCAGAAGCCGGTTGGGGTGCGGGTGTGCCAGTCAGTGTTCAACTGATACTGGTGGGCAACGTTCAACAGGCGACCTTCCTGGAAATACGGGGCGAGCAGTTGCACGCCCACTGGCAGGCCATCGACAAAACCGGCCGGCATCGACAGGCCTGGCAGGCCGGCGAGGTTGGCGGTGATGGTGTAGACGTCTTCCAGGTAGGCAGCGACCGGGTCGCTGTTCTTGGCGCCGAGTTTCCAGGCCGGGTTTGGCGTGGTTGGGCCGAGAATGATGTCGACCTCGTTGAAGGCCGCCATGAAGTCGTTCTTGATCAGGCGACGGATCTTCTGCGCCTTCAGGTAGTAGGCGTCGTAGTAGCCGGCAGACAGGGCATAGGCACCGACCATGATGCGGCGCTGCACTTCTGTGCCGAAACCTTCGCCACGGGAGCGCTTGTACAGGTCTTCCAGGTTTTTCGGGTCTTCGCAGCGATAGCCGAAGCGCACGCCATCGAAACGCGACAGGTTGGAAGAGGCTTCCGCCGGGGCGATCACGTAGTACGCAGGAATCGCGTGCTGCATGTTTGGCAGGCTGATTTCCTTGATCACGGCACCGAGTTTTTTCAGCTCTTCGACGCTGGCCATCACCAAATCGGCGATGCGCGGGTCGAGTCCGGCGCTGAAATACTCTTTCGGCACGCCGATGCGCAGGCCTTGCAGCGAGCCGTTGAGGCTGGCGCTGTAGTCCGGCACGGGTTCGTCGATGCTGGTGGAGTCGTTCGGATCGAAGCCGGCCATACCTTGCAACAAAATTGCGCAGTCTTCGGCAGTGCGCGCCAACGGGCCACCCTGATCAAGGCTGGAGGCGTAGGCGATCATGCCCCAACGCGATACGCGACCGTACGTCGGCTTCAGGCCAGTGAGGTTGGTCAGCGCCGCTGGCTGGCGGATCGAACCGCCGGTGTCGGTGCCCGTGGCGGCAGGTAGCAGGCGAGCAGCCACTGCAGCAGCGGAGCCGCCGGAGGAACCGCCCGGCACGTATTCCAGGTTCCACGGGTTTTTCACCGCACCGTAGTAGCTCGACTCGTTGGCCGAGCCCATGGCGAATTCGTCCATGTTGGTCTTGCCCAGGGTCACGGCCCCGGCAGTGGCCAGCTTGGCGACGACGGTGGCGTCGTACGGTGCCTTGAAGTTGTCGAGCATCTTCGAGCCGCAACTGGTGCGGATGCCCTGGGTGCAGAACAGGTCCTTGTGGGCGATCGGCGCACCCAGCAGGGCGCCGCTCTCACCATTGGCCCGGCGTGCGTCGGCGGCTTTTGCCTGCGTGAGCGCCAGGTCTTCGGTGAGGCTGATGAAACTGTTGAGCTGTGGGTCGAGCTGGGCGATGCGCGCCAGCAGGACTTTGGTCAGCTCTTCGGAGGAAAACTTTTTATCGGCGAGTCCGCGGGCGATCTCGGCCAGAGTCAATTGATGCATTGCAGGCTCTTTCCCTTTAGTCGATGACTTTCGGAACCAGGTACAGGCCGTTTTCGACCGCTGGTGCGATGGACTGGTAGGCCTCGCGATTGTTGCTCTCGGTCACGACGTCTGCACGCAGGCGCTGGCTGGCTTCCAGTGGATGGGCGAGCGGCTCGATACCATCGGTATTCACCGCCTGCATTTCGTCGACCAACCCGAGAATGCTGTTGAGGGCCGAAGTGATGTGTGGAAGATCGGCATCATTAAGGCCAAGGCAGGCCAGATGAGCGATTTTTTCCACGTCGGAGCGTTCAAGCGCCATTGGGATTCTCCAGTGGAAAACAAGACGGACGGCGTCCGTGTGTTAGATTGTCGGAACACTACCGCACTTCTACGGTCATATGGCCGCGATTGTGGGGTTTGGTGCACAGAAAAACGGCCAATTTAACATATTGGCGCCTTGCCCAAAATCCCTGTCGTTGTTAGAGTTTGCCGCACTTTTTTACCCACGCGTTGCCTAGGGTCCCTTTCCCATGTTCAAGAAACTGCGTGGCATGTTTTCCAGCGATCTTTCCATTGACCTGGGCACTGCCAACACCCTTATTTACGTGCGTGAGCGCGGTATCGTCCTGAATGAGCCATCGGTTGTGGCCATTCGGACACACGGTAACCAGAAAAGTGTCGTTGCTGTCGGCACCGAAGCGAAGCGCATGTTGGGCCGTACGCCGGGCAATATTGCTGCCATTCGTCCGATGAAAGACGGCGTGATCGCCGACTTCAGCGTCTGCGAAAAGATGCTGCAGTATTTTATCAACAAGGTTCATGAAAACAGCTTCCTGCAGCCTAGCCCTCGTGTGCTGATCTGCGTTCCATGCAAGTCCACCCAGGTTGAACGTCGCGCCATCCGTGAATCGGCGCTCGGTGCCGGTGCCCGTGAAGTGTTCCTGATCGAAGAGCCGATGGCTGCTGCGATCGGTGCCGGCTTGCCGGTTGAAGAAGCCCGCGGTTCGATGGTCGTGGATATCGGTGGCGGTACCACCGAAATCGCGCTGATCTCGCTCAATGGCGTGGTCTATGCCGAATCCGTACGGGTAGGTGGCGACCGTTTCGACGAAGCGATCATCACGTATGTGCGTCGCAATTACGGCAGCCTGATCGGTGAGTCCACTGCCGAGCGCATCAAGCAGGAAATCGGTACCGCTTACCCGGGTGGCGAAGTTCGCGAAGTCGACGTTCGTGGCCGCAACCTGGCCGAAGGCGTTCCACGCGCATTCACCCTGAACTCCAACGAAGTGCTCGAAGCGCTGCAAGAGTCGCTGGCGACCATCGTTCAGGCCGTGAAGAGCGCTCTGGAGCAGTCGCCGCCGGAGCTGGCTTCCGACATCGCCGAGCGTGGCCTGGTGCTGACCGGTGGTGGCGCCTTGCTGCGTGACCTCGACAAGCTGCTCGCACAGGAAACCGGCCTGCCGGTGATCGTTGCCGAAGACCCGTTGACCTGCGTTGCTCGCGGCGGTGGCCGTGCATTGGAAATGATGGATAAACACACCATGGACCTGCTCTCCAGCGAATAAGTCGCCGGATCGCCTCTATGCTGTGAGCGCGCAGGCGGCACTTTGCAGTGCTGCCTGTTCGCGTTTATCTTCTGTCGTCTGCATCCAGGCCGGTTTGATGCCGTATGAATAAAGAGAACATTTGCCTGGGAGGAGCGGCTTATTAAACCGCTTTTCACCAAGGGTCCCTCACTGGGCGTGCGCTTGTTGGTGCTGGTCGTGCTGTCGGTCGCGCTGATGGTGGTCGATGCCCGCTTCACACTGCTCAAGCCAGTGCGTAGCCAGATGTCGCTGGTGTTGATGCAGTCTTACTGGATCACCGACCTGCCGCAGCGGCTATGGCAGGGTGTGGCCAGCCAGTTTGGCAGCCGCACCGAACTGATCGCCGAAAACGAAAAGCTCAAGAGCGAAAACCTGCTGTTGCAAGGGCGCATGCAAAAGCTTGCCTCCCTTACCGAGCAGAACGTTCGGCTGCGCGAGTTGCTCAACTCTTCGGCACTGGTGAACGAAAAGGTCGAAGTGGCTGAATTGATCGGCATGGACCCCAACCCGTTCACCCATCGCATCATCATCAACAAGGGTGAGCGCGACGGCGTGGTGCTCGGGCAGCCCGTGCTCGATGCCCGTGGCCTGATGGGCCAGGTGGTCGAGTTGATGCCCTACACCTCCCGCGTCCTGCTGCTGACCGATTCCACCCACAGCATTCCGGTGCAGGTCAACCGCAACGGCCTGCGCGCCATTGCCAGCGGCACCGGCAACCCGGAACGCCTTGAATTGCGCCACGTGGCCGATACCGCCGATATCAAGGAAGGCGACCTGTTGGTCAGCTCCGGCCTGGGTCAGCGTTTCCCGGCAGGTTACCCGGTGGCGACGGTCAAGGAAGTGATCCACGACTCCGGCCAGCCGTTCGCCATTGTTCGCGCCGTACCGACCGCCGCCTTGAACCGCAGCCGTTATTTGCTGCTGGTGTTCAGCGACACTCGCACTGCCGAAGAGCGCGCCAACGACGCTGCCCAAGCCCAGGAAAGCCTGGATGCGCAGGGTGGCGGGCCGATCATTCCGGCGACCGTGCCGAGACCGGCGGTTGTACCGGCAGCAGTCGCGGCTCCGGCTGTTCCGGTGACGCCAGCGGCTACTCCGGCGGCCACGACCCCGGCCAAGCCTGTCGCCAAGCCTGCCGCCAAACCCACTACGACTGCGCCCGCCAAGCCACCGGCGGCACAACCCGCTGCCGTCAAGCCCGCTGCTGTCAAGCCTGCTGCCAAACCGCCTGTCTCCGCACCGGCTACCACTGGGGGACGAGAATAATGGTCGGTGTCACAGCTTCTCGAAACGGCTGGATCGTCTGGCTGACATTTGCCGTCGGCATGTTGCTCAGCGTATCGCCGTTGCCGCAATTCATGGAGATCCTGCGTCCCCTGTGGCTGGCCTTGCTGCTGGCGTTCTGGGCGCTGGCGCTGCCGCAGAAAGTCGGGATGGTCACCGCCTGGTGCCTGGGCTTGGCCGAGGACGTGTTGTACGGCACGCTGCTGGGCCAGAATGCGTTGATCCTGACGCTCATCACCTACCTGGTGCTGGCGCTGCAACAACGCCTGCGAATGTTCCCGATGTGGCAGCAGAGCCTGGTGATCCTGGTGATCTTCGGCCTTGCCCAACTGGTGCAACTATGGCTCAGCGCCCTGACTGGCAATCGCCAGCCAACCCTGGCCCTGGTATTGCCGGCACTGGTCAGCGCGTTGCTCTGGCCCTGGGTCAGCTTCGGTTTGCGCGGATTGCGTCGACGCTACAAAATCAATTAATTCGTTCGGGCATTAGACAGGGAGAGGTCTTGATGAAACGGTTGTACCTCGCCTCTGGCTCACCGCGTCGGCGTGAACTGCTCACGCAGATCGGCGTGCCGTTCACCGCCATCAGCGCGGATATCGATGAAACCCCTTTGACCCATGAATCCCCGTCGGCCTATGTCGAGCGCCTGGCGCGTGGCAAGGCCGAGGCCGGACGCGGCGCAGTCGCGTCTGATGCATCCTGCTGCGTGCTCGGTGCAGATACCGCCGTGGTGCTTGATGGAAAAATTCTTGGCAAACCGGTTGATGAAGGCGACGCATGCGCCATGCTGAAGATGTTGTCGGGGCGCGAGCATCAGGTCCTGACCGCGATTGCGCTGCTCGATTTTGATCGTTGCGAGTCGTTGGTGGTCACCAGTCACGTACGTTTTCGTGAGATCAGCCCTGATGAGGCGGCGGCCTACTGGGCCAGCGGCGAACCTCGGGACAAGGCCGGTGGCTATGGCATTCAAGGGCTGGGCGCAGTGTTTGTCGCCGGGCTCACTGGGAGTTACTCGGCGGTGGTTGGACTGCCGTTGTGCGAAACCGCGCAACTGCTCGGCCATTTCGGCATACCCTGTTGGCAACCCAATAACGCACGCTAAGCGTCGTACCCGGCCATTATTGTGAACATGCCTGAACGAGACCCTGCCATGAGTGAAGAGATCCTGATCAACATCACGCCGATGGAATCGCGCGTGGCGGTGGTCGAAAACGGTGTCCTGCAAGAAGTTCATGTCGAGCGCACGCAAAAGCGCGGGATCGTCGGCAACATCTACAAAGGCAAGGTCGTGCGGGTATTGCCCGGCATGCAGGCGGCGTTCGTCGATATCGGCCTGGACCGCGCCGCGTTCATTCATGCATCCGAAATCTCCTTGCGTGAAGGTCCGGCCGTCGAGAGCATCAGCGCGTTGGTGCACGAAGGCCAGAGCCTGGTGGTGCAAGTCACCAAGGATCCCATCGGCTCCAAAGGTGCGCGCCTGACCACGCAGCTGTCGATTCCTTCACGTTACCTGGTGTACATGCCGCGCACCGCCCACGTCGGTATTTCGCTGAAAATCGAAGACGAAGCCGAGCGCGAGCGCCTCAAGCAAGTGGTCACCGATTGCGTGGCCAAGGAAGGCATCAAGGAAGCGGGCGGGTTCATCCTGCGCACGGCGGCCGAAGGTGCCGGTGCCGATGAAATCCTCATGGACATCCGCTACCTGCGCAGGTTATGGGACCAGATCAGCGAGCAGATCAAGACCATCAGCGCGCCGAGTGTGATCTACGAGGATCTCGGCTTGGCGCTGCGCACGCTGCGCGACCTGGTGAGCCCGAAGATCGAGAAGATTCGTATCGATTCCCGAGAAACTTTCCAGAAAACCACGCAGTTCGTTGCCGAATTGATGCCAGAAATCGCAGATCGTCTGGAACACTACCCGGGCGAGCGACCGATTTTCGACCTGTACGGTGTCGAAGATGAAATCCAGAAGGCCCTTGAGCGCAAAGTCCCGCTGAAGTCCGGCGGTTATCTGGTGGTCGACCCGGCGGAAGCCATGAGCACCATCGACGTCAACACCGGGGCGTTCGTCGGGCATCGCAATCTTGAAGAAACCATCTTCAAGACCAACCTCGAAGCGGCAACCGCCATTGCCCGACAATTGAGGCTGCGCAACCTGGGCGGGATCATCATCATCGACTTCATCGACATGGAGGATGAAGAACACCAGCGCCAGGTCCTGCGCACGCTCGAGAAGCAACTGGAGCGCGACCACGCCAAGACCAACATCATCGGCATCACCGAATTGGGCCTGGTGCAGATGACCCGCAAGCGCACCCGCGAAAGCCTCGAACAGGTGCTGTGCGAGCCGTGCACCAGTTGCCAGGGGCGTGGCAAGCTGAAAACCCCGGAAACCATTTGCTACGAAATCTTCCGCGAAATCCTGCGTGAGGCTCGCGCCTATCAGGCGGAAGGCTATCGTGTATTGGCGAACCAGCGAGTTGTCGATCGTCTGCTTGATGAGGAGTCGGGTAACGTCGCCGAACTTGAAGTATTTATCGGGCGCACCATTCGGTTCCAGGTCGAAACCATGTATTCCCAGGAACAATACGACGTCGTGCTGCTCTGAACTGCTTCGTCCTGAATTTTCCTGAATGGCTGGCCTCAGCTGTCTGCAGAACTTTTGCCATGGGAGCCACCTGACATGGAGCGTCTGACACGCATATTGGCCGCACTGACCCGCTGGGGTCTGGGCCTGTGCGCGTTGGTTTTGGTGGTGATGGCGTTGTACGTCAGCCTGGGCCGGGAACTGGCGCCGTTGGTGGCCGAGTACCGTGGCGAAGTCGAAACCAAGGCCAGCGAAGCCTTGGGCATGCCCCTGCAAATCGGCGAGCTGAAAGGCAACTGGAGTGGCTTCGCGCCCATTCTGTCGGCTCACGACGTGACCGTAGGCGAGGGTGCCAACGCCCTGCACCTGGAAAACGTGCGGGCTGTCCCGGACCTGTGGGAGAGTCTGCTGGCCCGCGAGGTGCGCATCGCCAATCTGGAGCTCAATGGCCTGAAGATCAGCCTCAAGCAAGGCGATGACGGTGCCTGGGCGCTGGAAGGCTTGCCGGTCAAGGACGATCAGCCTCTCGAGCCGGAGCAGTTACTCAATCGCATGCAAATGATCCAGCAACTGTCGGTGCTCGACAGCCAGGTCACGTTGCAGCCTTGGGGAGAATCGCCGCTGACCCTGACGTACGTCGGCGCGACGCTGAAAACCGGCGCATCCCGCCAACGACTCGATGCCCGCTTGACCCTGCCCGATGGCCAGCCATTGGCCTTGAGTGTGCGCACCCGTATTCGTGCCAGCCAGTGGCAGGACGGCGAGGCGCAAGTCTATGTGAGCTTGCCGCAAAGCGACTGGTCGAAATGGTTGCCCGAAACCCTGACCCAGCAGTGGAATTTCTCCGAACTCAAGGCAGGTGGCGAGCTGTGGGCAACCTGGGGCAAAGGCGCCTTGCAAAGCGGCGCCGTGCGGTTGAATGCGCCGCAATTCAAGGGGGCCTATGCCGAACGCAAGCCGATCCAGATCAACAATCTGGCGCTTAACGGTTATTTTCAGCGCAGCGCCGAGGGCATGCTGGTAACGGTTGACTCCCTGGCCATGAACCTTGGCGAGACCCGCTGGGAATCACGACTGCAATTGAAGCAGGCCACGTCCTCGGACAAGACGCAAAACATCTGGCATCTGCAGGCCGACCGTCTCGACCTGACACCACTCACGCCGGTGCTCAACGCCCTGGCGCCATTGCCGGAAGGGGTCGCCACGGTGGTCGAGCGGCTCAAGGTCACCGGTGGGTTGCGCAACGTGCTGATCGACGTGAAGCCCAATGCCACCGATGACAGCCGGTTCAGCTTCGCAGCCAACCTTGATCGTGTCGGTTTTGATGCGTATCACGGTGCCCCAGCGGCGCGAAATGTAACGGGCAGCATCAGCGGCGACCTTGGCCATGGCGAGTTGCGCATGGACAGCAAGGATTTCATGCTGCACCTGGACCCGATTTTCGCCAAGCCATGGCAATACATCCAGGCCAACGCGACCTTGACCTGGAAGCTCGACAAGGAAAGTTTCACGCTGATCGCGCCGTACCTGAAGGTACTGGGCGAGGAAGGCAAGATCGCTGGCGACTTCCTGATCCGCCTGTTTTTCGATGAGGCTCGGGAAGACTACATGGACCTGCGGGTGGGGCTGGTGGATGGCGACGGTCGCTACACCGCCAAATACCTGCCGACCGTCCTCAGCCCGGCGCTGGACGAATGGCTGCGCACGGCGATTCTCAAAGGTGCGGTGGATCAGGGATTCTTCCAGTACCAAGGTTCGTTGAACCACGGCGCGGAGGAAACGGCACGCAGCATCAGTCTGTTTTTCAAGGTCCACGATGCCGAGCTGGCGTTCCAGCCTGGCTGGCCGCATGTCAGCAAGGTCACGGGTGACGTATTCGTTGAAGACAGCGGCGTACGGATTCTGGCCAGCAAGGGGCAATTGCTCGACACCCAGGTCCGCGATATCTACGTCAACATTCCCCACGTGCCCGCCGGACAAAACAGTCACCTGTTTCTCGATGGCGCGTTCGCCGGTGGATTGGGTGATGGCCTGAAAATCCTCAAGGAAGCGCCAATAGGCACTGCCGAGACTTTCGCGGGTTGGGAAGGCGAGGGCGATCTGCAAGGCAAGCTGAAGCTGGATATTCCGCTGGCCAAGGGCGAACAGCCGAAAATCCTGGTTGACTTCAAGACGGCAAAGGCCCGTTTGAAACTGCCCGAGCCCCCCCTCGAGCTGACCCAGCTCAAGGGTGACTTCCGTTTCGACAGCACCAAAGGCTTGAGTGGGCAGAACATCAGTGCGCGCGCCTTCGATAAACCGGTCACTGCGCAAATTTTCGCCGACGGTCGTGAAGGCAAGCTCAACACCCGGGTCACCGCTTCCGGGCAGGTCGAAGTCAAGAAACTCAAGGACTGGCTGGGCGTGACCCAGCCGTTGCCAGTGAGTGGGGTTATCCCATACCAACTGCAACTGACCCTCGATGGTGCCGATAGCCAATTGATGGTCAATTCCAGTCTAAAGGGTGTGGCGGTCGATCTGCCGGCGCCCTTTGGCCTGGCGGCGGATGTCGGGCGCGACACTTCGTTTCGCATGACCCTGCAAGGAGCGGAGCGGCGCTATTGGGCAAATTACGGGGAGCTGGCGAGCTTCACGTTTGCTGCACCCACCGGCAATTTTGCCGGCGGCCGCGGTGAATTGTTCCTCGGCAATGGCACGGCCGCGCTGCCCGGGGCCAAGGGTTTGCGCATTCGTGGCGTGCTCTCGGAACTGGATGTCGGCCCCTGGCAGGATCTGGTGAGCAAGTATGCCGGCCAAGACCCCGGTGGCAACGCCAAGCAGTTGCTCAGCGGAGCGGACATCAAGGTCGGCAAGCTCAGCGCCTTCGGTACCACCCTGGATCAGGCAGTGGTGCAGCTGACGCGCAAACCGTCCTCGTGGGCCCTGCAACTCGACAGCCAGCAGGTCAAGGGCAGCGCCAGCATCCCCGATGCCAAGGCGGCGCCGATGGTGATCAACCTGCAAACGGTGCGCCTGCCCGCCCCGGATCCAAAGGTCCTGGCCGACGAAAACTCGCCGGACCCCCTGGCCTCGGTGGACCCGACCAAGATCCCGGCGCTGGATATCACCATCAATCAGTTATATCAGGGCAACGACCTGGTGGGCGCCTGGTCGCTGAAGGTGCGTCCGACGGCCAGGGGGATCGCACTCAACTCGCTGGACATGGGCCTCAAGGGCATGTTGTTGCAAGGCAGTGGCGGATGGGAAGGTCCGCCTGGTGCCAGCACCAGTTGGTACAAGGGGCGGATCAGCGGCAAGAACCTGGCGGATGTCCTCAAGGGCTGGGGCTATGCGCCGAGCGTCACCAGCCAGGAATTTCACATGGATGTCGACGCCCGCTGGCCGGGCTCGCCGGCATGGATGGGGACCAAACGTCTCTCTGGCACCCTTGATGCGTCGCTCAAGGAAGGCCAGTTTGTCGAGGTCGAAGGCAGTGCCCAGGCGTTGCGTGTGTTTGGCCTGCTCAACTTCAACTCCATTGGCCGCCGCTTGCGCCTGGACTTCTCCGACCTGTTCGGCAAAGGCCTGAGCTATGACCGGGTCAAGGGCCTGCTGGTGGCGACCAACGGCGTGTACGTGACCCGGGAGCCAATCCGCCTGACCGGTCCATCAAGCACCATCGAGCTCGACGGCACCCTGAATATGGTGGCCGATCAGATCGATGCGAAACTGCTGGTGACCCTGCCAGTGACCAACAACCTGCCCATCGCCGCGCTGATCGTCGGCGCACCGGCGATCGGTGGGGCGCTGTTCCTGATCGACAAGTTGATCGGTGACCGTGTGGCGCGCTTCGCCAGTGTGAAGTACACCGTCAAGGGGCCGTGGAAAGAACCGAAAATCACCTTCGACAAGGCTTTTTGACGCCATCCTCCAAACCTATGGAGTAGCATGGCCTTAACTCCACTGTAGGAGCTGCCGCAGGCTGCGATCTTTTGATCTTGACCTTAAAAGCAACATCAAAAGATCGCAGCCTGCGGCAGCTCCTACAGGTATGCGTTGGTATCCGATCAGGGAAAGGCCATGTCTGTAGCGGTAATTCAAATGGTCAGCCAGAGCGACGTGCGGGCCAATCTGGCCCAGGCGCGTCAGTTGCTGGAACAAGCGGCCGCGGGCGGTGCGAAATTGGCTGTACTGCCGGAAAATTTCGCCGCCATGGGCCGGCGCGACATCGCCGACATCGGTCGCGCCGAGGCGTTGGGCGAAGGCCCGATCCTGCCCTGGTTGAAACAGACGGCCCGCGACCTCAAGTTATGGATTGTGGCGGGCACCTTGCCGTTGCCGCCGGTGGATCAACCGACGGCCAAGGTGCATGCCTGCTCGTTGCTGGTTGACGATCAAGGCGAAACGGTCGCTCGCTACGACAAGCTGCACCTGTTTGACGTGGACGTGGCAGACAATCGCGGCCGTTATCGCGAATCCGATGACTATGCTTATGGCAGTGGGATCGTGGTTGCGGATACGCCGGTCGGGCGAGTCGGCCTGACGGTCTGTTATGACCTGCGCTTCCCGGAGCTCTACAGTGAATTGCGTGCTGCTGGCGCGGAGCTGATTACCGCGCCGTCGGCTTTCACCGCCGTCACCGGTGCCGCGCACTGGGATGTGCTGATTCGTGCGCGAGCCATCGAAACCCAGTGTTATGTGCTCGCGGCCGCCCAGGGTGGAACGCATCCTGGGCCGCGGGAAACCTGGGGGCACGCGGCAATCGTCGACCCATGGGGACGGGTGCTGGCACAACAGGATCAAGGCGAGGCCGTGCTGTTGGCCGAACGCGATAGCAGCGAACAGGCGTCCATCCGGGCGCGGATGCCGGTGTCCAGTCACCGGCGCTTTTTCTCGCAGGGCGCCCAGCGGCCTGCCTCAGAACGATGAATTTAAGGCGTAAAGCATATGAGCGAGTTGTTGTCCTCAGTCAGTGAGCACCTCCTGGCACCCGGTGGCGTAACGATCGAAAGCCTGCAAGGTGTGCTGGGCGACCTGGCCGGCCCTGGCATCGATGCCGCCGACCTGTATTTCCAGGGGCAGATTTCCGAGTCCTGGGCGCTGGAAGACGGCATCGTCAAGGAAGGCAGCTTTAACCTCGACCAAGGGGTTGGTGTTCGCGCGCAATCCGGTGAGAAGACCGGCTTTGCCTACAGCAATGCCATCACCCTGGAAGCTCTGGGCGCGGCGGCCCGTGCCGCCCGGTCGATCTCCCGGGCCGGACAGAATGGCACCGTGCAAGCGTTCACCAGCCAGGATGTGGCGCAGTTGTATGGGCCGGACAATCCGCTGGAAGTGCTGAACCGTGCCGAGAAAGTCGACCTGCTCAAGCGCATCGATGCCGCCACCCGTGCCCTTGATCCGCGTATCCAGCAAGTCACCGTGAGCATGGCCGGAGTCTGGGAGCGGATCCTGGTGGCGTCCACCGATGGCGGCCTGGCGGCGGATGTGCGGCCACTGGTGCGTTTCAACGTCAGTGTGATAGTAGAACAGAACGGCCGTCGCGAACGCGGTGGTCACGGCGGTGGCGGGCGTACCGATTACCGCTATTTCCTGGCTGAAGATCGCGCCATGGGTTATGCCCGTGAAGCGCTGCGCCAGGCGCTGGTCAACCTGGAAGCCATTCCGGCGCCGGCCGGAACCCTGCCGGTGGTGCTGGGTTCCGGCTGGTCGGGCGTGCTACTGCATGAAGCGGTCGGCCACGGTCTGGAAGGCGACTTCAACCGCAAGGGCAGTTCGGCCTACAGCGGGCGCATGGGCGAGAGAGTGGCGTCCAAGCTGTGCACCATCGTCGATGATGGCACCCTGGCTGGTCGTCGTGGCTCCTTGAATGTTGACGACGAAGGCACGCCAACCGAGTGCACCACGCTGATCGAAAACGGCGTACTCAAGGGCTACATGCAGGACAAGCTCAACGCCCGCCTGATGGGCGTGGCCCGCACCGGTAACGGTCGTCGCGAATCCTATGCGCACCTGCCGATGCCGCGCATGACCAACACCTACATGCTGGCCGGCGAAAGCGACCCGCAAGAAATCATCGCATCGGTGAAGCGCGGCATCTACTGCGCCAACCTCGGCGGCGGCCAGGTGGACATCACCAGCGGCAAGTTCGTGTTCTCCACCAGCGAGGCGTACCTGATCGAAGACGGCAAGATCACTGCCCCGGTCAAAGGCGCGACGTTGATCGGCAACGGTCCGGAGGCCATGAGCAAGGTGTCGATGGTCGGTAATGACCTGGCGCTGGACAGCGGTGTGGGGACGTGTGGCAAGGATGGGCAGTCGGTGCCGGTGGGTGTCGGCCAGCCAACGCTGAAGATTGATGCGATCACCGTGGGTGGCACGGGCGCTTAGGGACATACATCCCCCTGTAGGAGCTGCCGCAGGCTGCGATCTTTTGCTTTTTAAAAGATCAAAAGATCGCAGCCTGCGGCAGCTCCTCCAGGGGATGGACGTTAATCAACGCAGGCCGCGTTGAGTCTCGTCCAGCTCACGGATGTACTTGAAGATTTTACGGCTGGATGCAGGAGGCTTGTTTTGCGCAACCTCGTGCTGGGCCTGACGGATCAGGGAACGCAATTGCTGGCGGTCCGCGTCCGGGTAGTCGACGACGAATTTTTCCAGTACGGCATCGTCGCCGGCGATCAGGCGATCGCGCCAACGTTCCAGGTTATGGAAGCGTTCGTTGTACTGGCGAGTGGAGGCATCGAGTTGATCGAGCAAAACCAGAATCGCGTCAGTGTCCTGATCGCGCATCAGTTTGCCGATGAACTGCAGGTGCCGTTTACGCGCGATGTTCGCGGTGTGCTTGGGCGCATCGGCCAGGGCCCGGCGCAAGGCGTCGGTCAACGGCAGTTTTGCCAGCAAGTCAGGCTTGAGCGTTGTAAGGCGCTCGCCGAGGTCAACCAGAGCATGCAGCTCGCGTTTAACCTGGGATTTGCTTTTTTCTCCCGTATCGAGGGAGTCGTCGTAAGAATCAACCATGGTGGCCGTCCGCAAAGAAACGCCGCCATGATAACCAGTCGGGGGCCGCTTGTCCGGCCCGGTCGCTCGATGACCGTTACCGAAAGCAGAATTTGAGTGGAGAACAGCATGAGTGCAGTTGAAAGCGTCGGCCCACAAGCGTTGCCGGCACTGCAAGAACAAGTCGAGCAAATCATCGCTGAAGCCAAGCGACAGGGCGCCAGTGCCTGTGAAGTGGCGGTGTCCCTCGAGCAGGGCCTGTCGACCACCGTTCGCCAGCGCGAAGTCGAAACCGTCGAGTTCAACCGCGATCAGGGTTTTGGCATCACCTTGTATGTCGGTCAGCGCAAGGGCTCGGCCAGTACGTCGGCCAGTGGGCCAGAGGCGATTCGCGAAACCGTTGCCGCTGCCCTGGCTATCGCCAAGCACACCTCTGAAGACGAAGCCTCGGGCCTGGCGGATGCCGCGCTGATGGCCCGGGATGTCCAGGATTTCGACCTGTTCCACCAATGGGATATCACCCCGGAACAGGCGATCGAGCAGGCGCTGGCCTGTGAGGCCGCGGCGTTTGCTGCCGACAGCCGCATCAGCAATGCCGATGGCACCACCCTGAGCACGCACCAGGGCTGCCGTGTCTACGGCAACAGCCACGGGTTTATCGGCGGTTATGCGTCGACCCGGCACAGTTTGAGTTGCGTCATGATCGCCGAGGCTGATGGCCAGATGCAGCGCGATTATTGGTACGACGTGAATCGCCAAGGCAATCTGCTGGCCGATCCGGTGAGCATCGGCCAAAAAGCCGCGCAACGCGCGGCGAGCCGCCTGGGCGCGCGACCGGTGCCGACGTGCGAGGTGCCGGTGCTGTTTTCCGCGGAGCTGGCCGGCGGGTTGTTCGGCAGCTTCCTCTCGGCTATTTCCGGTGGCAGCCTGTACCGAAAGTCCTCGTTCCTCGAAGGTACGCTGGGGCAGAAGCTGTTTCCGCAATGGCTGACCATCGACGAGCGTCCGCACCTGATGCGTGCCATGGGCAGTGCGGCGTTCGATGGTGATGGCCTGGCGACCTACGCCAAGCCGTTCGTCGAAAAAGGCGAATTGGTGTCCTATATTCTTGGGACCTATTCAGGCCGCAAGCTTGGCATGCCGAG
This sequence comes from Pseudomonas sp. PSB11, assembly GCF_014596605.1. NCBI lineage: Bacteria > Pseudomonadati > Pseudomonadota > Gammaproteobacteria > Pseudomonadales > Pseudomonadaceae > Pseudomonas > Pseudomonas sp. PSB11. Next base: position 102,738 of record NZ_NOIO01000008.1, read on the forward strand.
CACCGCCAACGCTGGCGGTGTGCATAACCTGTTCGTCAGCCATGGCGATGAGGACCAGGCCGCCCTGCTGCGTCGCATGGGGCGTGGTCTGTTGGTCACCGAATTGATGGGCCAGGGCCTGAACATGGTGACCGGCGATTACTCTCGTGGTGCGGCGGGTTACTGGGTCGAAAACGGCGAGATCCAGTTCGCGGTGCAGGAAGTGACCATCGCCGGCAACATGCGTGACATGTTCAAGCAGATCGTAGCCGTGGGCAATGATCTGGAACTGCGCAGCAACATTCGCACGGGCTCGGTGCTGATCGAGCGGATGACGGTGGCGGGCAGCTAAGCTTCGCCCTCTGGATAAAAAGGCGCGCCACCCATTGGGTGGCGCGCCTTTTTGTGGGGTTTGGCAAAACCTTTGGGAGCTGGCTTGCCAGCGATGGCGCCAGAAAGATCATCCTGATTCAAGGCTGCCTTCGCCAGCAGGCCCCGGCTCGGACCGAGTTCGGACGGTCCTTGACCTTTACTCGCCTTCGTCGAAATAGTTATTGATCAACGCCACCAGCGCATCCAGCGCTTCCTGTGCCTGCTCGCCTTCCGTGCTCAAATGAATCTTGGTGCCCTTGCCGGCAGCAAGCATCATCATTGCCATGATGCTTTTACCATCGACGGTGGTTTCCGGCGTGCGTCCTACCCTGATCGTGCAATCCTTGTATTGGCCAGCGACCCCAACGAATTTTGCCGAAGCGCGGGCATGCAGGCCCAGCTTGTTGATGATTTCGATTTCCAGAGCAGGCATCGCGGTGTGAATCCTTTAGCTGAGGTCGCGGTGGCGAACCTGGACATTCTTCAGGGATTGCTGCAGGACCTGGCCAAGACGTTCAGTCAGGTAGACGGAGCGGTGATGGCCGCCGGTGCAGCCAATGGCAATGGTGACATAGGCGCGGTTGCTGGCGGCAAAACGTGGCAGCCATTTGAGCAGGTACGTAGAAATGTCCTGGAACATTTCCTCCACGTCGGGTTGTGCCGCCAAGTAGTCGGCCACCGGTTGGTCTAGCCCGGACTGCTCGCGCAGTTCCGGCTTCCAGTAAGGATTGGGCAGGCAGCGCACATCGAATACCAGGTCGGCGTCGACCGGCATGCCACGCTTGAACCCGAACGACTCCACGAGAAACGCCGTACCGGGTTCCGGTTGGTTCAGCAGGCGCAGCTTGATGGTATCGCGCAGTTGATACAAATTCAGGCTGGTGGTGTTGAGCTTGAGATCGGCAAGGTCGGCAATCGGTCCGAGCAGGGTGGTCTCGTCGTTGATCGCTTCGGCCAGCGAGCGGTTGGCGTTGCTTAGCGGGTGACGCCGACGGGTTTCCGAGAAACGTTTGAGCAGGGTTTCCTCGTCGGCATCCAGGTACAGGACATCGCACTGGATGTGGCGACTGCGCACTTCTGCCAGTAACTCGGGGAACCGCGACAGGTGGCTTGGCAGGTTGCGAGCATCGATGGACACGGCAACCAGTGGTTGCGCCAGTTCGGTGTGTATCAGCGCTCGCTCGGCCAATTCAGGCAGCAACCCGGCAGGCAGGTTGTCAATGCAGTAGTAACCGTTGTCCTCGAGGACGTCGAGGGCGGTACTTTTACCGGAGCCAGAACGGCCGCTGACGATGATCAAGCGCATGATTAATGACCGTTTTGCTCGTCCAGGACAACCTGATACAAGGCTTCATTGCTCGGGGCGCTGCGCAGTTTCTCACGCACTTCCTTGCGGTCGAGCATGCTGGCGATCTGGCGTAACAGCTCCAGGTGCGCATCGGTAGCGGCTTGCGGGACCAGTAGCACGAACAACAGGTCAACCGGAGCGCCGTCGATGGCGTCGAAATCGATAGGGGCGTCCAGGTGCATCAAGGCACTGATGGGCGCATCACAGCCCTTTAGACGGCAGTGGGGAATGGCGATGCCGTTACCAAAGCCGGTGGAGCCGAGTTTTTCACGGGCGACCAGGCTCTCGAAAACATCCTGCATGGCCAGATCCGGCACTTCGCGATGGATGAGGTTGGCAATTTGCTCGAGGGCTTTCTTTTTACTGCCGCCCGGCACGTTCACCAGGGAACGGCCGGGGGTCAGGATGCTTTCAAGTCGGATCATGGGTTGGGAGTGTTAACGACCCGTAGCGCCCTGGAGGAGGCTCTGAGTCTTTTCCTTATGCTTTTTGAGTTGTTTATCCAGCTTGTCGGTCAGTGCGTCGATTGCCGCGTACATATCGGTATGTTCCGCGTTGGCGACGACCTCATTGCCGGGTATATGCAGCGTGGCTTCGATTTTCTGCTTCAACTTTTCGACGCACATCGTGACTTGCACGTTGGTGATCTTGTCGAAATGCCCCTCGAGCTTCTTGAACTTGAGCTCGACGTATTCACGCAGGGGCTTGGTCACTTCCAGTTGGTGTCCACTGATGTTGACTTGCATACAGCTTCTCCTTCGTTGCCAGTGCATAAAGCGGCAGATCCAGATGATCTGCCACTGGAACGCTGTGGCGTGGCCCTACATCAACCGCTTGCGTTCGCTCGAAGGCGCGATCCCGAGGGATTCGCGGTACTTGGCGACGGTGCGGCGAGCCACCTGAATGCCTTGTGCCTCCAGTAAACCAGCGATCTTGCTGTCACTCAACGGCTTTTTCTGATTTTCCGCCGCCACCAGTTTTTTGATGATCGCGCGAATCGCCGTGGACGAGCATTCTCCGCCCTCGGAGGTGCTGACGTGACTGGAGAAAAAGTATTTCAGTTCATAAATGCCCCGAGGGGTATGCATGAATTTCTGCGTGGTAACCCGCGAAATCGTCGACTCATGCATGCCGACCGCTTCGGCGATGTCATGCAGGACCAATGGCTTCATGGCTTCGTCGCCATACTCCAGGAAGCCGCGCTGATGCTCGACGATCTGCGTGGCCACTTTCATCAGGGTTTCGTTGCGGCTTTGCAGGCTCTTGATGAACCAGCGGGCTTCCTGCAGTTGATTGCGCATGAAGGTGTTGTCGGCGCTGGTGTCGGCACGACGAACGAAGCCCGCATACTGGGCGTTGACCCTCAGGCGGGGCACCGACTCCTGGTTGAGCTCCACCAGCCAGCGTTCGTTATCCTTGCGTACGATCACGTCCGGAACCACGTATTCGGCTTCGGTCGACTCGATTTGCGAGCCCGGGCGCGGGTTAAGGCTCTGGACCAGCTCGATCACCTGGCGCAGCTCATCTTCCTTGAGCTTCATGCGGCGCATCAGCTGGCTGTAGTCGCGGCTGCCGAGCAAGTCGATGTAGTCAGTGACCAGGCGCTTGGCTTCGGCCAGCCAAGGCGTCTTGGCGGGCAGTTGGCGCAATTGCAGCAGCAGGCATTCACCCAGGTTGCGTGCGCCGATGCCGGCAGGTTCGAATTGCTGGATGCGGTGCAGGACGGCTTCGATTTCGTCCAGTTCGATGTCCAGTTCCGGATCGAAGGCTTCGAGGATTTCCTCCAGCGTCTCGTCCAGGTAGCCCTGGTTGTTGATGCAATCGATCAGGGTCACGGCGATCAGGCGATCGGTGTCGGACATCGGTGCCAGGTTCAATTGCCACAGCAGGTGGCTTTGCAGGCTCTCGCCGGCTGATGTGCGGGTGGTGAAATCCCACTCGTCGTCATCGTTGCTTGGCAGGCTGCTGGCGCTGGTCTGGTAGACGTCTTCCCAGGCGGTGTCGACAGGCAGTTCGTTGGGAATGCGCTCGTTCCAGTCGCCTTCCTCGATATTATCGACGGTCGTGGCGCTTTCCTGGTAGGAAGGTTCCTGAGTGTCGGTACTGGGTTTGTGTTCGGCGTTGTCGGCCAGCGGGTCGGAATTGTCGAAGTCGTCGCCTTCTTCCTGGCGCTCGAGCATCGGATTGGACTCCAGGGCCTCCTGGATTTCCTGTTGCAGGTCCAGGGTCGACAATTGGAGCAGGCGGATGGCCTGTTGCAGCTGCGGTGTCATCGTCAGCTGCTGGCCCATTCTCAAGACTAGCGATGGTTTCATGGCAGGGGCTTAACACCTTATTCGCCGGCGCACATGCGCCATCCACTACAGGGCGCCGGAGCGCCAAACATAAGCAAATTATATGCCCGAAATCGCGGCGTTTGCCTAGAGCGCTGTAACAATAAAAAAAGGTTGATTTTTTATTGCGCCAAGCGCTCTGCCGACTCGCCGGGCACCGCGATGCTTACAGGCGGAATTCATGCCCCAGGTACACTTCTTTCACCAGGTCATTGGCCAGGATGGTTTCAGCGTCGCCTTCGGCGATCAGTTGACCATCGTTGACAATATAGGCGGTTTCGCAGATATCCAGGGTTTCACGGACGTTGTGGTCGGTGATCAGCACGCCGATGCCCTTGGCTTTGAGGTGGTGGATAATCTGCTTGATGTCACCCACCGAGATCGGGTCCACGCCGGCGAACGGTTCGTCGAGCAGGATGAATTTCGGGTTGGTGGCCAGTGCCCGGGCGATTTCCACGCGGCGGCGTTCGCCACCGGACAGGCTCATGCCGAGGTTGTCGCGGATGTGGCTGATGTGGAACTCCTGCAGCAGGCTTTCCAGTTCCTTGCGGCGACCGGCCTTGTCGAGTTCCTTGCGGGTCTCGAGGATGGCCATGATGTTGTCGGCCACGGAGAGTTTGCGGAAGATCGACGCTTCTTGCGGCAGATAACCGATACCCGCCTTGGCACGACCGTGCATCGGCTGGTGGCTGACATCGAGGTCATCGATCAGCACGCGACCCTGATCGGCCTGTACCAGGCCGACGATCATGTAGAAACAGGTGGTCTTGCCGGCGCCGTTGGGGCCGAGCAGGCCGACGATCTGGCCGCTGTCGATGGACAGGCTGACGTCTCGCACGACCTGGCGGCTCTTGTAGCTCTTCGCCAGGTGCTGGGCTTTCAGAGTTGCCATTAAGGGGCCTTTTGCTCGTCGGTTTTCTTTTTCGGCTGGATCACCATGTCGATGCGCGGACGCGACTCGGTCACCTTGCTGCCCGTTGCGCGACCGGCGCTGGCCAGCTTTTTCTCGGTGTCATAGACGATTTTCTCGCCTTGAGTGACGTTGCTGTCCTTGTCGATGACCTTGGCGCGGTCGATCAGCACGACACGATTTTGCTTGGCGAGGTACTGGATGGTCACGCCCCATCCCTGCACGGGCTTGGTGTCGCCTGCGGTCTGCAGTTGCTCGAAGTAGGCCAGGTTACCCACCGAGGTCACCACGTCGACGTCGCCATCGGGGGCGCGGGTCATGGTCACCTTGTTGCCCTTGACAATGATCGAGCCCTGGGTGATGACCACATCGCCCGTATAGGTGGCCACACCGTTCTTGTCGTCCAGTTGGGCGTCGTCGGCCTGGATGCGGATGGGTTGCTGCTGATCGTCCGGCAGAGCCCAGGCGCTCACGCTTCCCAGTGCTGCGCCCAGACTGAGCAAAATAGGGAGGGTTTTAACGAGCCTCATACTGTCCTCTTACGTTCGATAGCAGGTGTATCCTGCTTTCTTTCAAATACGCCTTCATGCCGACACCAGTCGATACACCGCCAGCGCCGTCGATTCTAACGGGTTGCTGAGTCTGCGCATATTGCTGCTGCGGGAACACGGTCATGCGAGTACTGGTGATCAGGGTGTCGCGGTTCTTTTCGTCGGTACGCTTGACGCGCACGTTGTCGATCAGTTCGACCTCGGTCCCGCCGGAGTTCACCTCACCGTGATCGCTGGTCACATGCCACGGAAAATCGGTGCCGCGGTACATGTTCAGGTCGGGCTTGGTCACCAGCGTGATGTCGGTTGCCTTGACGTGCTCGGCCTTTTCCGACGTCATTTCGTACTGCACCTTGCCGTCTTCGAGGTACTGCAAGGTATGAGTGTTGGTCGCGTACCAGTCAATCGGGCTTTCTTCAGTCTTGGCCGGTGGCTTGTCGAGGAAGCGTTCCGGGCTGATGTTCCAGTAGCCGACCGCAGCGAAAATCGCCACGATGCAACTGACCACCAATGTCTTGCGAACTTTTTTGCTGAACATGGTTTGACTCACAGGTACGCGGCATTGGCCGCATCGAGGCGGCCCTGGGCGCGCAGGATCAATTCGCAGAACTCGCGGGCAGCACCTTCGCCACCACGGGCCAGGGTAATGCCATGCGCGTGTTCGCGCACGAAGCTGGCGGCGTTGGCCACTGCCATGCCCAGGCCGACGCGGCGGATCACCGGCAGGTCCGGCAGGTCGTCACCGAGGTAGGCGACCTGTTCATAGCTTAGGCCGAGTTGCGCAAGAAGCTCGTCGAGTACCACCAGTTTGTCTTCGCGACCCTGGTACAGGTGGGGAATGCCGAGGTTCTTCGCGCGTCGTTCGACTACCGGGGTTTTGCGGCCGCTGATGATCGCGGTCTGTACGCCGGCGGCCATCAGCATCTTGATGCCCTGGCCGTCGAGGGTGTTGAACGTCTTGAATTCGCTACCGTCTTCGAGGAAGTACAGGCGCCCGTCGGTCAGGACGCCGTCGACGTCGAACACCGCCAGTTTGATTTGTTGGCCGCGTTGCAGCAGGTCCGTGCTCATTACATTACTCCCGCACGCAGCAAGTCGTGCATGTTCAGGGCACCGACCGGGCGATCTTCGCTGTCGACCACGACCAGCGCGTTGATTTTGTGATCTTCCATTATTTTCAAGGCCTCGGCGGCGAGCATTTCGGCGCGGGCCGTCTTGCCATGGGCCGTCATGACCTGATCAATAGTGGCGGTGTGGATGTCGATGCTGCGGTCCAGCGTGCGGCGCAAATCACCGTCGGTGAAGATCCCGGCCAGCTTGCCGTCGGTCTCGAGTATCACGGTCATGCCCAGGCCCTTGCGGGTCATTTCCATCAGCGCATCCTTGAGCAGGGTGCCGCGCTGTACCTGCGGCAGCTCTTGCCCGGCGTGCATGACGTCTTCCACTTTCAGCAGCAGGCGTCGGCCCAGTGCACCGCCCGGATGGGAAAAGGCGAAATCCTCAGCGGTAAAGCCGCGGGCTTCCAGCAGCGCGACGGCCAGGGCGTCACCCATGACCAGTGCCGCGGTCGTCGACGAGGTGGGCGCCAGGTTCAATGGGCAGGCCTCGTGGTCGACCTGTACATTCAGGTTGACCTCTGCCGCCTTGGCCAGCGGCGAGTCGGGCTTGCCGGTCATGCTGATCAGCTGGATGCCCAGGCGCTTGATCAGCGGCAGCAGGGTGATGATTTCATGGGTCGAGCCGGAGTTGGACAGCGCCAGGATGATGTCGTCGCGGGTGATCATGCCCATGTCGCCATGGCTGGCTTCGGCCGGGTGCACGAAAAACGCCGTGGTGCCGGTACTGGCCAGGGTGGCGGCGATCTTGTTGCCGATGTGCCCCGATTTGCCCATGCCGACCACGACGACGCGGCCTTTGCTGGCCAGAATCATTTCGCAGGCGCGCACGAAATCCTTGTCGATACGGGGCAGCAAGCTTTTTACGGCTTCCAGTTCGAGGCGGATGGTGCGTTGTGCTGACTTGATCAGGTCGCTGGATTGGCTCATTTTGAAAATGTTTGGCCTGGTGAAAAGGCGGCGATTATAGCCGGTATGGTTGAAACCCTCACGCAAGTTCGTTGCCCATTGTCATCTGTTGTTACCGAATCCCCTCTAGATGGAGCTTTCTGGCTGTCACGTCGCTGAACATGGTCTGGCATTGGCCTTGGGCGCGTGACGCTTGCAGTGATATAGTTCGCCGCCAGTTCGGCCCGCCCAGGAGTATGTGCTTTTGTCAGGAAGCCAGGCGTCCGAGTGTGAGGCTGCATCGCAAGGAGTTTAGATGAGTGCCGATAACGCCTACGCGGTCGAGCTGAAGGGACTGACCTTCAAGCGCGGTGCGCGCAGCATTTTCAATAACATTGATATCCGCATCCCGCGCGGCAAGGTCACCGGCATCATGGGGCCTTCCGGGTGTGGCAAGACCACGCTGTTGCGTTTGATGGGCGCGCAGTTGCGGCCTGCCAGTGGCGAAGTATGGGTCAATGGTCAGAACCTGCCGGCGTTGTCGCGCAGTGATCTGTTCGATGCACGCAAGCACATGGGCGTGCTGTTTCAGAGTGGCGCACTGTTTACCGACCTCGATGTCTTCGAGAACGTCGCGTTCCCATTGCGCGTTCATACCAAGCTGCCCGAAGAAATGATCCGCGACATCGTCCTGCTCAAATTGCAGGCCGTGGGATTGCGCGGTGCGATCGACCTGATGCCCGACGAACTGTCCGGCGGCATGAAGCGTCGCGTCGCACTGGCGCGGGCGATTGCGCTCGATCCGCAGATTCTCATGTATGACGAGCCCTTCGTCGGACAGGACCCCATTGCCATGGGCGTGCTGGTGCGCCTGATCCGCTTGCTCAACGATGCGCTGGGCATTACCAGTATCGTGGTTTCCCATGACCTGGCCGAAACCGCCAGCATCGCCGACTACATCTATGTCGTGGGCGACGGGCAGGTGTTGGGGCAGGGCTCGCCCGCCGAGCTGATGAACTCGGACGATCCGCGTATCCGTCAATTCATGACAGGCGAGCCCGACGGTCCGGTCCCCTATCACTTTCCAGCGACGGATTACCGCGCAGATCTCCTGGGGAAGCGTTGATGCGCAAGATTTCACTTTTGGAAAGGGTGCGCCGGTTCGGCCATGGCGGCATCGACGTGCTGGCGGTGTTCGGGCGCTCTTCGCTGTTCCTGTTCCATGCATTGCTGGGGCGTGGTGGCATCGGTGGCGGGTTTGGCCTGCTGGTCAAGCAACTGCATTCAGTGGGCGTGATGTCCCTGGTGATCATCGTGGTCTCCGGGATATTCATCGGCATGGTGCTGGCGCTGCAAGGCTTCAACATCCTGTCCAGCTACGGTTCGGAGCAGGCGGTGGGGCAGATGGTGGCGCTGACGCTGCTGCGTGAGCTGGGGCCGGTGGTCACGGCATTGCTGTTCGCCGGGCGTGCCGGTTCGGCACTGACCGCGGAAATCGGCAACATGAAGTCCACCGAACAGCTCTCCAGCCTGGAGATGATCGGGGTGGACCCGCTCAAGTACATCATTGCCCCGCGCCTGTGGGCCGGCTTCATTTCCCTGCCGGTGCTGGCGATGATCTTCAGCGTGGTGGGTATCTGGGGCGGTTCCTGGGTGGCCGTCGACTGGCTGGGTGTCTATGAAGGCTCCTACTGGTCGAACATGCAGAACAGCGTGACCTTTGTCGACGATGTGCTCAACGGCATCATCAAAAGCATGGTCTTCGCCTTTGTCGTGACCTGGATCGCCGTATTCCAAGGCTATGACTGTGAACCCACTTCAGAGGGGATCAGCCGTGCCACTACCAAGACCGTGGTGTATGCCTCTTTGGCTGTGCTCGGCCTGGACTTTATTCTGACCGCCTTGATGTTTGGAGATTTCTGATGCAAAACCGCACCCTGGAAATCGGTGTCGGCCTTTTCTTGCTGGCTGGCATCCTGGCTTTGCTGTTGCTGGCGTTGCGGGTCAGTGGACTGTCCCCGAGCCCGAGCACCGAAACCTATAAACTTTATGCGTATTTCGACAATATCGCCGGTTTGACTGTCAGAGCTAAAGTGACCATGGCCGGTGTGACCATCGGCAAGGTCACGGCAATCGATCTGGATCGCGACAGTTTCACTGGTCGGGTAACCATGCAACTGGAGAAGCGCGTAGATAACCTACCGGCAGACTCCACTGCATCTATCCTGACCGCTGGCCTGTTGGGCGAGAAGTACATCGGTATCAGCGTGGGCGGGGAAGAAGCCTTGCTCAAGGATGGTGGGACCATCCACGACACCCAGTCGTCGCTGGTGCTCGAGGACCTGATCGGTAAATTCCTGCTCAATACCGTTAGCAAAGACGCCAAATGAGGAGCTTTTGAATGATCTCTACCTTGCGACGTGGCCTGTTGGTTTTGCTCGCGGCCTTGCCGATGATGGCCAATGCCGTGGCGGCGCCTAGCGCGCACGAGCTGGTCCAGGACACCACTAACCGGCTGCTGGCCGACCTGGCCGCCAACAAAGAGAAGTACAAGCAGGATCCGCAGGACTTCTACGCGGCGCTCAACAGCATTGTCGGGCCTGTAGTGGATGCCGAAGGTATTTCCAAGAGCATCATGACGGTCAAGTACTCGCGCAAGGCGACCCCTGCGCAAATGAAGACCTTTGAAGAAAACTTCAAGAAGGGTCTGTTCCAGTTCTATGGCAATGCCTTGCTTGAGTACAACAACCAAGGCATCACCGTTGATCCTGCCAAGGACGAGTCGGGCAACCGTACGAGTGTCGGCATGACAGTCAAGGGCAGCAACGGCGCGATCTATCCTGTGTCCTACACACTGGAAAAGGTCGGTGGCGAGTGGAAGCTGCGCAACGTCATCATCAACGGTATCAACATTGGCAAGCTGTTCCGTGATCAGTTCGCTGATGCGATGCAGCGCAATGGCAACGACCTGGACAAAACCATCAATGGTTGGGCCGGGGAAGTCGCCAAGGCCAAGGAAACCGCTGAGCAATCCACCGAGAAACAGACCCAATGAGTGAGTCGGCGGTCCAGATAGACGACGCCGGCGAGCTGCGGCTCAGCGGTGTGCTGGATTATCGCACCGGCCCTCAATTGCGCGAGCAGGGGCAGGCGCTGATCAAGGCCAGCAAGGCCGCGGCCGTGGTAGTCGATTGTTCGGCGGTGGAGAAATCCAGCAGCGTCGGTCTGTCGTTGCTGTTGTGTTTCATGCGAGATGCCCAGGCGGCCGGCAAGGCGCTGAGCATCCGCGGGATGCCAGAAGACATGCGCGAAATCGCTCAGGTCAGTGAACTGACCGAGCTGTTGGCGCATCCCTAACCCGCATCTATAAAGAAGCCCCCCGTCAGAGTCCTGCTTCCCGGGGTTCGCAGGCGCGGGGCTTTTTTGTATGATGTCCGACCCGCGCGCACAGGGCGCCGATTGAGGTTGAGCATGCAGGCCAACGAAGTGAAGAGCTTTCTTGAAGGAAAGCTGCCCGGAACGAAGGTAGAAGTCGAGGGCGAAGGCTGCAATTTCCAGCTGAACGTGATTAGCGATGAACTGGCGGCGTTGAGCCCGGTGAAGCGTCAGCAGCAGGTCTATGCCCATTTGAACCCATGGATCACCGATGGCAGCATCCATGCGGTCACTATGAAATTTTTCAGCAGCGCGGCCTGGGCCGAGCGCACCTGAGCCCACGGGCGTAGAGATTCTTATGGATAAATTGATTATTACTGGCGGTGCTCGTCTTGACGGCGAGATCCGCATCTCCGGGGCAAAGAACTCTGCCCTGCCGATCCTGGCGGCCACCCTGCTGTGCGATGGTCCGGTGACCGTTGCCAACCTGCCACACCTGCACGACATCACCACCATGATCGAACTGTTCGGTCGCATGGGGATCGAGCCGGTGATCGACGAGAAACTGGCCGTCGAAATCGATCCGCGTACCATCAAGACCCTGATCGCTCCGTACGAACTGGTTAAGACCATGCGTGCGTCGATCCTGGTGCTGGGCCCGATGGTTGCCCGTTTCGGTGAAGCCGAAGTCGCGTTGCCTGGCGGTTGCGCCATCGGTTCGCGTCCGGTGGACCTGCACATCCGTGGCCTGGAGGCCATGGGCGCGATCATCGACGTCGAAGGCGGCTACATCAAGGCCAAGGCGCCAGAAGGCGGCTTGCGCGGTGCGCATTTCTTCTTCGACACCGTCAGTGTGACCGGTACCGAAAACATCATGATGGCTGCAGCCCTGGCCAAGGGCCGCAGTGTCCTGGCGAACGCCGCGCGCGAGCCTGAAGTCGTCGACCTGGCGAACTTCCTGAACGCCATGGGCGCCAAGGTTTCCGGCGCTGGCACCGACACCATCACCATCGATGGCGTTGAGCGTCTGCACACCACCACCTACAAGGTGATGCCGGACCGTATCGAAACCGGCACCTACCTGGTGGCCGCAGCCGTGACCGGCGGGCGTGTGAAGGTCAAGGACACCGATCCGACCATTCTCGAAGCCGTGCTGGAGAAACTCCGCGAAGCAGGCGCCGAAATCACCACCGGTGAAGACTGGATCGAGCTGAACATGCACGGCAAGCGGCCTAAAGCCGTGAACGTGCGAACCGCTCCGTACCCGGCGTTCCCGACCGACATGCAGGCGCAGTTCATCTCCCTCAACGCCATTGCCGAAGGCACGGGTGCTGTGATCGAGACGATCTTCGAAAACCGCTTCATGCACGTGTACGAACTGCACCGCATGGGCGCCAAGATCCAGGTCGAGGGCAACACCGCCATCGTCACCGGCACCGAGAAGCTCAAGGGCGCGCCAGTGATGGCCACCGACTTGCGGGCTTCGGCCAGCCTGGTGATTTCGGCGCTGATTGCCGACGGCGATACCCTGATCGATCGCATCTACCACATAGACCGTGGTTACGAGTGCATCGAAGAGAAACTGCAGATGCTGGGCGCCAAGATCCGCCGCGTTCCGGGCTAGTTTCTGCTGCATGGGCGCAGGGACGTGCCCGTTGAATTGTTGTGAGTCGAGCCGGTTTCCGGCTCGATGTGTGTCCGGCGCCATTTGCGACCGGACATGAGTACCTTGATAAGGACTGACGTTTCCCATGTTGACCATCGCACTGTCCAAGGGCCGCATCCTTGACGACACCCTGCCGCTTCTGGCTGAAGCGGGCATCGTGCCGACCGAGAATCCGGACAAGAGTCGCAAGCTGATCATTCCCACGACCCAGGAAGATGTACGCCTGTTGATCGTGCGTGCCACCGACGTGCCGACCTATGTCGAGCATGGTGCCGCCGACCTCGGTGTTGCTGGTAAAGACGTGCTGATGGAATACGGCGGTCAAGGCCTGTACGAGCCATTGGACTTGCAGATTGCCCAGTGCAAGTTGATGACCGCCGGCAAGGTCGGCGCGGTCGAGCCCAAGGGCCGCCTGCGTATCGCCACCAAGTTCGTCAACGTTGCCAAGCGCTACTACGCCGAGCAGGGCCGTCAGGTCGACATCATCAAGCTCTACGGCTCGATGGAGCTGGCGCCGTTGATCGGCTTGGCCGACAAGATCATCGACGTGGTCGACACCGGTAACACGCTGCGGGCCAACGGCCTGGAGCCACAGGATTTCATCGCGGCCATCAGCTCCCGGCTAATCGTCAACAAAGCTTCGATGAAAATGCAGCACGCCCGTATCCAGGCGTTGATCGACACCCTGCGCAAGGCAGTGGAGTCTCGACACCGCGGCTGATTCACCCGCGCGACTTTGAGTTGCGCCGTCTATCCGCCTCATAGCCAGAATTCTCAGGTGCCCAAGCGGATCGAATGTTAGCTTCGGGCGCCTGAGTTTTTTGCCAATCCTATGAGGCTCTCGCTATGACCGCACCGACTGCAATTCGCCGACTCAACGCTGCTGACCCGGATTTCGCACATCATCTGGATCATCTGCTGAGCTGGGAAAGTGTGTCTGACGACTCGGTCAATCAGCGGGTGCTGGACATCATCAAGGCCGTGCGCGAGCGTGGCGATGCCGCGTTGGTGGAGTTCACCCGACAGTTCGACGGGTTGGACGTCGCCTCCATGGCTGACCTGATCCTGCCGCGCGAGCGCCTGGAACTGGCGTTGACCCGCATTACCGTGCCACAGCGCGAAGCCCTGGAAAAAGCCGCGGCCCGCGTACGCAGCTACCACGAAAAGCAGAAACAGGACTCCTGGAGCTACACCGAAGCTGACGGCACCGTGCTGGGCCAAAAGGTCACGCCGCTCGATCGCGCCGGTCTGTACGTGCCGGGCGGCAAGGCGTCGTACCCTTCTTCCGTGTTGATGAACGCGATTCCGGCCAAGGTTGCCGGCGTGACCGAAGTGGTCATGGTGGTGCCGACCCCACGCGGCGAAATCAACGAGCTGGTGCTGGCTGCCGCCTGTATCGCGGGCGTTGACCGTGTGTTCACCATCGGTGGAGCCCAAGCTGTTGCCGCGCTGGCTTATGGCACCGAAAGCGTGCCGCAAGTCGACAAAGTGGTTGGCCCGGGCAACATCTATGTCGCCACCGCCAAGCGTCACGTGTTTGGCCAGGTCGGTATCGACATGATTGCCGGCCCGTCCGAGATCCTCGTGGTGTGTGACGGCCTGACTGATCCTGACTGGATTGCCATGGATCTGTTCTCCCAGGCCGAGCATGACGAAGACGCCCAGGCGATCCTGGTCAGCCCGGATGCGGCCTTTCTCGATCAGGTCGCCGCGAGCATTGCCAAACTGATGCCGACCATGGAGCGCGCCGAGATCATCGAAACCTCGATCAACGGCCGTGGTGCGCTGATCCAGGTGCGTGACATGGAGCAAGCCATCGAAGTGGCCAACCGCATCGCGCCGGAGCACCTGGAGTTGTCGGTTGCCGATCCGCAAGCCTGGCTTCCACAGATCCGTCATGCCGGCGCCATCTTCATGGGTCGCCACACCAGCGAAGCGCTGGGCGACTACTGCGCAGGCCCGAACCACGTATTGCCGACTTCCGGCACGGCGCGGTTCTCGTCGCCGCTGGGCGTATACGACTTCCAGAAACGTTCGTCGATCATTTTCTGCTCGGAGCAGGGCGCGTCCGACCTCGGCAAAACCGCTTCCGTGCTGGCCCGTGGCGAGTCGCTGACTGCCCACGCCCGCAGTGCCGAATACCGCATCATCGACGACAAGCAGGGGAACTGAGATGAGTAAATTCTGGAGCCCGTTCGTCAAGAACCTGGTGCCTTACGTACCCGGCGAGCAGCCAAAGCTGGCAAAACTGGTGAAGCTCAACACCAACGAAAACCCCTACGGTCCATCGCCCAAGGCCCTGGCTGCGATGCAGACCGAATTGAACGACAACCTGCGCCTGTACCCGGACCCGAACAGCGACCTGCTGAAAAATGCCGTGGCCAAGTACTACGGCGTGCAGAGCAACCAGGTATTTCTCGGCAACGGCTCCGACGAAGTGCTGGCACACATCTTCCACGGGTTGCTGCAGCACGATCAGCCGCTGCTGTTCCCGGACATCAGCTACAGCTTCTATCCGGTCTATTGCGGGCTGTACGGCATCAAGTTCGATGCGGTGCCGCTGGACGAGCAGTTCCTGATCAATCCTGCGGACTACGCAAAACCGAACGGCGGGATCATTTTCCCCAACCCGAACGCACCGACCGGTTGCCTGTTGGCGCTGGAGGCGGTCGAGCAAATCCTCAAGGGCAGCCCGGACTCGGTGGTCGTGGTGGACGAGGCTTACATCGACTTCGGTGGCGAGACGGCAATCACGTTGGTAGACCGTTATCCAAACCTGCTGGTGACCCAGACCCTGTCAAAATCCCGTTCCCTGGCGGGCCTGCGGGTTGGGCTGGCGGTGGGGCATCCGGACCTGATCGAGGCGCTGGAGCGGATCAAGAACAGCTTCAACTCCTATCCGATCGATCGCATGGCGAATGTCGGCGCGGCGGCGGCGTTCGAGGATCGTGAGTACTTCGACAAGACGTGCCGATTGGTCATCGAGAGCCGCGACAAGGTGGTCGCGCAGTTGCAGGCGAAGGGCTTTGAAGTGCTGCCGTCGGCCGCGAACTTCATCTTCGCCCGTCACCCCAAGCACGATGCGGCAGGCCTGGCAGCTAAATTGCGCGAGCAAGGCGTGATCGTGCGGCACTTCAAGCAGGAGCGGATTGCCCAGTTCCTGCGGATTTCGATCGGCACGCCGGAGCAAAACCAGGCCCTGATCGACGGCCTCGGCGACCTCTAAACCTCCGTCACACTGATCGTCCCACGCAGAGCGTGGGAACGATCATGTACCTCGACTGCGTTAGTTTTCTTCTTTCTCTTTGACCGGCGCCGGTGGCGGGCGCAAGCCGATTTCCGCCGTGAGCTTGAGTTCCTTGCCGTTGCGCATCACCTCGATCGTGACCTTATCGGTCGGCTTGATCCGCGCGACCTGGTTCATCGAGCGTCGGCCATCGCCAGCCGGTTCGCCGTCGATGCTGAGAATCACGTCGCCCAGTTGCAGGCCGGCTTTCTGCGCCGGACCGTCGCGGAAAATCCCGGCGACGACGATGCCCGGACGCCCCGACAGGCCAAACGACTCCGCCAGTTCCTGGGACAATGGCTGCACTTCGATACCGAGCCAGCCGCGAATCACCTGGCCGTGTTCGATGATCGATTTCATCACTTCCATGGCCAGCTTCACCGGAATCGCGAAACCAATGCCTTGCGAGCCTCCGGACTTGGAGAAAATCGCCGTATTGATACCGGTCAGGTTGCCATTGGCGTCCACCAGTGCACCGCCGGAGTTGCCGGGGTTGATCGCGGCGTCGGTCTGGATGAAGTCTTCATAATTGTTCAGGCCCAGCTGATTACGCCCGGTGGCACTGATGATGCCCATGGTTACCGTCTGGCCGACGCCGAACGGGTTGCCGATGGCGAGGGCCACGTCGCCGATGCGGATGTTGTCGGAGCGGCCGACAGTGATCGAAGGCAGTTTCTTCAGGTCGATCTTGAGGACCGCGAGGTCGGTTTCCGGGTCGCTGCCAATCACCCTAGCTAGGGTTTCACGGCCGTCCTTGAGCGCCACCACGATCTGGTCGGCACCGCTGGTCACGTGGTTGTTGGTCAGGATGTAGCCTTCCGGGCTCATGATCACGCCGGAGCCCAGGCTCGACTCCATGCGTTTCTGCTTGGGCGAGTTGTCGCCGAAGAATCGACGAAACTGCGGGTCCTCGAACAGCGGATGATTGGGTTTGTTGATGACTTTGGTGGTGTACAGGTTCACCACCGACGGCGCGGCGGTGGTCACCGCGTCGGAATAGGACACCGGGCCTTGCTGCATACTGGTGGTTTGCGGGGCCTGTTGCAGGTTGACGTCGAGGCTTGGAAGCCCGACCCACTGCGGGTAACGCTGGATGATTAACAGAGCGACAAGCACGCCGGCCAACAGCGGCCAGCCGGAAAAACGCAGCGCCTTGAGCATTAAACACGTCCTGAGAGAGTTGCAGGCGGTATGAGACCGCTCATAATGACGCGCATTATACGAGGCCGCGCGTGCCTCTGAACGGGATATTTAGGAGTCTTTTATGGCCGTCGCCCTGAGCACCCTGGTCGAAGAAGCCGACCGTTACCTCACTAGTTCGAAAATTGCCGATTACTGCCCCAACGGCCTGCAGGTCGAGGGCCGGCCGCAGGTGATGCGCATCGTCAGCGGCGTTACCGCCAGCCAGGCCTTGCTCGATGCTGCGGTAGAGGCCAACGCGGATCTGGTGCTGGTGCATCACGGCTACTTCTGGAAAGGCGAGAACCCGTGCATCACCGGCATGAAGCAGCGCCGCCTCAAGACCCTGCTCAAGCACGACATCAGCCTGCTGTCCTATCACCTGCCGCTGGACCTGCACCCTGATGTTGGCAACAACGTGCAGTTGGCACGGCAACTGGACATTACCGTCGAAGGTCCGCTGGACCCGGACAACCTGAAGATCGTCGGCCTGGTCGGTTCGTTGAACGAGCCTGCCTCCCCCCGGGATTTCGCCCGCCGTGTGCAAGAAGTCATGGGCCGCGAGCCATTGCTGATTGAAGGCAGCGCAATGATCCGCCGCGTTGGTTGGTGCACCGGTGGCGGTCAGGGCTACATCGACCAGGCGATACTGGCGGGCGTCGATCTGTACCTCAGCGGCGAAGCCTCGGAGCAAACCTTCCACAGTGCCCGGGAAAACGACATCAGCTTCATTGCTGCCGGGCACCATGCCACCGAGCGTTATGGCGTGCAGGCGCTGGGTGATTACCTGGCGAAGCGGTTTGCCCTTGAGCACATCTTCATCGATTGCCCGAACCCCATCTGAGAGGCCCCCCTGTAGGAGCTGCCGCAGGCTGCGATCTTTTGATTTTGCTTTTTCAAGATCAAGATCAAAAGATCGCAGCCTGCGGCAGCTCCCACAGAGATGAGTTCGCCGATGAACGCCCAAACAGGCGGGCATATTCATATGCTCTTTCGATCTAGTTCGCGTCCTGATTAGAAGGGGGCGCTGTGCTAGGATTCCCCGCTCGAACACGGCCCGCTGGCCGTTCATAAGAATGTTTTCGTGAGTAGCCATGGTCGACAAACTGACGCATCTGAAACAGCTGGAGGCGGAAAGCATCCACATCATCCGCGAGGTGGCCGCCGAGTTCGACAACCCGGTGATGCTGTACTCCATCGGTAAAGACTCCGCCGTGATGCTGCACCTGGCACGCAAGGCGTTCTTCCCCGGCAAGCTGCCGTTCCCGGTGATGCACGTCGACACCCGGTGGAAATTCCAGGAGATGTACAGGTTCCGCGACAAGATGGTCGCCGAGCTGGGCCTGGACCTGATCACCCATGTGAACCCCGACGGCGTGGCACAAGGCATCAATCCGTTCACCCACGGCAGTGCCAAGCACACCGACATCATGAAGACCGAAGGCCTGAAGCAGGCTTTGGACAAATATGGTTTCGACGCCGCCTTCGGTGGTGCGCGCCGCGACGAAGAGAAGTCCCGCGCCAAAGAGCGTGTGTACTCGTTCCGCGACAGCAAGCACCGCTGGGACCCGAAAAACCAGCGCCCCGAGCTGTGGAACGTCTACAACGGCAAGGTCAACAAGGGCGAATCCATCCGCGTATTCCCGTTGTCGAACTGGACCGAGCTGGACATCTGGCAGTACATCTATCTGGAAGGCATCCCGATCGTCCCGCTGTACTTCGCCGCCGAGCGTGAAGTCATCGAGAAGAACGGCACCCTGATCATGATCGACGACGAGCGCATCCTCGAACACCTGAGCGATGAAGACAAAGCGCGTATCGTCAAGAAGAAAGTGCGGTTCCGTACCCTTGGCTGCTACCCGTTGACGGGCGCGGTGGAGTCCGAGGCCGAAAGCCTCACGGACATCATTCAGGAAATGCTCCTGACGCGAACTTCCGAGCGCCAGGGCCGTGTCATCGACCATGATGGCGCAGGCTCGATGGAAGACAAAAAACGTCAAGGTTATTTCTAAGGGGCTGTCATGTCGCACGCATCTGATTTGATCAGCGAGGACATCCTCGCCTACCTGGGCCAGCACGAACGTAAAGAGCTGCTGCGCTTTTTGACCTGCGGTAACGTCGACGACGGCAAGAGCACCCTGATCGGGCGCCTGCTGCACGACTCCAAGATGATCTACGAAGATCACCTGGAAGCGATTACCCGCGACTCGAAAAAAGTCGGCACCACCGGTGAAGACATCGACCTGGCACTGCTGGTCGATGGCCTGCAGGCCGAGCGTGAGCAAGGCATCACCATCGATGTCGCGTACCGCTATTTCTCCACCGCCAAGCGCAAATTCATCATCGCCGACACCCCCGGCCATGAGCAGTACACCCGCAACATGGCCACCGGTGCCTCCACCTGTGACCTGGCGATCATCCTGGTCGACGCCCGTTACGGCGTGCAGACCCAGACCCGTCGCCACAGCTTCATCGCCTCGTTGCTGGGCATCAAGCACATCGTTGTGGCCATCAACAAGATGGACCTCAAGGACTTCGACCAGGGCGTGTTCGAGTCGATCAAGGCTGACTACCTGCAGTTCGCCGAAGGCTTGAAGATGAAGCCCACCACGATGCACTTCGTGCCGATGTCTGCGCTCAAAGGCGACAACGTGGTGAACAAGTCCGAGCGTTCGCCGTGGTACACCGGCCAGTCGCTGATGGAAATCCTCGAGACCGTGGAAGTGGCGGGCGATCGCAACTTCACCGACCTGCGTTTCCCGGTGCAATACGTCAACCGTCCGAACCTGAACTTCCGCGGTTTCGCCGGCACCCTGGCCAGCGGCATCGTCAAGAAGGGCGACGAAGTCGTGGTGCTGCCGTCGGGCAAAAGCAGCCGCGTGAAATCCATCGTCACCTTCGAAGGTGAACTGGAACACGCAGGTCCTGGTCAGGCGGTAACCCTGACCATGGAAGACGAGATCGACATCTCCCGTGGCGACCTGTTGGTGCATGCCGACAACGTGCCGCCAGTCACCGACAGCTTCGAAGCGATGCTGGTGTGGATGGCTGAAGAGCCGATGCTGCCGGGCAAGAAATACGACATCAAACGCGCCACCAGTTACGTGCCGGGTTCCATCGCCAGCATCGTCAACAAGGTTGACGTGAATACCCTGGAAGAAGGTCCGGCCAGCGCGCTGCAGCTGAACGAAATCGGCAAGGTCAAGATCGCGCTCGACGCGCCGATTGCCCTCGACGGTTACGACAGCAACCGCACCACCGGCGCCTTCATCATCATCGACCGCCTGACCAACGGCACCGTCGGCGCCGGCATGATCGTCGCGCAGCCGTTGGCGCATGGCACCAGCACCCACCACGGCAAGCTGGCCCACGTCGCTACCGAAGAGCGCGCGCAGCGCTTCGGCCAGCAACCGGCCACCGTGCTGTTCAGCGGCTTGTCGGGCGCGGGCAAAAGCACCCTGGCTTATGCGGTCGAGCGCAAACTGTTCGACCTGGGTCGTGCGGTGTACGTGCTCGATGGCCAGAACCTGCGTCACGACCTGAACAAAGGCCTGCCACAGGATCGCGCCGGTCGCACCGAGAACTGGCGTCGTGCCGCGCACGTGGCGCGTCAGTTCAACGAAGCCGGCCTACTGACCCTGGCAGCGTTCGTTGCACCGAGTGCCGAAGGTCGTGAACAGGCCCGGGAACTGATCGGCAAAGAGCGCCTGCTGACGGTCTACGTCCAGGCCTCGCCGACGGTCTGTGCCGAACGTGACCCGCAAGGCTTGTACGCGGCAGCCGGGGACAACATCCCGGGCGAGTCCTTCCCGTACGACGTGCCGCTGGATGCCGATCTGGTGATCGATACCCAGTCAGTCTCGCTGGAAGACGGCGTGAAGCAGGTGCTGGATCTGCTGCGTAAGCGCGGCGCGATCTAAGCGCTGGCCGCAAATAAAAAACCCGCCGATGAGTGATCATCGGCGGGTTTTTTTGTGTCTGGTCGGACGCCTTCGCGGGCAAGCCCGCTCCCACAGTGATCTCGGCGATCACATTTTTTGTATACGACCCAACATCCTGTGGGAGCGGGCTTGCCCGCGAAGAGGCCGGTACAGGCGCTTCAATACTTGGCTGGATATTCGCGGTGCATCTGCGCAAGCAGAGCATCCTTGTCCTGCCACATCTGGTTGATCCAGCCCTGGAACTGCAGGCGATACTCACCGTCCTGGTCGTAGTTCTTGCCTATGAACTGCGGCGCAATCTTCAGCTCTTCAAAGTGCACCACCACATCCGCAACATTCCCGCACAGCAAATCCCGGAAACCCGGGCGCCCGGTCGGGTAGTGGATGGCCACGTTGACGATCGATTCCAGTTGTTCACCCATGGCATCCAGTACAAAAGCAATGCCCCCAGCCTTGGGCTTGAGCAAGTACTTGAAAGGCGATTTCTGCTGGGCATGCTTGCCTTCGGTGAAGCGCGTGCCTTCGACGAAATTGAAGATGCCCACCGGGTTGTTGCGAAACTTCGCACAAGTCTTGCGCGTGGTTTCCAGGTCCTCACCTTTCTTCTCCGGGTGCTTTTCCAGATAGGCCTTGGAGTAGCGCTTCATGAACGGGAATCCCAGTGCCCACCAGGCCAGGCCGATCACCGGTACCCAGATCAACTCCTGCTTGAGGAAGAACTTCAGCGGCTGGATACGTCGATTGAGCACATATTGCAGCACCAGGATGTCGACCCAGCTCTGGTGATTGCTGGTGATCAGGTACGAGTGCTGATAGTCCAGGCCTTGCAGGCCGCTGACGTGCCAGCGGGTGCGACGGACCAGGTTCATCCAGCCTTTATTGATGCTGATCCAGGCTTCGTGGGTATGGCTCATCAACCAGTGTGCAATGCGTTGGGTGAATGCGAACGGCAGGACCTTGATCAGCGCCACACAGAACAGGAACGAGCACAGCAAAATCGTGTTCAGCGCCAGCAGCAGCGCGGCGATCACGCCGCGCGCCGGGGCAGGTAGAAAATCCAGCATTTACACATCCATAGGTCGGTTGGCCGCTTGAATCGCGGTCAGGGCAATCGTGTAGACGATGTCGTCGACCTGCGCGCCGCGCGGCAAATCGTTCACCGGTTTGCGCAGGCCCTGCAGCATCGGGCCGAGGCTGACGCAGTCGGCGCTACGCTGCACGGCTTTGTGCGTGGTGTTGCCGGTGTTCAGGTCGGGGAATACGAACACTGTGGCGCGACCGGCCACCTGGCTGTTCGGTGCCAGTTGCCGGGCCACGGTTTCGTTGGCAGCGGCGTCGTATTGCAACGGCCCGTCGATCAGCAACGAGTTTTGCTGTTCATGGGCAAGCAACGTCGCCTCGCGTACCTTCTCGACTTCCTCGCCACTGGCAGATTCACCGCTGGAGTAACTGATCATCGCCACACGCGGAGTGATGCCGAATGCCGCCGCCGAGTCGGCGCTTTGCAGCGCGATCTCGGCCAGTTCGGCGGCGCTCGGGTGCGGGTTCATCACGCAGTCGCCATAGACCAGCACTTCTTCGGGAAACAGCATGAAGAACACCGACGACACCAGGGTGCAGCCCGGTGCGGTCTTGATCAATTGCAGTGCCGGTCGGATGGTATTGGCGGTAGAGTGGATGACGCCCGATACCAGCCCGTCGACTTCATCCAGCGCCAGCATCATGGTGCCGATCACCACGGTGTCTTCCAGTTGCTGCTCGGCCATCGGGGCGTTGAGGCTTTTGGACTTGCGCAGGGCGACCATCGGCTCGACGTAGCGTTCGCGAATCAGGTCAGGGTCGAGAATTTCCAACCCTGGCGGCAGTTCGATGCCTTGCGCGCGGGCCACCGCTTCGACATCTGCAGGCTTGGCCAGCAATACGCATCGCGCAATGCCTCGGGCCTGGCAGATGGCGGCGGCTTGTACGGTCAGCGGTTCGCTGCCTTCCGGCAGGACGATGCGCTTGTTGGCGGACTGGGCGCGCTGGATCAATTGATAACGGAACACCGCTGGCGACAGGCGCATTTCTCGAGGGGTACCGCAGCGCTGGTGCAGCCAGTTGGCGTCGAGATGGCTGGCGACGAAATCGGTGATGATTTCCGCGCGCTCACGGTCGTCGATCGGGATTTCCTTGTTCAAGCCATTGAGCTGGTTGGCGGTGTCATAGGACCCGGTGCTCACCGACAACACGGGCAAGCCCGCCTGCAGGGCGCCGCGGCACAAGTCCATGATGCGCGGGTCGGGCAGGGTGTCGCTGGTCAGCAACAGGCCGGCCAGGGGTACGCCGTTCATGGCCGCGAGGCTCACGGCGAGGATGATGTCGTCACGATCGCCCGGGGTCACCACCAGCACGCCGGGCTTGAGCAGCTCCACGGTGTTGCGCATGGTACGCGCGCAAATGATGATCTTGGTCATGCGCCGGGTTTCGTAGTCGCCGGCGTTGAGCACCTGTGCGCCCATCAAGTCCGCTACGTCTCGCGTGCGCGGCGCATTCAGTTCCGGCTGGTATGGAATACAACCGAGCAGACGGAAGTCGCCACTGCGCAACAGCGGCGAGTGTTCGTTCAGGCGTGCGGCGAAGGCCTCCATGCTTTCCTCGGTCTTGACCTTGTTGAGGATCACGCCGAGGACTTTCGGATCCTTGGGGCCGCCGAACAATTGCGCTTGCAGTTCCACTCGGCCAGACAATTCGGTCAGTACTTCGTTTTCCGGTGCCGAAACCAGGATCACCTCGGCATCGAGGCTCTTGGCCAGGTGCAAGTTGACCCGCGCGGCATAGCTGGCGCTGCGGGTCGGGACCATGCCTTCGACGATCAACACATCCTTGCCGATGGCGGCCTGCTGATAAAGGGTGATGATTTCTTCGAGCAACTCATCGAGCTGGCCGTCGCCGAGCATGCGCTCGACATGGGCCAGGCCCAAGGGTTTTGGCGGTTTCAGGCCGTGGGTGCGCGCCACCAGCTCGGTGGAGCGTTCAGGGCCGGTGTCACCTGGATGGGGCTGGGCAATCGGCTTGAAAAAGCCAACCTTGAGGCCGGCCCGCTCGAGGGTTCGCACCAGCCCGAGGCTGATGGAGGTCAGGCCCACGCCAAAATCGGTGGGTGCGATAAAAAAAGTTTGCATGCGGATTCTCTAAAGGTGCATGGCAATGGTGCCGACCTATGACTGGCCAACTACCGAAATTCAGTCGCCAAGGTTATCGCTAACCGAGCCTTGTGCGCACCAACCGCAATCAAAGGGCTGGCCTATTTTTTCCTGGCGCTGCGCAGGGTCCATGACCCAGGCCCGTGATTGCCAGGGTGGCTGATGGCGCAGGTGTTGGGTATGGCCGCACGAAAGCTCGGCCACCCAGTGGCCGTCCTCGTCCTGATGGAAGCCTGTGATCGTCACACCCCGTCTGTCCGGGTTGTGTTCGCTTTCGGGCGATTGCTTCGCTAAACTGGGTCTTTCTATATTCTTATGCAAAAGGTCTCGCCCCATGCTGATCGCCGCCAATAAGGCTGTCTCCATCGACTATACCCTGACCAACGACGCTGGTGAGGTCATCGACAGCTCCGCCGGCGGCGCGCCGCTGGTCTACCTGCAAGGCGCAGGCAACATCATCCCGGGCCTGGAAAAGGCGCTGGAAGGCAAAGCAGTCGGCGACGAGCTGACCGTAGCCGTTGAACCTGAAGATGCCTATGGCGAGTACGCTGCCGAACTGGTCAGCACCCTGAGCCGCAGCATGTTCGAAGGTGTCGACGAGCTGGAAGTGGGCATGCAGTTCCATGCTTCCGCTCCGGACGGCCAAATGCAGATCGTGACCATCCGCGATCTGGACGGCGATGACGTCACCGTAGACGGCAACCACCCATTGGCGGGTCAGCGCCTGAATTTCCAGGTCAAGATCATCAACATCCGTGATGCCAGCCAGGAAGAAATCGCTCATGGCCACGTCCATGGCGAAGGTGGCCATCACCACTGATTTCTGCGCTAAGCTCAGATAGCTGGAGAGGCGCCCCGAGGGCGCCTTTTTAGTCTGCGGCTGTTCCAGGCGACACCACCAAGTGGCTGTTTCGAGAAGAACACGGGAATCTGGAGTACGTCATGAGTGCTTTTCACGAACTTAATTTGACAGCCCTGGATGGCCAGGAGCTACCTCTGGCCCCTTTCAAGGGGCAAGTCGTGCTGGTGGTCAACGTGGCCTCCAAATGTGGCTTGACGCCACAGTACGCGGCGCTGGAAAACCTCTACCAGCAGTACAAAGGTAAAGGCTTCAGCGTGCTGGGCTTGCCATGCAACCAGTTTGCCGGTCAGGAACCCGGTACCGAACAGGAAATAAAGAACTTCTGCAGCCTCAACTATGGCGTGACCTTTCCGTTGTCCAGCAAGCTGGAAGTCAACGGTCACGAGCGTCACCAGCTGTACAAGTTGCTGGCGGGCGAGGGCGCCGAGTTTCCCGGTGACATCACCTGGAACTTCGAAAAATTCCTGCTGGGTAAGGATGGTCGTGTGCTGGCGCGGTTTTCACCGCGTACGGCACCGGATGATCCGAGTGTTGTTCAGGCCATCGAGAAAGCGTTGGCCTGACATATCCCTTCGTAGGAGCCGGCTTGCTGGCGATGGTCGTCAACGATGACGCGCATCGCCTGACACCACGCGGTGTTTTCGAGTCCATCGCCAGCAAGCCGGCTCCTACAACGTCCCCCCTTTTGATGTTTAATCACCCAAATCAATAGTGCTGTTCAGCGCGTGCAAGCCTCCATATTATAGCCGTCATAAAGTCTATCCCCGTGGAGCGTTCCCATGCCCGTCAAAGCCCTGTTCAAACCGTTCCACGTCGGCACCCTCAAACTGCCGACCCGCGTCGTCATGGCGCCGATGACCCGCTCGTTTTCGCCAGGCGGCGTACCGAATTCCAAAGTGATCGAATATTACCGCCGTCGCGCCGCCGCTGGCGTGGGCTTGATCATCACCGAAGGCACAACTGTCGGGCACAAGGCTTCCAACGGCTACCCCAACGTTCCGCAGTTCTACGGCGAAGCGGCGCTGACGGGCTGGAAAAAAGTCGTCGATGCGGTGCATGCCGAGGGAGGCAAGATCGTTCCGCAACTGTGGCACGTCGGCAGTGTGCGCCGTATTGGCACCGAGCCGGACGCCAGCGTGCCGGGTTTTGGCCCGTCGGAAAAAATGAAGGACGGTCAGGTCGTGGTTCACGGTATGACAAAACAGGACATTCAGGACGTGATCGCCGCGTTTGCCCAGGCGGCAAAGGATGCCCAGAGCATTGGCATGGACGGCGTGGAAATCCATGGTGCCCACGGCTACCTGATCGACCAGTTCTTCTGGGAAGGCAGCAACCAGCGCACCGACGAATACGGCGGTAGCCTGGCCAACCGTTCGCGTTTCGCCATTGAATTGATTCAGGCCGTGCGTGCGGCTGTCGGCGAAGGCTTCCCGATCATCTTCCGCTTCTCCCAGTGGAAGCAGCAGGACTACACCGCGCGCCTGGTACAAACCCCTGAGGCATTGGGCGTCTTTCTCAAGCCGTTGTCCGACGCTGGCGTGGACATTTTCCACTGCTCTACACGCCGTTTCTGGGAGCCGGAGTTCGACGGTTCCGAGCTGAACCTGGCGGGCTGGACCCGCAAGCTCACTGGCAAGCCGACCATCACCGTAGGCAGCGTCGGCCTGGACGGTGAGTTCCTGCAGTTCATGGTCAACACCGACAAGGTGGCGCAGCCGGCCAGCCTGGAAAAACTGCTGGAGCGCCTGAACAACGACGAATTCGACTTGGTGGCGGTCGGCCGTGCGCTGTTGGTGGACCCCGACTGGGCGCAGAAAGTGCGTGACGGTCGCGAGGAAGACATCCTGCCGTTCAGTCGTGAGGCGTTGACGACGCTGGTTTAAGCGGCGACTGGAAGAATGCTTTCGCGAGCAGGCTCGCTCCCACAGTGGTTATGCGTTGTACACAAAACCTGTGGGAGCGGGCCTGCTCGCGAAGATTGACTGAATGGCACCCAATATCTCAGGGCAGAGTCGGTGCATTCGGCACCACCACCTCCCCCACACAGGCCCCCCGCAACTGCCCCTCGAACTGCTCGATAATCGCCGCCCACCCCTGCCGACTGGCATGCTGGCGCGCATTGAGCCGCACACAGCGCAAGGTTTCGCGCTTCTCCAGCAACCACGTCGCGGCATCACAAAATGCCTCTTCATCCCCCGGCATCGCCAGCACGCCGTTGTAGCCATGACGAATATGCTGCGCCGCTGCCGCCTGGTCGTAAGCCACCACCCCCAGTCCAGAGGCCAATGCCTCAAGCACCACATTGCCGAAGGTCTCGGTCAGGCTTGGGAACAAAAACACATCCCCGGACGCATAGTGACTGGCCAGGGCTTCACCGCGTTGCGTCCCGCAGAAAATCGCCTCGGGTAACTCGCTTTCCATCAGCTGCCGTTGCGGGCCATCGCCCACCACGATCAGTTTCAGAATGCGCTGTGGATAAGTAGCCTTGAGCGTGTCGAAACAGCGTTTGAGCAAACCGAGGTTTTTCTCCGGTGCCAAACGGCCTACATGGATAACGGCAATGTCCTTCTCGCCCAGCCCCCATTGCTCGCGTAGCGCATTCAAGCGTTTGCTTGGGTGAAACAGCTGGCTGTCGACGCCGCGGGACAGCAATGCCAGGCGCTCGAAATGCCGACGTTCCAGCTCCATGCGCTGGCTGACACTGGGCACCAGCGTCAGGTTCGATCTATTGTGGAACCAACGCAGGTAATGGGTCAGCAACCGAGTCAGCATGCCGAATCCATACTGGCTGGAGTACTGCTGGAAGTTGGTGTGAAAGCCGCTCACCACTGAAATACCCAGGCGTCGGGCCGCGCGCAGTGCCGACAATCCCAAAGGACCCTCGGTGGCGATGTACAGCACATCCGGGCGATGACGCTTCCAGCGCCGCAGCAGCTTGTGCATCGACGACTGCCCCCATTGCAATCCGGGATAGCCCGGTAGCGGCCAGCCGCGGCACAGCAACAACTCATCGTCACCGCTCGTCGATTGATCGCAGCCTTGGCGTGGTCGCACCAACTCCACCTGGTGCCCGCGCGCGCGCAAACCGTCGCACAGGCGGCCAAGGGTATTGGCCACGCCATTGATTTCCGGAGGGAAGGTTTCGGTGATCAGGGTGATATGCAGGGCTGTCGTCATGACCCCAGTGTCGGCTGAGGCCATGTCGGCGTTGTGACGACGAGATGATGGATTTGTGACCGATCTAGCGTTGGGTCACCAGATTCTCCGCTCCGCGCTCACGCACCCAGAACAAAGTCGCCCCGGCCACCGCCGCCGGCATCATCAGGATGTTGACCACCGGGATCAGCAACACCAGGTAAACACTCCCGCCGAAACTCATGCTCTGCCAGCGCTTTTCGCGCAGCCAGGCGAGCATCTCGTTCCACCCAAGCTTGTGGTTGTCCGCCGGGTAGTCGATGTACTGGATCGCCATCATCCACACGCCGAACAGCAGCCACAGAGGTGCCGCGATGATGTTCACCACCGGGATGAACGAAAGAATGAACAAGCCGAGCGCCCGGGGCAGGAAATACCCGAGCTTGCGCATTTCCCGTGCGAGGGTACGGGGGATCATGGCGATCAGCTCACCCCAGCTGAAGGCCGGGAAGTCGTCGGTGCCGCGCACCACGACTTCGACTTTCTCTGCGAGAAAACCATTGAACGGCGCAGCGATGACGTTGGCCAGCATGGTGAAGGTGAAGAACACCATCAACACCACCAGCACGACGAAAATCGGCCACAGGATGTAACTGAGAAAACTCAGCCACTCGGGCAGGGACGGCATCAGTGTATCGACCCACAGGCTGAACTGATGGCCGGCCAGATAGATCAATCCGACGAACAGCACCAGGTTGATTGCCAGCGGTAACAATACGAACAAACGCAAACTGGGGCTCAGCACCAGCTTGAGGCCTTCGCGCAAGTATTGCGGGCCGGACAGAACGGGGGCGGGCATAACAGGCTCCGGGCAGTGGGAAACGCGCCGACCTTACCGGCTTTGCCTGACCGGCGAAAGCGCGACAGCGACATCGACATTAACTGTAACAAAGGCGTCCTGAGAAACACGCTGTGGGGATAGAGACCACCTATGAGCTGGATTGTTAAACCGTATTTCCTTAATCTTCGCCCCCTCGATACGCTGCACCCAATCTTTTTACAGGACTGTCGAGTTCAAGCCTTCCCCAAGTGCTTTCAATGGTCCTTTTTTATTCCCGCCGGTCAGCCGGCGTTCCGCGCCAGGTATTCCCGGCCGGTCAACAGGAGCAGGTCATGTCTGAAGTTCGTCATTCGCGAGTGATTATTCTCGGTTCCGGCCCTGCCGGTTACAGCGCCGCCGTCTATGCCGCCCGTGCCAACCTCAAGCCACTTTTGATCACCGGCATGCAGGCCGGCGGTCAACTGACCACCACCACTGAAGTCGACAACTGGCCGGGTGATGTCCACGGCCTGACCGGCCCGGCGTTGATGGAGCGCATGCGTGAGCACGCCGAGCGCTTTGAAACCGAGATTGTTTTCGATCACATCAATGCCGTGGACTTCGCCGCCAAGCCTTACACCCTGACCGGCGACAGCGCGACCTACACCTGCGACGCCCTGATCATTGCCACCGGCGCCAGTGCTCGTTACCTGGGCCTGCCATCGGAAGAAGCGTTCATGGGCAAAGGCGTTTCGGCCTGCGCGACCTGCGACGGTTTCTTCTACCGCAACAAGCCCGTGGCGGTGGTCGGTGGCGGTAACACCGCTGTCGAAGAAGCCCTGTACCTGGCCAACATCGCCAGCACCGTGACCCTGATCCATCGTCGCGAAACCTTCCGCGCCGAGAAGATCCTGATCGACAAGCTCAACGCTCGCGTGGCCGAAGGCAAGATCATCCTGAAGCTGAACGCGACCCTGGACGAAGTCCTGGGCGACAACATGGGCGTGACCGGTGCCCGCCTGAAGAACAACGACGGCAGCTTCGACGAAGTGAAAGTCGATGGCGTGTTCATCGCCATCGGTCACACCCCGAACACTTCGTTGTTCGAAGGGCAGCTGACGTTGAAAGACGGCTACCTGGTCGTACACGGCGGCCGTGACGGCAACGCCACTGCGACCAACCTCGAAGGCATCTTCGCCGCCGGTGACGTGGCTGACCACGTCTACCGCCAGGCGATCACCTCCGCTGGCGCCGGTTGCATGGCGGCACTGGATGCCGAGCGTTACCTGGACAACCTGCAGAACGCTTGATTCTGTAGAAAAGAAAAAACCGGCTTCTGCCGGTTTTTTTGTGGGCAACACAAATGCCCCCCTGTAGGAGCTGCCGAAGGCTGCGATCTTTTGATCTTGATCTTATACAAAGCAAGATCAAAAGATCGCAGCCTTCGGCAGCTCGTACAGAGGACCGTATGTTCAGGTTAATTTCTGCAGGCATGCCTCGAGAATGTCCAGGCCTTCTTCCAGCACAGCTGCCTCGGTGGTCAACGGCGCCAATAGCCGAATGATGTGTCGCGATTTGCCGCTGGGCATCAGCAACAAACCAGCGTCCCGGGCCAGGGCCAGCAGTTGCGTCAACTGCGCCGAAGCGGGTGTGCCGTAGGCCGTGGTCAACTCGATGCCGCGCATCGTTCCCACGCCGGTCAGGCGACCCAGGTACGGCGACAGCTTGTTCGCGTGCCAGGTTTCAACGCGACTGACAATGGCTTCTTCCTGTTGCGAACCCCAGGCTTGCA
Organism: Pseudomonas sp. PSB11; assembly: GCF_014596605.1. Classification (NCBI taxonomy): domain Bacteria; kingdom Pseudomonadati; phylum Pseudomonadota; class Gammaproteobacteria; order Pseudomonadales; family Pseudomonadaceae; genus Pseudomonas; species Pseudomonas sp. PSB11. The sequence goes on from NZ_NOIO01000008.1 coordinate 133,475, forward strand.
GATTGGCGTCCGTCATTTCATCCAGGGTCGCGAGCGCAGCGGCACAGGCGATCGGGTTGCCGGAATAAGTACCGCCAAGCCCACCCTTGGGCAAGTTATCCAGCAGCGACTTACGCCCGACCACCGCACCCAGCGGCATGCCGCCGGCAATGCTTTTGCCCAACAGGATCAGGTCCGGTTCGATGCCCAGGCGCGAGAACGCAAACCGCTGGCCAGTGCGGCCAAAACCAGACTGGATTTCATCGGCAATCAGTACGATGCCTTTTTCGTCGCAAAACGAGCGCAGCGCCTGGGCGAACTCGACATCCAGGGCCAGGAAACCCGCTTCGCCCTGCACGGGTTCGACGATAAAGCAGGCCACGTCCTCGACGTCGATCTCGACGCTGAACAGGCGCTCCATGGCCTTGAGCGCCTCGACACAGGTCACGCCGTTGTCCCGGCTGGGGAACGGCAGGTGATACACCGGCCCCGGCAACACGCCGACTTTCTGTTTGTAGGGGGTAACCTTGCCGTTGAGGTTGAGGGTGGCCAGCGTGCGGCCATGAAAGGCGCCATCGAAGGCAATCACGGCTGTGCGACCGGTCGCGCCACGGACAATCTTCAGTGCATTTTCCGCCGCTTCGGCGCCGCTGTTGGTGAGCATGCCGCTGACCGGATAATCCACCGGAATGAACGCCGCCAGGCGATCCATGAGCTCGACGTAGGGGGTATGGGGCGCGGCGTTGAAGGCGTAGTGGGTCAGCCGGGTGGCCTGTTCGCGAATGGCTTCGACGATAGGGGGATGGCAGTGACCGAGATTGAGTACGCCGATGCCGCCGACAAAGTCGATGTAACGTTTGCCGTCGGTGTCCCAGACCTCGGCATTTTTGCCGTGGCTGAGCGTGACAGGGTGGACGATATTGATCGACTGGCTGATGGTTTCGCTGCGCATGGCTGACCGGCTCGGAAGAAGGAGGGATTCTTTTATCTAAGCCGGGAGCAGCGGTGCCCGGCAAACGAAATAAAGTCGCCGGGTTAATCTTTAAAGTCGGGATGTACGGTGAAACCTCTGCATCTCTACCCTGTGGGAGCGAGCTTGCTCGCGATGATCGCCAACGATAACGCTGGCTACCTGAAACCCCACGGTGTTCTTGAGTCCATCGCGAGCAGGCTCGCTCCCACAGGGTTCAGGTTCAGAACCGGGTTTTGATTCAGCGGCGAGTCAGGGGCTGCTGAGCGAAATTCACACCGGCCAGGCCATGCACCATCAACGCACGGATATTGCCGTGATCGCTGCCCTCAGGCGTCGCCAGCACCGAGCGGTAATGCTCGCCGAACGCCAGCAGCGCTTCTTCATCGCCCAGGCCTTCCAGCAGGGCCAGGCCCAGCGTCTTGCACGAACCTTCGTTCTGCCCGGCGGCGTTTTCCACGCCGCCATTGGTGAAGGCCTGGGGCTGGTAATCGTAGCCGGCGGCAATGAACGCCAGGGTATCGGCGAAAGCGTGTTCGCCGCTCTTGAGGCTGGCTCGCAGGGTGTTCAAATCACTCATTGGGTTTTCCTTTGGCGAACGCCGCTTGTTGTTCGGCGCTGGCTTCTTGCTGATATTGGGCTTTCCACTCGGCATACGGCATGCCGTAGACAACTTCGCGGGCTTGATCGAGGCTGACCTCGATCTGGCGTTCATCGGCCGCTGCCTTGTACCACTTGGACAGGCAGTTGCGACAGAAGCCCGAGAGGTTCATCAGGTCGATGTTCTGCACATCCTTGCGGCTGTCCAGGTGGGCCACCAGCCGGCGGAAGGCGGCGGCTTCGAGCTCAAGGCGTTCTTGATCGGTCATAGGTTTCTCTGCAACAGCTTCAAGCTGCAAGATGGATGGCGGTGAGTCGAAGTTTACAGCTTGCTGCTTGAGGCTTGTAGCTAGCGGCTCGCTGCAAGCGTAATCGACACCGACTCGGCGAATCGCAAGGCGTGGGGCTTATCGACTTCGACCTCGGCGTACAGCACCGACGCGTTGGCCATGACCAGGTCCAGCAGTTCCTGGGTCAGGCGTTCGAGCAGGGCAAAGCGATTGCCTTCCACGTGGGCGATGATCGCCTTGGTGATGGTGCGGTAGTTCAGCGCGTGATCGATATCGTTGTCGCGCACCGCTTCCTGGGCTGCATAGAGGATGGTCAGGTTGATCAACACATCCTGCTTGTTGAGGATCTCGTCTTCGTTGATGCCAATGTAGGTGCGCAGGCACAGGTCCTTGACCCGGATGCGCGCCATGCCTGGTTGAAGTTGTGGCATTGCTACTTGCTCCGTCCAATCAATTGCAGGAACTCCTGGCGGGTATTGCTCGACTCGCGGAAGGCGCCGAGCATCACCGAGGTGTTCATGGTCGAATTCTGTTTCTCGACGCCGCGCATCATCATGCACATGTGCTGTGCTTCGATGACCACGGCAACGCCTGCCGCGCCGGTTACCTGTTGCACGGCGTCGGCGATTTGCCGGGTGAGGTTTTCCTGGATCTGCAGGCGACGGGCGAACATGTCCACCAGCCGGGCAATCTTCGACAGACCCAGCACCTTGCCCGTTGGAATATAAGCCACATGCGCCTTGCCGATGAAGGGCAGCAGGTGATGTTCGCAGAGGGAATAGAGTTCGATGTTGTCGACGATCACCATTTCATCGTTGTCGGAGGCGAACAGGGCGCCGTTGATGATTTCCTCGACACTTTGCTCGTAACCGTGACACAGGTACTGCATGGCCTTGGCCGCGCGCAGCGGAGTGTCACGCAGGCCTTCGCGCTCGGGGTTTTCACCGAGACCGATGAGGATCTCGCGATAGCTCTGTGACAGGCAGTTCTGATGCAGGGAAAGCGTCATGGAAGATCCTCGGGACACTTATTTGATGTGCCTTCCGCCGTTGACGGTCAGGGTCGTGCCGGTGACATAAGGGTTATCGAGCAGATAACGCAAGCTCTGGTAGATCACTTCGCTGCCAGGTTCAATGCCCAGCGCGGATTTGGCCAGCGCCTTGGCGCGATAGGCGGTATCGTCGTCGGCATTGAACAGTAGCAGGGCGGGCGCGATCGTGTTGACCTTGATGCCGGGCGCGTATCGGGCGGCGAAGGACAGGGTCAGGCTGTCGAGCCCGGCTTTGCTGGCGCAGTAGCCGATGTGCTTGCTGCTGCCCTTGCGGGTCACATCATCGCTGATGTGCACGATGTCGGCGGGGCTTGAGCGTTCGAGCAGGTCGGCGCAATGCAGGTTGATTAGGTAGGGCGCCAGCATGTGCACGTTGAACATGCGGGTGAATGCGGCGGCATCGGTGTCCGCCGTCTCGGCCAGCCATTCGGAAGCGTTATGGATGATTGCCCGCAAGCTGTCGGTGTGGGTTTTCAGTTGACTGATGAAGGTGACGATCCCGGCTTCGCTGGAGAAATCCGCGAACAGCCCGATCGCGCCCAAATCGCGCAGGGTTTGTACGCCGGGACGCTCGCTGCGGTAACTGAAAATCACGCGATGGCCATCCTCGAGCAATCGCTGCGCGCAATGCAGGCCGACACGCTGGCCGGCACCGGTGATCAGAATGGGGGCTGCAGAAGAAGTCATGAACGGCTCGCATCGCGGTAAGAGCAAAACTATACCAGCGACGAGCCGTGAGCCTACAGGTTTCGGGTCGTCGGTTGCGCAGGCGCAGCGCCGTGGTGGCGGCGGTATTTTGGGGCAGGTCAGTACTATTGCTGATGTTACCTGCCAGGCCGGTGACCTCGGTAACAATCTATTTCTTGAATAGTTGAGGTTCAGGGGAGGTAGAATGGGCCCCGATTATTACATGGATGTAGGCCAATAAATGCCTGTCTTGACCGACGTTGCCCCGGGTGTGTCGCCCGCGCTCTCCCTGGAACGGGCAGAGCTTTTCCCGATTCGCGAGGTGGCGCGCCTGACCGGTGTGAACCCGGTCACGCTTCGCGCATGGGAACGTCGTTATGGCCTGATCGTGCCCACTCGTACCGAAAGCGGGCATCGCCTGTATTCGATGCAGGACATTGAGCGGATCCGCAGCATCCTCAACTGGATCGAACGCGGTGTGGCGGTCAGCAAGATCGGCAAGATCCTGGCCAAGGCAGCGCCGTTACAGGTATTGGCTCACATCATCCCCAGCGATCTGGTGCAGGCGGATTACGCACAGTGGCAGCAACAGCTGGCGGACGCGGTCAGTGCGTTTGACGACATCCGGCTGGAGCAGGTCTACGGGCAGATTTTTTCAAGCTACTCCCAACCGGTGGTTTTCCAGGACATTATTCTTCCGCTGTGGCGGCAATTGCTGCAGCGCCAGGATACGTTTGGCCGGGTCAGCGAGTGGTTGTTCCTCGATGGTTTTCTGCGCTCACGGGTGGTACAGCGCCTGCTGTTGATCCGTGACCGGCATCCCCGGCGAGTCATTGTCAGTGCCTTGGCGGGCGAGTGTCGCGAACTTGAGTTGCTGATCGCCGCGTTGTTCCTCGGCAGCGATCAAATGGGGGTGCGGGTGCTGACCACCGGTCAACCGTTCGACGAACTGACCCTGGTCTGCGAGCGGATCAAGCCAAGGGCGCTGGTGCTGGTTTCCAATCACGTCCCCACTCCCGACTTGCCCCGGCGCCTTAATCGCCTGGCGATGAGCCTGGATTGCCCCTTGCTGCTGGCCGGTGATGCGTGTGACCTGGCGCAGGAAAACCTCGCCGGGTCATCGATCGGCTGCCTGGGCAACGAAGGTGCGCAGATGGGCCAGCGCCTGAACCAGTTTCTGGTCGGCAGCCTGGATACCTGAAGGTCAGAGGTGCAGGGTTGGATGGGTCAGGCGATGCTGTTGCAGAATGAATTGACGCAGGCGCTCGGTTTCATCCAGGTCGTTCTGGCTCAACTGGTAGGCATAGAAACCCTGTTCGGTTTCTTTTTCGAGTGTCCCGCGCAAGGCGATGCGCTCATAGCCTGAGGGGCTGAACCACAGGGCGAAGTGCTTGGGTGCCTTGGTCTTGTTGCGAATCTCCAGCAAAACCCCTTTGAACGATACTTCGTGCACCCACAGGGTGCCGGGTTGGCCTTTGGCGTTTTCCAATGCAACCGGCTCGTCGAGCACCAGTCGCCACGGCCGGACCGATGGCCCGCCCTCATAAATACTCGGCACGCCCAGGCGCAGGTGCATGGCATGAAACTCGTCTTCCACCAAGTGCAGGGGGAAGGTCATTTGCTGGTTTTCGAAGGTTGCTTGAAGGGTAACCTGTTCATGCGCGGCCAGGCGCGTGAGCAGGTCACGGATTTGCGATCCACCATTAACGAGCAGACTCGACGTCGCATCCCGCACATTCAGTTGCGGGTTGTGTTGCATGGTCTGGATAAAATCCAGCTCATCCTGGGTCAGGAGCGCGTCGCGTTGCATGGTTAGGCTCGAAAAATTTAGTTACAGAAGCACTGGTGATTGTAGTTAATGACAATTAATTCGCTGTTTAGTTTTTGCCGTTCGTCGCTTTGAGTGCAGCAAGCTCTGCCTGGACTTCTGCCAGTTGCGCTTCAAGCAGCGCCACACGCTGCTGCGCCTTGACCTGCAAGGTCACATCCTTTTGCACTCCGATAAAATAAACCTGCCCGTCGTTCGGATTTTTCACCGTAGAAAGCGACAGCTCGTTCCAGAATGGGGTGCCATCCTTGCGATAATTGCGCAGGATTTCCCGGCAGGAGCCTTCACTTTTCAATGCGTCACGAATTTTCGGCAGGGCCTCCTGATCACGATCGCCCGACTGCAGGAAGCGGCAATCCTGGTAGAGGATTTCTTCGCTGGTGTAACCGGTCAGGCGTTCGAAGGCCGGGTTGACGTAAATCAGGATCTTGTCTTGATCGCCTTCCTTTTCAGCAATCACGATACCGTCGTTGGAGGCATTGATCGCCAACTGCAGCAGTTTCGCGTTGATCATCGGTGATACCCTTCCTTGTTGGTTGTCTGTGGGATTCTAAAAGAACAATGCAGACCGTGCTGTTAATATCCCGGTCTTTTATTCAGTGTCAGGATCAGATTGATGAAAGTCGCCATCATTTCCGGCTCGGTATACGGCACGGCTGAAGAAGTTGCCCGCCACGCCGCCAGTATGTTGAAAAACGCCGGTTTCGAAACCTTCCACAACCCGCGGTCAAGCCTCGCCGATATTCAGGCCTTCGCTCCCGAAGCCTTGCTGGCGGTAACGTCGACCACCGGCATGGGCGAGCTACCGGACAACCTGCAACCCCTGTACTCGACGATTCGCGACCAGTTGCCCGCCGCCTGGCGAGGCTTGCCGGGGGCCGTCATCGGCCTGGGCGACGCAAGCTATGGCGATACTTTTTGCGGCGGTGGCGAGCTGATGCGCGAGTTGTTCGGTGAATTGGGCATTCGCGAAATCCTGCCGATGCTGCGCCTGGACGCCAGTGAAAGCGTGACCCCGGAAGCGGATGCCGAGCCCTGGCTGGCGGAACTGGTCGACGCGCTGCGTGGTTGATCGGTAACGCTGGTGCACCGGCAGCCAGGCCATGGATCCAAACTCTTCGGGCCGCTGACCCGCTCGGCCATCAAGCTGGCTGCCAATGCAACTACGCGAACCCCGGAGGGTGACTAGACTCGGTAGTCATTGGAAACACTCCATAATAAGAACCGAGGTTCCTTGCCGTGAGCGTAGCCCCCGTCCAGTCGTCCTCCTCCTGTGTCAAAGACCAGGTCAGCGCTGCCGAGTGGCAGACCCGCGTCGACCTCGCTGCCTGCTACCGCCTGGTCGCCCAGCATGGCTGGGATGATCTGATTTTCACGCACATCTCCGCCAAGGTGCCGGGCACCGAAGATTTCCTGATCAACCCATACGGTCTGATGTTTCACGAAATTACTGCGTCGAGCCTGGTCAAGGTCGATCAGTCCGGCAACAAGTTGATGGACAGCCCCTACGAGATCAATCCGGCGGGGTACACCATCCATAGCGCGGTGCATGAAGTTCGTCACGATGTCGTGTGCGTGCTGCATACCCATACCGCTTCCGGCGTGGCGGTGTCGGCGCAGCGACAAGGCATTTTGCCGATCAGCCAACAGTCGCTGTTTGTCCTTTCCAGCCTGGCGTATCACGCCTACGAAGGTGTTGCGCTCAACCACGAGGAAAAAGCGCGGCTGCAAGCCGACCTCGGAGAAAACAATTTCCTGATGTTGCACAACCACGGTCTGCTGACCTGTGGCCCCAGCATCGCCGACACCTTCCTGATGATGTTTATCTTTCAACGTGCCTGCGACATCCAGGTCATGGCGCAGAACGGTGGGGCTGAACTGATTGCCATCGAACCGCAGATTCTGGCGGGTGCCAAGGCAATGATCGCCGGTGTCACCAAAAGTGCTCAAGGAATGGGCGGAGCGCTGGCCTGGCCGGCGTTGCTGCGCAAGCTCGATAAACTGGACCCGGGGTACAAACTCTAATGCAACTCGCCGAGATTCCCCTGAGTGTCTGGCGCAAGCGCGGCCAGACTTTCATGTTCCATGGCCAAGCTATCCGTTACTGGACGGCGGGGCAGGGTGAGCCGTTGTTGCTCATCCATGGCTTCCCCAGCGCCAGTTGGGACTGGCATTACCTTTGGCAACCACTGGCCCAGCGCTATCGGCTAATCGCCTGTGACATGCTCGGATTCGGCGACTCGGCCAAACCGGTGGATCACGAGTACAGCTTGCTGGAACAGGCCGATTTGCAGCAGGCGCTGCTGGCCCATCTCAACGTCGAGCAACCGTTGCACCTGCTTGCCCATGACTACGGCGACAGCGTGGCCCAGGAACTGTTGGCCCGGCATTACGAAGCGCGCATCGACCTCGCCAGTTGCGTATTCCTCAATGGCGGGTTGTTCCCCGAAACCCATCGCCCGGTGCTGGTGCAAAAACTCCTGCTCAGTCCGTTGGGATGGATGATCGGCCGTGCTTTTAGCCGTGATGGCCTGGTGAAGAGTTTCCGTCAGATCTTCGGCCCGCAAACTCGTCCCAGCGAGAGCCAGATGGACGATTTCTGGAGCCTGGTCGAAAGCAATCACGGGCCACGGGTCATGCATAAATTGATTGCCTACATCCCCGAGCGGCGAACGCAGCGCGAGCGTTGGGTCGGCGCGATGCAGCGCGGCGAGGTGCCGCTGCGGGTGATCGATGGCGAGGTCGACCCGATCTCCGGTGCCCACATGATTGCGCGCTACCGTGAGTTGATACCCAACCCGGACACGGTCCTGCTCAGCGACATCGGTCATTACCCGCAGATCGAGGCGCCCTGCCAGGTGCTCAAGCACTACCTGGCGTTTCGCGACTGCACGGCCTCACCACCGCTCAAGGTGGCTTGTTCGTAGGAGAGGGCTCGTCGGTGAAGGCGCCCTTGAGCACGGCGCCGCCTTTCCGGGCGCTCTCACCCCCGTAGGAGCGAGCATGCTCGCGAAAAACCTGAGAGCACCTGGGGGTGTCAGGCTCCCCGCGTCATCGTTGACTACCATCGCGAGCATGCTCGCTCCTACAGGTTCTCACCCGCCGCGAAACCATATACGGCCATTACCGCAGCAATGGATATGTACGCGGTCAACAAACAACAGGTCGGCCGCCAAGCCGCCTCGTGCTCATCATCCCCCTACCTTATCGCACACCATTCAGCCTCCCCCCTGTTCATTGTGACCCGTAGCGCCGTGCCTGAAACTCCAAGGCAATGTCCTGGCCTGCTGGAGTTCCCCATGAATGAGTCTGTGCGTTTCGAAGATAAAGTCGTGATCATCACTGGTGCGGGTGGCGGCCTGGGACGGGCGCATGCACTGCTGTTCGCCAAGCAGGGCGCCAAGGTACTGGTCAACGACCTCGGCGGTTCGACTCAGGGCGAAGGCGCCAACGCCTCGGCGGCAGACCGCGTGGTCAACGAAATCCGCGACGCGGGCGGCACCGCCGAGGCCAACCACGACTCGGTCACCGACGGCGACAAGATCGTCCAGCACGCCCTCGACGCCTTCGGCCGCGTCGACGTGGTGGTCAACAACGCCGGCATCTTGCGCGACAAGACCTTCCACAAAATGGAAGACGCCGACTGGGACCTGGTTTACCGCGTCCACGTCGAGGGCGCCTACAAAGTCACCCGCGCCGCCTGGCCGCACCTGCGCGAGCAAAACTACGGCCGGGTGATCTTCACCGCGTCCACCTCGGGCATCTACGGCAACTTCGGTCAGTCCAACTACGGCATGGCCAAACTCGGCCTCTACGGCCTGACCCGCACCCTGGCCATCGAAGGTCGCAAGAACAACATCCTGGTCAACGCCATCGCCCCCACCGGCGGCACCCGCATGACCGAAGGCCTGATCCCGCCGCAAGTGTTCGAACAACTCAAACCGGAACTGGTCAGCCCGCTGGTGGTGTACCTGGCCAGCGAAAACTGCCAGGAAACCTCCGGGCTGTTCGAAGTCGGCGGCGGCTGGATGGGCAAAGTGCGCTGGGAACGCAGCCTCGGCGCCGGGTTCGATCCGCGGGTGGGGTTCTCCCCGGAAGACGTGGCGGCGCATTGGCAGCAGATTTGTGATTTCGAAGGGGCGGCGCATCCGAAGGACAATATTGAGGCGCTGAAGGAGATGATGGGGAATTTGCAGAAGTATTCGTTGTAAGGGCCGTGAAGCCCCAAACCCTCTGGGTGAGGCTTGGGGCATTTTTGCTATCAGCCGTATTTGTTTTCTGTCACGAATTTAGGAGCTTTCCAGTTAGGGCCTTTTTTCGCCAATCCCATTTCTCCTTTTTCTAATACACCCTTTTCGAACAGTCGCGTGTAGGTCAGTTGAAGTTCCCCGTGTCTGATTGTTTCGGGCTTGTAGCGACTGATCATCATGTCTAAGTAAGGTGGAGCCTTGCTCAAGGCGAAAACGGTAACGATATCGTCCAGGGACTCACCTTTAACTAACTGCTCAATATTGCTCATTTCAAGATTTCCTTCAAAAAACGTTGATAGTCACGCTCATCCTGTTCCGCAGCAGCTGCTAGTGCTTCTGGCGTGTAGAGTAGAGAAGGATCATCTTTCAGCTTGAAGTCTTCCAAGGTTGCAGTGTGAACATTGTTCCATGCCGGGGAATCGGGATCCGGCATTTCGGTGTCTCCATATCCCAAAGCCTTAAATCTTTCAAATTCCCTGATCTCGTGAGTATAGAAGCGTTTATCGGTATCGGTCATCTCTAGCTCCCCACGGAGAATTCGATCCAGACGGTCAATCATCACTTTATTGGCATCGGATTGAATAAATTTTGATGTATGCCGTTTCACGATATTGGATCCTTCTTGTGAAACGATTGCATCGTTCCATTTCATATCTAAAATTGGTCCACCTGATTGCTCAGGGTTGAAATCGCGGCCACTGTGCTCACCTTCGGCTATTGCACCCTCATATGGGCTGTGGAAAACCACATACTGAGGCGGAATCCCCGATTCGACCGGGAATACGTAGATAAAGCCTCCAAAACTGTAAAGATCCAGCTGCGGGTTTGGATCGATCCTTCCCTCGAGGGCGGTTGCGGTTGCACCGGTATAGGGGGCAACGTCCGGTTGTGCCGCAGGAAGGGCCGTTGATGCATTGCCCGGGCTGACAATTGGCGTCCATGTCATGCCGGGCGACTGGGCGGTCGGGCTCTCGGTTCTGTAAACATTCAGACTAGGATCGTAGGTCGCGAAACGCACCGGTACTTTGCGCGACACCGAGGTGCCATTGGTGGCTGCGATGGAAAACTCTGTGGTGTTATCCACAGTCCGGGAGCCGATCGTGACCGGCAGTTCGATGTCTCCATTGGCCTGGGCGATGGCATGCAGTGCATCGGCGTCGTAGGTCGTTAAATCCGAGACGCAACGGTGAATACCGGACCGCTTGCCGCCGCCGCGCCCGATACTCGAAACGGACGACTGCCCTTTGCGGCGTCAAGAGCCGCCATTGCATCTCGGAGCGCTTGCTCCTCCGCTTTCCGTTGATTTTCGAGCCGTAACTGCTCGGCTTGCCGTTGAACCTCGGCCTCGGCTTCCAGACGAGCCTGTTCAGCCGCGATGTAGCGTGCGGCAGCTTCAGCGGCAATCCGCGCTTGCTCGGCGGCTACTCGCTCGGCTTCTGCCAGTGCCGCTAATCGGGCCTGCTCTTGCGCATGGGCGAGTGCCTCAGCTTCTGCCCTGATGCGTGCCTGTTCAGCCGCGACACGTTGTGCTTCCTGTTCCGCGGCAACCCGACGTTCTTCAGATTGCGCACCGGCAAGTAGATTCTGTACGTGTACCTGCTGACTATTCAAAAGTTGAATGTGCTCTGTCAGCAGCTTTGCGGAGTAGCCAGCTTTAAAAGACGCAACCCATTTTGAATAGGCAGGACCATAGGGCGTTACTGCCCCATCCAAAGCTTGAGCTCTGGCAAGGTAGTCACCAATGGTGGCATTGAGTGGGTTGAGCCCGTAAAAGGAGTCGGCGAGTGACGTCTGCGTGTGCAGTTCAGTCGTCTTCTGCTGAGTTAAAATGTTTCTGATGTTCAGTTCGTGCTGGTATGCCTGTGCGGTTGTCGATACGGCGGCCGGGAATTGGGCTCTCAGGTTCGCCAGGTCAGCCTCGATTGCTACTCCTGAATTTGCGGAATTAACCGTATAGGCAGCTTTAACGGCGTTTTCCGTAGCTTTAATATTGTCCCGAGTTTCGCGCCTTAGTCCTTCTGTGTTTGTAATGCCAGAGCCCATTCCTCCAGCTCGTGTTGGTGGAATGCGAAAACCACCACCTTGGGGATTTTTCCCTGGTTTCGGTTGTGCTCCTACATAAGTTGTTTCTAAATGAACTGTGCCATCTTCTCCTCGGATATCAATTGGCGGCAGGGGCAACGGTGGGCCTTGTTTCTCTGACATTGGTTAATCTTCCTTGTGCGTGATTAATCGATGCTGCCGAATAATGCTACGTCAGGAATGTTTGGGACGGGTCTGAGGCGGTTGTGAGCTGTTACATATAAAGTTGAAGGGAATTTCGCGGTATTAGATGCGAAGACAGGAAATTCACGCGCCTTAAAAGATATTTCTTATGCAGTTGCAGGAAGTGTCTTGTAGGATCCATGTCAAACACTGAGTTTAAATTGACTGCCACCACAAACCCTTCGCCCAAAAAAAAGGCCGCTGCAAACGCAGCGGCCAAAGAAGACGTTGGATCCAGGAGCTACAAATCAACGTCGAAGTACACGGGGTGATGACTCGATACGTTCAAATCATCTGAAGTCTGTCGCGAACGGCGGGAGGGGAACACCTTCCGTTGCTTCGCGCTTTGCGGCTGTTGTCCCCAAAGCGCAGGGCAAGAATAAGTCTTTGCCGGCAAGGGAAAAATAGCGATCAGGGAGATGCACCGTTACCGCTGGCGCAACAGTCCTGCCTGCCAGCAGCCTAGACCATATTTCCAAGTAATGCTGCCACATCCAGTGCATCTATGCCCCCGCCTGATCCCCCGTGCCATGCAGCCAGTCATCCTTTCGAGCGACACCACGAATACCTCCTTGGTGCGCTTATCGCTCCCGGCGTGCGGCAGTAGGGTGTGGCCTTCTGTCACTCACCGGGGAAGACGCATGACAAAAACAACAATGCGCGCCATCTTCACTCCGCAGGCGCTGGCCGCTGCGGTGGCCTTGGGCTGCTGTGCCCAGGCGCAGGCTCTGTCATTCAACATTGGCGAAATCGAGGGCACGTTCGACTCTTCGCTGTCGGTCGGTGCGAGCTGGGGCATGCGCGATGCCGATGATGCGCTGGTCGGTATCGTCAACGGTGGCAGCGGGCAGGCGTCGACCGGTGACGACGGGCGACAGAATTTCAAGAAGGGTGAAACCTTCTCGAAGATCTTCAAGGGCATTCACGACCTCGAGCTCAAGTACGGCGACACCGGTGTGTTCGTCCGGGGCAAGTACTGGTACGACTTCGAATTGAAGGACGAAGACCGGCCGTTCAAGCCGATCAGCGATCACAATCGTAAGGAAGGTTCCAAATCGTCCGGTGGGCAAATCCTCGATGCCTTCGTCTATCACAACTACTCCATCGCCGACTTGCCGGGCACGGTGCGCGCCGGTAAGCAGGTGGTCAGTTGGGGTGAAAGCACCTTCATCGGCAACTCGATCAACAGCATCAACCCGGTCGACGTGTCCGCTTTCCGCCGTCCCGGTGCCGAGATCAAGGAGGGGCTGATTCCGGTCAACATGCTGTTCGCCTCCCAGGGCCTGACCGACAAGTTGACGGTGGAAGGCTTCTATCAACTGGAATGGGACCAGACCGTCGTCGACAACTGCGGCACCTTCTTCGGCGTCGACGTGGTGGCCGATGGTTGCAACAAGGGCTACACCGTGGCCAGCCCGGCTATCGCGCCCTTGCAGCCGATTGCCGCCGCCTTTGGCCAGGGCTTCGAGGTGACCCGCGAAGGGGTTGTCGTTCCTCGAGGCCAGGACCGCGATGCCCGGGATTCCGGGCAGTGGGGCACGGCGTTGCGCTGGCTGGGGGACGACACCGAGTACGGTCTGTATTTCATGAACTATCACAGCCGCACGCCCAACGTCGGTACCACCACGGCCGGCCTGTCCACGCTGGCGAGCATCCCGGGCATCGTCGCGACCGCCAACCGTATCGCTCCCGGTAGCGGTTCGGGCCTGGCGCAAAGCGTGATGCTCGGTCGCGGCCAGTATTACCTCGAGTACCCGGAAGACATTCGCCTGTATGGCGCAAGCTTCTCCACCACCTTGCCCACCGGCACGGCCTGGACCGGCGAGATCAGCTATCGCCCCAACGCGCCGGTGCAGGTCAATACCAACGACCTGACCCTGGCGATGCTCAACCCGATCGCCGGTGGCGCCGCATCGCCGATTGCGACCTCGCCTGGTGCCGACAACAAAGGCTACCGTCGCAAGGAAGTGACCCAGGTCCAGAGCACCCTGACGCACTTTGTCGATCAGGTCGCAGGCGCGGATCGCCTGACCCTGGTGGGTGAAGCCGCGGTGGTGCACGTTGGTGGCCTGGAGTCGCGCCGCAAGTTGCGCTATGGCCGGGACTCGGTGTACGGGCAGTACGGTTTCGGCGGCGATACCGATGGTTTCGTGACCTCGACGTCATGGGGTTATCGCGCCCGCGCCATCCTCGATTACAACAACGTGATCGCCGGGATCAATTTCCGGCCCAACCTGTCGTGGTCCCACGACGTCGCCGGGTACGGCCCCAACGGGCTGTTCAACGAAGGTGCCAAGGCCGTCAGCCTCGGCGTCGATGCGGACTACCGCAACACCTATACCGCAAGCCTCAGTTACACCGACTTCTTCGGGGGTGACTACAACGTGCTCGAAGACCGCGATTTCGTGGCGTTGAGCTTTGGCGTGAACTTCTGACCTGGCTGAAAGAGGATGAATTCGATGCGCAAGATGATTCTGCAATTGGGCACTGCCCTGGCCCTGAGTCTGCTGGCCGTCAACGTGATGGCGGCAGTATCGGCTGAGGAAGCGAACAAACTCGGGACCAGCCTGACACCGCTGGGCGCGGAGAAGGCCGGTAATGCCGCTGGCTCGATTCCACCCTGGACCGGCGGCATTCCAAAAAATGCCGGTGCGGTGGACAGCAAAGGCTTCCTGGCCGATCCGTTCGCCAATGAAAAACCGTTGTTCATCATCACTGCGGCGACGGTCGAGCAGTACAAGGACAAGCTGTCCGATGGCCAGGTCGCCATGTTCAAGCGCTACCCCGAGACCTACCGGATCCCGGTCTATCCGAGCCATCGCACGGCAGCGCTGCCACCGCAAGTGTATGAAGCGGCCAAGCGCAGCGCCCTGAATGTGACACCGACCAATGACGGCAATGGCCTGGCCAATTTCACCGGAAATCGCTACTACGCCTTTCCGATTCCGAAGAACGGCGTCGAAGTGATCTGGAACCACATCACCCGTTATCACGGCGGTAACCTGCGTCGCACCATTACCCAGGCCACGCCCCAGTCCAACGGTGATTTCACCGTCATCCGCTTCAAGGACGAAGTGGCGGTGCCATCGCTGCTGGGTGACCTCAAGCCGGGCAGCGATGAAAACGTCCTCAACTATTTCAAGCAGGAAGTGACCGCGCCGGCCCGTCTGGCGGGCAACGTGCTGCTGGTTCACGAAACCCTCGACCAGGTTCAGGAACCGCGCAAGGCCTGGATCTATAACGCCGGCCAGCGCCGTGTTCGACGGGCGCCGCAAGTGGCCTACGACGGTGTGGGCACCTCTTCCGACGGTTTGCGCACCACCGACAACTTCGACATGTTTTCCGGCGCGCCGGATCGTTATGACTGGAAACTGATCGGCAAGAAAGAGATGTACATACCCTACAACAGCTACAAACTTGACTCGCCCGACCTCAAGTACACGGATGTGATCAAGGCCGGGCACATCAACCAGGACCTGACCCGTTATGAGTTGCATCGGGTCTGGGAGGTCGTTGCCACGGTCAAGCCCAATGAGCGGCATGTGTATGCCAAGCGTCACATGTACATCGACGAAGACACCTGGCAGGTGGCCCTGGCTGATCATTACGACGGTCGTGGCCAGCTCTGGCGGGTGGCCGAAGGACACGCGCAGTTCTACTACGATCATCAGGTCCCGGCCTATACCGTCGAAGCGCTGTACGACCTGATTGCCGGTCGCTACATCGCCTTGGGGATGAAGAATGAGGAGAAACGCAGCTTCGAATTCAACATAGCTGCCAAGGCTGGGGACTACACACCTGCGGCATTACGGAGTACAGGCGTGAGGTAAGTTTCCTACAGCAGTTACACAAAAAGGTGACCTCGCGGTCACCTTTTTTATAGGGTTCGATAAGTGTGTTGAATACTTCTTCAACAAGCGCTCAACAGAGGGCTAGGGTGGCGCCACAACAATAACAAAGGCTCACCACTATGACTGCCATGACGACGTGCCCGGACCGTCCTGGACTTTTGCCTCGATTGTCTGCTCATCACTTGTATCGCGGGCGTCTGGTCGAACCCTTGCTGGCCTCGACGGCGCGGGTGAAATTGCTCTGTGCTCCGGCCGGCAGTGGCAAGAGTGCGCTGCTCGTCGAGTGCATGCTGAACGCGCCGGCAGCGTGTCAGGTCGCCTGGCTGCCATTGGCGGGTGAAGCGATCAGTGTGGGTGGTTTTTGCCGGCGCCTGGCCCAGGCGCTGGGACTGGCAGCGACGGATGAGTCCGGATTGCTGGAGCACCTGGCTCGTTTAGAGAAAGCGACCTGGCTGTTTATCGATGATTATTGCCGGGTACCTCACCCGCAGCTGGACCTGCTGCTCGACCGGCTGCTGGCCGGCAGCAGTCCGATGGTGACCTGGTGGCTGAGCGGTCGGCGGCGTCCGCAATGCAATTGGCCACGGCTGCTGCTGGGTGATGAACTGTACGATGGCGAGCGATCTGCGCTGGCGTTCGATCAAGGTGAAATCGAAAAACTGTTGCATCACCTGGAGCCGGCCCAGGCCGCAAAAGGTGCCGAGAGGATTTTCCGGCGCAGTGGCGGCTGGTGCGCCGGGGTGCGGATTGCGTTGCTGCAAAAATGCGACTGGACACGTCAAGACGCCCTCAACGGTCGACCGGATACCCTGCACGACTACCTGGAGCATGAGCTCTTCGCCAGCCTGACACCCGAGCTCGCCGAGGCCTGGCGGGTGCTGGCGCTGTTGCCGCGGTTCAATGCCCGGCTCAGCGATCACCTGTTCGGCGCCGGCGAAGGCGCGCAATACCTGAGTGCGTTGCAGGAGCTGGGCTGTTTCATCGAACCCTGGCAAGACTCGACGGACTGGTTGCAGATTTTCGCTCCCCTGAGCCGGTTGATGCGCGATGAACCCTGGCCGGCCGGGCGCTTCTGGCATCGTCGTGCCTGTCAGTGGTTCGTCGCCGAACAGGACTGGAAGGCCGCGTTCGAACAGGCGTTGCTGGCGCAAGAATTCGAGGTTGCGGTCAGCCTGTTGCAGCATTTCAGTTTCGAGCAACTGTTCGAAGAGCAGACCGTGGTCCTGCTGCTGCGCCTGCACGAGCAACAAGGCGAGGAACTGATGTTCGGCTCGCCGCAACTGGTCGGGCTGATCACCGCTGCCTTGTTGTTTGCCGGTCGCTTCGAGCAGGCGGCCGAGTGCATCGAGCAACTGTCCCGATTCACGCCCCAGCCGTCGGCATCCCTTCAACGGCAATTGATCGCGCGTTGGCAGGCTCAACAAGGCTGGTTGTTGCATTTGCAAGGGCGCATGGACGCATCACAGGCACACTTTCACCAGGCGCTTGGCGAGCTTGACCTCGAATGTTGGCCGGTCCGGCTGATATGCCTGTCCGGCTTGACGCAACAGGCCTTGCTGCGGGGCGAACTCGACGTCGCACAGGCGCTTAATCGCGAAGCGTTGTGCCTGGCCCGGGCGCAAGGTTCACTGGTATTCGAAGGGTTGCTGGAGCTCGATCACGCCCAATTGCTCGAGCAGCGGGGCGCGGCCTGCAGGGCTGATGACCTGCTCGCCAACATGCACAGCCTGCTTTGCCAGCAGCGTGCGAACGCCGAACCCTTGTTGGGACGGATCGCCCTGCGTCGTGGCCGATTGAACTTGAGCCTGGGCCGGGCGCAACAGGCTGCCACATACTTCGAGAGCGGCCTGCAGATCTGCCTGCGCAGCCAGGACAAACGAGCGCTGTATGGTTTTCTGGGGCTGGCGCAACTGGCGGCCAATCGCCTGGATTACGCTCAGGCTTTCGACCTGCTGCGTGACGCCGAGCGGATGATGCAGCAACGGCGGATTCCCGAAACGGTGTATCGCAGTGTCTTGCTGCACACCAGTATCCAGTTCTGGCTGCAACAAGGGCGCGCGCCACTGGCTCATGAGGCCCTGATACGGGTGCTGCGCCATTATCAAGGCCCCTGCGCACGCCAGGCTCCACCGGCAACCCTGGAACTGATTGATGGCCTGGAGTATCTGCGTGTCCTGGCCGAGGTTTACCTGGGGCAGGCGCAGACCCCTCTGGAGCAGCTTGAAGCCCAGCTGCAACGGGCCAGGCAGCGGGGCATGCTGTCCCTGCAAGCGCAATTGCAACTGGCACTGGCAGAAGTCGCCTGGCTCAAAGGCGAACCGGATGTTGCCCGGCAATCACTGGCGCAAGGACTGGCATTGGTTGAACGGTGCAACCTGCAACAGGCCCTGCGCGATTTGCAGTTGCGTCAGCCACAGCTGCCGCAAGCCATTGGCCTGACCGAATCGCGCGATGAACACCAGGTGTCGGCAGCCGCCGATAACCCGCTGAGCCAGCGTGAAATACAGGTGCTGCGATTAGTGGCACATGGCAACTCCAATCAACAGATTGCCGATCTGCTGTTCATTTCCCTGCATACGGTCAAGACCCACGCGCGACGGATCAACGGCAAGTTGAATGTGGAGCGCAGGACGCAAGCCGTGGCCAAGGCGAAAGCATTGGGCATTGTGGATTGAAGCCCGTAGCGGGAGGTACACCGAGCCGGCTGCTGGCGAGCAAAAGATCGGGATGCCCCTAGCCGACGGCAGTGGTCGGTTCATACCCCATCCGCCAGCTCACGGCGCGTGTCGCTGCCAGCAAGCGCTGGGCCGCCGGGCCGTTTTCGTCGGCATGGAACAACGATGTCGGGCCGACAATGGTAATGACTGCCGCCACGTGGCCGACCGCGTTGAACACCGGCGCCGACAAGGCGTCGACGCCCGGCATCAGCAAACCGTGCACATGATGCAGGCCGCGCTCGCGGATCTGCCCACATAGCGTTTCATAGACGTGATCGTCGCTGAGGGTGTGAGGGCCGGCTGACAGCAGTTCCTGCTCACGCAATTCCACGGTTTCACGCTTGGGCAGGTACGCGCCAAACACCAGGCCCGTGGAGGAGCTGAGCAACGGCAACACCGATCCCAACTGCGTCACCACCGTTACGGCACGCACCGCCGGTTCGATATGCACCACGGTCGCGCCCTGGTTGCCCCACACCGCCACGAAGCAGGTTTCGTTCAAGTCGTCGCGCAACTCGGCCAACGGCAGGGCGGCGACTTTCAGCACGTCCATACTGTTGAGGGCCGCCAATCCGACGCGCAGGGCTTCGCGGCCCAGCCCGTAGTGATTGGTCGCCGCATTCTGTTCGGCAAAACCGCTGGCGATCAGCGCCTGCAAGTAGCGGTGAACCTTGCTCGCCGGCATTTGCACGTGCTCGGCCAGGCGCGAGAGCGAAGTGGAGGGCGACAACTCGGCCAGGGCCTTGAGGATGTCAGTACCCACCTCGGCCGAGCGGACTTTCTGTTTACCGTTGCTGTCTGGCTTTTCCATGGAGGCGTTGAGATCCCGGGACGAATGGGCGTCTTTATAGCTTGACGGTCAATCCCAATCAAATTACGTTAAGCGTAATTGAATTACGATAAAAATAACCCCGACGTGCCACGAACTCTGCAACAGAGCGACCGGCCACTGTCGACGCCCTGTTCAGGAGGCTCCATGAACTCCGATTCAACGACGCCAGCACTGGCCTATCAGTCAGGCTTTGGCAACGAATTTTGCAGTGAGGCATTGCCCGGCGCATTGCCTGTCGGTCAGAACTCCCCGCAAAAAGCGCCTTACGGCCTCTACACCGAGCTGTTCTCCGGTACCGCATTCACCATGGCTCGCAGTGAAGCGCGGCGTACGTGGATGTACCGCATCCAGCCTTCGGCCAACCACCCGGCATTCGTCAAACTCGATCGACAACTGGCCGGCGGCCCATTGGGTGAAGTGACACCCAATCGCCTGCGCTGGAACGCGTTGGACATTCCCGCCGAGCCAACCGATTTCATCGACGGCCTGGTGAGCATGGCGGCCAACTCTGGCGCGGAAAAACCGTCGGGGATCAGCATCTACCAGTACCGCGCCAACCGCTCCATGGAGCGCGTGTTCTTCAATGCCGACGGCGAAATGCTGCTGGTGCCGCAACAGGGCCGTCTGCGCATCGCCACCGAACTGGGCGTGCTGGAAGTGGAGCCGCTGGAAATTGCGGTATTACCTCGCGGGTTGAAATGGCGCATCGAACTACTCGACCCGCAAGCGCGCGGTTACATCGCCGAGAATCACGGTGCGCCGTTGCGCCTGCCGGACCTGGGGCCGATCGGCAGCAACGGCCTGGCGAATCCGCGTGACTTCCTGACGCCGGTGGCTTGCTACGAAAACCTTCAACAGCCCACGACACTGGTGCAGAAGTTCCTTGGCCAGTTGTGGGGTTGCGAGCTCGACCACTCACCGTTGAACGTGGTCGCCTGGCACGGTAACAACGTGCCTTATAAATATGACCTGCGCCGTTTCAACACCATCGGCTCGGTCAGCTTCGACCACCCGGACCCTTCGATCTTCACGGTGCTGACCTCGCCGACCAGCGTCCACGGCTTGGCCAACCTCGATTTCGTGATCTTTCCGCCACGCTGGATGGTCGCTGAGAAAACCTTCCGGCCACCGTGGTTCCACCGCAACCTGATGAACGAATTCATGGGCCTGATCCAGGGCGAATACGACGCCAAGGCCGAAGGTTTCGTGCCCGGCGGCGCTTCTCTGCACAGCTGCATGAGCGCTCATGGGCCAGATGGTGAGACCTGCACCAAAGCGATCAACGTCGACCTGAAACCTTCGAAAATCGACAACACCATGGCCTTCATGTTCGAGACCAGCCAAGTGCTGCGCCCGAGTAAGTTCGCCCTTGAATGCCCGCAACTGCAAGACAACTACGATGCCTGCTGGGCTACTTTCCCAGCCACTTTCGACCCGACCCGGAGATAACCCATGACGCAAACTTCCCTGACTCGCAGCTGGGTTGCTTCGGCCAACGGCCACGCGGATTTCCCGCTGCAAAACCTGCCGCTGGGCGTGTTCAGCGTGAAAGGTTCGGCGCCGCGCAGTGGCGTGGCCATCGGCGAGCATATCTTCGATCTGCAGGCGGCACTCGATGCCGATCTGTTCGATGGCGCTGCAAAAGCCGCGGTCGAAGCCACCCGTGGCGGTCAACTGAATGCGCTCTTCGAGCTAGGCCGTGAAGCGCGCGTGGCCCTGCGTGAACGTTTGATCGAAATGCTCAAGGAGGGGAGCTCCCTGCGCGGCAAGATCGAGGCCCAGGGCGCCAAACTGCTGCCACTGGCTGCCGATTGCCAGATGCATCTGCCCGCGAAAATCAACGATTACACCGACTTCTATGTCGGCATCGAGCACGCACAGAACGTTGGCAAACTGTTCCGTCCGGACAATCCGTTGCTGCCCAACTACAAGTACGTACCAATCGGCTATCACGGTCGCGCCTCGACCATTCGCCCGTCGGGCACCGACGTGCGCCGACCTAAAGGCCAGACCCTGCCGGCCGGCCAGGCCGAGCCGTCGTTCGGCCCCTGTGCACGCCTGGATTATGAGTTGGAGTTGGGGATCTGGATCGGCCCAGGCAACGACATGGGCGACTCCATCGCCATTGGTGACGCCGCTGACCACATCGCCGGTTTCTGCCTGCTCAATGACTGGTCGGCACGTGACATCCAGGCTTGGGAATACCAGCCGTTGGGGCCATTCCTGTCGAAGAGTTTCATCACCAGTATTTCTCCGTGGGTCGTGACGGCCGAAGCGCTGGAACCGTTCCGCCTCGCACAGCCGGCACGTCCGGAAGGCGATCCACAACCGCTGCCGTACCTGTTCGATAAACGCGATCAAGCCGCCGGCGCATTCGACATCGAACTGGAAGTCCTGCTGCTCACCGAAGCCATGCGCGAGCAGAACCTGCCGGCCCATCGCCTGACCCTGAGCAACTCGAAACACATGTACTGGACCGTGGCGCAAATGGTGGCGCATCACAGCGTCAATGGCTGCCAGTTGCAGGCCGGTGATCTGTTCGGTTCAGGCACCTTGTCCGGTCCTCAAAGCGGTCAGTTCGGCAGTCTGCTGGAGATCACCGAAGGCGGTAAGACGCCGATCGAACTGGCCTCGGGCGAAGTGCGTAAATTCCTCGAGGACGGCGACGAAATCATCCTGCGTGGCCGCTGCAGCCGCGAAGGGTTTGCGTCCATCGGTTTCGGCGAATGTCGCGGCAAAGTGCTGCCAGCGCGCTAAGGGGATCGGTTCATGGAACTCTATACCTACTACCGCTCCACTTCGTCCTATCGGGTGCGCATCGCGTTGGCGCTCAAGGGCCTGGATTACCAGGCGCTGCCAATCAACCTGATTGCGCCACCGGGTGGGGAGCATCGCCAGCCAGCGTACCTGGCCATCAATCCGCAAGGCCGCGTGCCGGCCTTGCGCACCGACGAAGGCGAGCTGCTGATTCAGTCGCCGGCGATCATCGAGTACCTGGAAGAGCGTTATCCACAGGTACCGCTATTGTCGAAGGATCTCGTTGCCCGCGCCCATGAGCGCGGCGTGGCAGCGCTGATCGGCTGTGATGTGCATCCGCTGCACAATGTCAGCGTACTCAATCGGCTGCGTCAGTTGGGCTTTGATGAACCGCAGGTTGTTGAGTGGATTGCGCACTGGATCAGCCAGGGGCTGGCGAACGTGGAGCAACTGATTGGTGATGAGGGTTACTGCTTTGGCTCCCAGCCCGGGTTGGCGGATGTGTACTTGATTCCACAGTTGTATGCCGCCGAGCGCTTCAACATTTCCCTTGAGGCTTATCCGCGAATCCGCCGGGTAGCGGCATTGGTGGCCAACCATCCGGCGTTCATCAAGGCACATCCGGCGAACCAGCCCGACACGCCTTGATGTGTCGCATATACCCGTAATTGGATGGACTCGCCCGCGACACACCGCAGCGCCTGGTTGCCCTTAGGAGCGAGGCTTGCCCGCGAAAAACGATGACGCGGTGCGATAGATACACCAGGGTTCAGTGGACGATGGAATTAGGCGGCAAATGCCCAAGTCGCTCGGTCAGGCGAATCCGCTGGATCGGATCGTCGCTGAGCAGCAGTGCATGTTCCAGGTCGAAGCGCTCGGCATTCGGGCAGTCCAGCCGTTGGTACAGGCTGGCCCTGGCCAGATAGTCGGAAGCGTTGGCGTTGCCCAGTTCCAGCACGCGTTCGGCGTCGATCAAGGCGCCAATGTAATTGTCATGGGAGAGATGCAGCTGGCGCAGATTGCGTGACAGGCGTTGAAGCATTTGCGCGGGTGTGGCCGTGACCAGGTGCTCAGCGTTAAGTTGCATGTTCGGGCCATACTGGCGATGCAGCAGCTCCCGGCAATCGTTGGGATAAAGGCGCCGGCCGCCGCAGGGGTCGAGCAGATGGTCGGCACCTGGCACCCGCAGCAGGAAATGCCCCGGGAAATTGACGCCGACCAACGGAATCTCCAGGCCTCTGGCCAGTTCGAGGGCTATCATCGCCAAGGCTAATGGCTGCCCGCGGCGACGCTCCAGGACCTTATCGAGCAATGCCACTTGCGGGCGCAAGGGGGCGAAGTCATCCTGGGCGAACCCCAACTCGACCATGCGCCTGAGCAGCGGTTGCGCCAACTCGCTCACTGGCAGCATTGGCAAGCTGCCACTGACGCGCAGTTGCAGTTCCTTGAAGTGCGCCAACACTGTTTCGGGGTTCACCTGATTGTCATGTTCGACGGCAATCCACAGCGCCGCCTCGAACAGCGCAGGCGGTGATCGTTGCAGGCAGGCGAAAAACGATTGGCGCGGCGTCATGAAAATCTCCGGGCTATGCCTCGTTTTAGACCGGTCTTTGCCATTCGTCCAGTACCGCACAGGGAGCCGTTTCGGTTATTTCCTAAAGCTAGCATGGCACCTTTGCTTATGCCGGTGCGCTTCTGCAATTTTTGTGCGCAAGCCTATACTGGCGACTACAAGAAGTGATTCGGGAGCCTTACGATGTTCGCTCTCATGCAAAGCACTCGCCTTGAATCGCTGCATCTGAGCGTCGACCCGGCCACCGGGTTGAAGGCGGTGATTGCCATTCATAACAGCCGTTTGGGGCCTGCTCTGGGCGGTTGCCGTTATCTTGCCTATCCCAGCGACGAGTCTGCAGTCGAGGATGCGGTGCGCCTTGCCCAAGGCATGAGCTACAAGGCGGCCTTGGCCGGCCTGGCCCAGGGCGGCGGCGTGGCGGTGATCATTCGCCCCGTTCACGTGGCCGATCGCGCTGCGCTGTTCGAAGCCTTCGGGCGCTGTATCAATCAGCTCGACGGGCGCTACATCACCGCCATCGACAGCGGTACCTCAGTGGCGGACATGGATTGCATCGCCCAGCAGACGCAACACGTCACCAGCACCACATCGGCGGGCGACCCCGCGCCGCATGCGGCGATGGGTGTGTTTGCCGGTATACGCGCCACTGCGATGGCACGGTTGGGCAGCGATAACCTTGAAGGCTTGCGCGTAGCCATCCAGGGTCTGGGCAACGTCGGTTTTTCCCTGGCAGAGCAGTTGCACGCCGCTGGCGCCGAGCTGCTGGTCAGCGACATCGACCACGGCAAGGTACAACTGGCGATGGAGCAACTCGGCGCGCACCCGATTGCCAACGACGCATTGCTAAGCACACCTTGCGACATTCTCGCGCCGTGCGGTCTGGGCGGGGTGCTGAACAGCCACAGCGTGACGCAACTACGCTGCTCGGCAGTGGCCGGTTCGGCGAACAATCAACTGACCCATCTGGACGTCGCCGATCAGCTGGAAAGGCGGGGCATCCTGTATGCGCCCGACTACGTGATCAATGCCGGCGGATTGATCTATGTTTCGCTCAAGCATCGTGGTGAAGACTTGGGGACCATCACCGCGCACCTGTCGAAAATCAGCTCGCGGCTCACCGAAGTCTTCGCACACGCCCAAGCGGAAAAACGCTCTCCGGCTCGAGTGGCAGACGAGTTGGCGGAGAAAGTGCTGTATCGATAAAAAGATCAAAAGATCGCAGCCTGTGGCAGCTCTTACGGGGGCTGCCTACTTTGGGGTTTTCGCGGCTTTGGCAGGCTTCGTCGGGGCCACCGGCTCAGCGATTGCCTCTTCAACAGGCACTGCTTCTTTAACCGGCTCTACGACCTGCGCTGGCGCTGTGAGCAGTTCGGACAAGGCGTCCGGCTGGCTCTTGAACGCCTTGGCGAACACGTCGCGGTTTTTCGCCATGTAGATCCCGACTTCTTCAACTTGCTGTTCGGTCAAGGACGGAACAGCTTTCTGCAACACGTCAGCCAGCAACTCGGCCAGCTCGAGCATTTTGTCATGACGATCGGCTTCGGCTTTATCCATGAACAAGCGCTCCAGATCTCGGCTGCTGCGGTATACCACTTCGACGGCCATTCACCACCTCACATGCCTTCAAATTTATTAGTCTGATTCGACTACTGTATCTATATACAGCAAAGGATAAGCGAATCTCTCGGATTTGGGTAGTGGCTTTTTAATGTAGGTCGGTTTCGGGATTTGTCAGGCGTCGGGTATTGGTAGCTGGGTAAAGATAGCTGCGACCAAACGTCACGGAGCAGAATCCAAGGCGTCTCGCCATCATGGTCGTGGCCTTGTTTCTGCATGCAGAACAACCGTCACGTCCAACCTGCATTATCCGGTCGAGTCGACCTAAGGAAGCATCATCGTGAAAATCAACTGGGCCGAAAAGCTGCGGCAGAACGTGCATGAACTGGCCGAGTCACTGGGCAACCTGTTCGTCGAAACTTTCCACTACCTGGCGCTGTTTGCCATTGGTGCGGTGACCGCGTGGGCTGCGGTGATGGAGTTTCTCGGGATGCTCGAGCAGGGGCATATCAAGATCGACGACATCCTGCTGCTGTTCATCTACCTGGAACTGGGAGCGATGGTCGGGATTTACTTCAAGACCAATCACATGCCGGTGCGTTTCCTGATCTACGTGGCGATCACGGCGCTCACGCGGCTGCTGATTTCAAACGTGTCCCATCACAATCCACCCGACCTGGGGATCATCTACCTGTGCGGTGGGATCCTGTTGCTGGCGTTTGCGATCCTGGTGGTGCGCTACGCCTCCTCGCAATTTCCTTCAGTGAAGATCGAGCATCCGCACCGTAAGACAGGTGCGGGCTCGGGCGAACATCCTGAAGTGGAGAAGGGCGAGCTTTAAAGCCTGATGGCCGGGCGCGGGCGATTTTTTATCGAGGGTGGCGGCAGGCTGTGCGTGCCGCCATCGGTCATGGCTTCGAGAATCGCCACCGCACTGTGCCCCTGTTCGATGGCGATGCCGAACTGGATGCTTTGCACCAGACGCTTGAGCCGTTGTGGATCGTTGCGTTGCTCGGCACTGATTATGCGCTTTGCGACTACGCGGCCATTGTTGGACAGGGTCAGCATGATGCTGCCATCAAGACCCTGAATGCTCAGGTTGATCTGATAGTCCGCTGCAAAAGCATCGGTAATGAGCTGGAAAGGGTTGTCCATGATGCGTCACCGCTTGATTGAACGTGCAGTTGTTGACCGGCCGTGATCGGGTTGGTTCGCAACACCGGACCATCGGCCATTCTCTCGTCAATATCGCCATCAATGTTCCAAACGGGATGTAGCAAAGGGCATGCCGGAAACTTTGTCAGGCAGCAAACACCATCTGTAGGAGCGAGCCTGCTCGCGATGGTCGCCAACGATGACGATGGCAGTCTGAATGCCAGCGGTGTCCGGACATCCATCGCGAGCAGGCTCGCTCCTATAGGGGGCTGCCCGTTTCAGGGCAATTTGCGCCTGCATGCCACCAAACCGGTCAGCACTCTACCCAGTTCACCGCCAGGCCGCCTCGGGATGTCTCCTTGTATTTGTCGTGCATGTCGGCACCGGTGTCGCGCATGGTGCGGATCACCCGGTCCAGGGAGATGAAGTGTTTGCCGTCGCCACGCAGGGCCATTTGCGTGGCGTTGATTGCCTTTACGGCAGCAATTGCGTTGCGTTCGATACACGGCACTTGCACCAGCCCGCCGACCGGGTCGCAGGTCAGGCCGAGGTTGTGTTCAAGGCCGATCTCGGCGGCGTTTTCCAATTGCTCCGGCGTGGCGCCGAGGACTTCTGCCAGGCCGGCGGCGGCCATGGCGCAGGCAGAGCCGACCTCGCCCTGACAACCGACTTCGGCACCAGAGATCGAGGCGTTTTTCTTGCACAGGATGCCGACGGCGGCGGCGCCCAAAAAGAACGCCACGACGTCATCGTCCGACGCGTCGGGGTTGAATTTCATGTAGTAGTGCAGCACCGCCGGAATGATCCCCGCTGCACCGTTGGTCGGTGCTGTCACCATGCGACCGCCGGCGGCGTTTTCTTCGTTCACGGCGAGGGCGAAAAGGTTCACCCATTCCATGGCCGACAGGGTCGACGTGATGACGTTCGGCTTGCCGATTTCCAACAGGCTGCGGTGCAATTTCGCCGCACGTCGCGGCACGTTCAGGCCACCGGGGAGGATGCCTTCGTGCTCCAGCCCCTGCTCGACGCATTCGCGCATCACCGACCAGATATGCAGCAAGCCCTGGCGTATTTCTTCGTCACTGCGCCAGGCCCGTTCGTTGGCCATCATCAACTCGCTGACACGCAGACCGTGCTGGTTGCAGAGCTTGAGCAGCTCGACGGCACTGGAAAAGTCGTAGGGCAAAACCACGTCGCGGGTAGGGGAGAGCCCGGACTCGGCTTCTGCGGCCTCGATGATGAACCCACCACCGACCGAGTAGTACGTCTGTTCGAACAGTTCGCCGGTTTCGCCGAAGGCGGTCAGGGACATGGCGTTGGGGTGGTAGGGCAAGCTCTCGTCGAGCAGCAGCAGATCGCGCGACCAGTCGAAGGCAATGCTCACCTGGCCTGCCAGCAACAACTCGCCGGTTTCACGCAGGGTATGGATCCGGCTGTCGATGGTGGAGGGGTCGATACGGTCAGGCCATTCGCCCATCAAGCCCATGACGCAAGCTCGGTCGGTGGCATGACCGACACCGGTCGCCGACAGGGAGCCGTACAAGCGGATTTCCACTCGCCGTACGTCAGTCACTGAACCCTGGTCTACCAGCGCCTGGGCGAAGGTCGCGGCAGCACGCATGGGGCCGACCGTATGGGAGCTGGACGGACCGATGCCAACTTTGAAGAGATCGAAAACACTGATAGCCATGCTAAAGCCTATTCCTGCAATGGAAGATGAATCGCTGCCATTTTTGTAGGACAAGCGCACTTTCAGCGATACTGCCTCTCTCGGTCCGACGTGACCAACGAAACTTCCTAAGACAGCCTTTAGCAGGACTAAACAATGAGCCGCCAATTACACGCCCAGACTTACGTCTGGCTACAGGTGTTTTCCTGTGCCGCGCGGCACCTGTCGTTCACCCGTTGCGCTGAAGAACTGCACATCACGCCGGGGGCGGTCAGCCAGCAGATCCGACAGCTGGAGGAGCGCCTTGGTTTTCGACTGTTTCACCGGCGTGCCCGGGGCGTAGAGCTGAGCGCCGAAGGCCAGCGACTGGCCATTACGGTCAACGAGGCCTACGGCAGCATCGATGCCGAACTGCGCCGGCTGGACGCGGGGATGATCAGCGGCACACTGCGGGTGCGTTCGATCCCTTCTTTCCTGAGCAAATGGCTTACGCCGCGCCTGCCACGCTTGCAGCAGCGCTTCCCGGACATCCAGCTACGCCTGGTCGCCGAAGACAGCAGCGTACCGTTGCACGAAGGCGATTTCGACCTGGCCATCGATCTGAATGACGGCAGCTACCCCGGATTGTTATCCACAGCCTTGCTCGATGAGCAGATTTTCCCGGTGTGTGCCCCGGGCCTGTTACGCGGGCGTCCGCCGTTGCATGGCCCAGCGGACCTGCTGCATTTTCCGTTGCTGCATGACATTACTGCCTGGCGCGGCAGCTATGAATACGCGGAATGGGAGTTCTATCTCGATGCCATCGGCTTTGAAGGTGCCGACGTGCGGCGCGGGCATACTTTCAATCGCAATCACCTGACCATCGAAGCGGCCATCGCCGGGATGGGCGTGGCGATTGCACGGCGTACGCTGCTCAATGACGAGCTGGAGCGGGGCGCATTGATCGTACCGTTCGGCCTGGCGGTGCCCAATCACAAGCGCTACATGGTGCTCTACGCGCCGGGGGCGCTGAGCCATCCGGGCGTGCGGGCGGTACATGACTGGCTGGTGGAGGAGGCGGCGATTTTTCGCGGCCTGCACCCGCTGGGGGAGCGGCAGATGTGAGCAATTATTTCGTAGGAGAGTGGCGACCCAACTCCCGACCTTAACAGCGCTTTTGCCGGTTGTCCGGCTTTTTTTGCGATTAGATATTTATCTTTTTTTAGGGGTTGAATTGTTCATCGTACAGACCGATTGTGTAAGTAAGAGGTCACGGTGATGACGCCCAAGGGCTTAGCTGACCGGCCTCTCGCGAGCTAGCTGAAATAAGGGATGAACTATGCAAATCCAAGTCAATAGCGATAACCATATTCAAAGCAGCATCCGACTGGAGGAGTGGGTACGAACCACCATTGAGAGCACGCTCGAACGTTATGAGGAGGACCTGACCCGCGTCGAGGTTCACCTGCGGGACGAGAACGGCGACAAGCCGGGTCCCCATGATTTGCGCTGCCAGCTGGAAGCGCGGCCAAAAGGCCACCAACCGATTTCTGTCACCCATAAAGCCGCCAGCCTGGAACTGGCGATCGACGGAGCTGCCGAGAAACTCGAACACGCCCTTGAACACCTGTTCGGCAAACTGCGCGGCAAACCACGCGCTGCCGTGGTGCCCTTCGAGCGCCGGCCTCACGCCGACAAGCTGCTGGAAGAAGAGTTTCTTGAAAACGAACAGGCTGCGCAAAACGCTTGATGCCTGATTGACCCTCCCAATGAAAACGGGCCTGCAATGCAGGCCCGTTTAGTTTTGTGGTCAAAGGATCCAGCGAACCGTCGCACTCGGCGAGTTGGGCGCTCTGATATTTGCTATTCAGGTTCATTCATCTAGTTTTGCGTATGAGAATATTTATCATTAGTATTGCGCCTCGCTGATCACACACCCGGTTGTGGGCCAGCCCGATTGCCGCTATGGCGCAGTATTGAATCGATGACTACTCCCGAATCTCCCGAGATCGAGCACCGCGAACCACGCGGCGACCGTGCGCATTTTCTCCAGGTATTTCTCTCCCAGCGTGCGCAAATGGAAGCGTTGGTGAGCCGTCGCGTGGGTTGTCGAGCGACGGCGGCGGACCTGGTGCAAGACTTGTTCGTACGGTTTTGGCGACGCCCCTTGGTGCAAGTTGAAGAACTCAGCACCTATCTGCTGCGCAGCGCCAGCAACATCGCCATCGACCACTTGCGCAGCGAAGGCACGCGGGTGCGGGCCAACGAAGGTTTGATGGCCGAATCGGCGCACTGTATGGGCGGCGAGCCGCAAGCGGCACTGGAGGCAGGCAACGATCTGCGCCACGTCGAAGCAGCGTTACGCGCGTTACCGGAACGCACGCGGCAGATCTTTTTGCTCAACCGCATCCATGGTCGCAAGTACGCCGAGATCGCCAAGGCCATGGGCCTGTCCCAGAGTGCCGTGGAAAAACATATGATGCGCGCGCTCGAGGCCTGCAAGGCCAGCCTGCGCGAGTCCGAGCCGCGTACGCCAGGGAATGCACAGTGAACAGCATCGAACGCGTCATGCCGACGCCCGCTCAGGAACAGCAAGCGCTGGCCTGGTTAAGTCTGTTGCATGACCAGCCTAGCAGCGGTGACCAAGCCACCTTCAGTCAATGGTTGCAGGCCGACCCCGCGCATGCGCAGGCTTATGCCCGTGCGCAAGTGTTGTGGGAGTTGAGTGAAGTGCCGGCGCGCAGGTTCGCCGATGAGGACGCGCTGGCCTTGCAGGGGTACCTCAACGCGATGAATCGCTCACGCCGCAGCAGCGTGCGGCGCTGGTCGGGCGCGCTGGCCATGGCGGCTTGCCTGCTGCTGATGATCGGCCTCGGCGGCGGTTTGCAGCCGTTGCGCTGGGTCGACGACCTGGGTGCCGATTACGTCTCGGCGCCGGGGGAGATCCGCACCGTCACCCTGGCCGATCAATCGCAGGTCACCCTTGACGCCGACAGTGCGATTGCCGTGGATTTCAGGGGCGGTGAGCGGCATGTGCAAGTGCGCCGCGGTGCCGGATTTTTCCGCGTGACCCATACCGGCGAGCCGTTTGTGGTCGACGCCGAGAAGGGCCAGGCGCGGGTACTCGGCACCCAGTTCGAAGTGCGACTGCAACCTCATGGGGCGCAGGTGACGGTGTTGTCTGGCCGGGTTGGCGTGACGGCAGACAAGAACGCGCATCAGCAAGTCCTGACGGCCGGCCAGCAAGTGGCCTACGGCAGAGGCTCCGCGGAACAACTGCACGTGGTGGACAGTGAAGCTCAGCTGGCATGGCGCCAGGGATGGCTCACCTACTACAAGGCGCCGCTGGCTGATGTGGTCGAGGATTTGCGCCGTTATTACCCGGGGAGGATCGTGGTGCTCAATGATGAATTGGCGCAGCGGCAGATCAGCGGCAGCTTTGCGAGCAAGGACCCACAAGCGGTGTTGAGTTCATTGCGGGGGGTGTTGGGGTTTGAGCAACACCAGGTTCTGGGGCACCTGATTATTTTGCGCTGAGACGATTGGCCCCTTCGCGAGCAGGAGAACGCATTCCAAGTGTGGGAGCGAGCCTGCTCGCGAAGGGGCCAATCTGACACCACACCTTCTTGGAATAATTATTTTCAACTTTCTGCTGAGGTAAAACCGAATGCCATCCGTGTAGTGACTGAAACTGCGATTCATTCGCATCCGTTGCGGTTCTACACAGGTCATGAGTCATGAAGTCCAGGGCAATACCGGGTTCGGTCAAACAATGGTTGGGTGTGTCTGCGTTGAGCTTCGCGGCATTGGCGCTGCTGCCGCTGAACGAGGCGATGGCCGCGCAGGCCGGCGCCCCGCAAAGCACGCTGTTCAGCTTTTCGATGGTCGCCAAACCACTGCCCCAGGCCTTGAGCGACTTCAGCCGCATCACCGGTATCAGCGTGGTCTATACCGATGAAGCGCCTTACGGCCTCACTGCCCCGGCGCTCAACGGGCAGTTGAGTGCAGAACAGGCCCTGCAGCGGTTGCTCGGCGGTTGCGGCTTGACCTCGCGGCGCATCGATGGCCACACCATGGTCCTGGAACCGCTACCGACCGAGGGCGCGTTGAATCTGGGCGCTACCACCATCACCTCGGTGATGGACCCGTCCACAAGTTACCAGCCGCCACCCACCAGCTCGGTGATGCGTTCCTCGACGCCGCTTCAGGAAATTCCCCAGACGGTCAACGTCGTCCCGGCCCAGGTCATTCGCGACCAGGATCCGCGTAACCTGGATGACGCGCTGGCGAACGTCAGCGGCATCACCCAGGGCAACACGCTGGGCAGCACCCAGGATTCGGTGATGACCCGCGGTTTCGGCGACAACCGCAACGGTTCGATCATGCGTGACGGCATGCCGGTGGTGCAGGGGCGGGGCTTGAACGCGACAGTGGACCGGGTCGAAGTGCTCAAGGGCCCGGCCTCGCTGCTCTATGGTATCCAGGATCCCGGCGGCGTGGTCAACATGGTCAGCAAGCAGCCGGAGCTTGATCCCTACAATGCCCTGACCCTGCGTGGTTCGACTTATGGCGAGGGCAAGAACGGCAGCGGCGGCACCTTTGACAGCACGGGCGCGCTGGGTGAGTCCGGGTTGGCCTACCGTCTGGTGTTGGACCACGAAGACGAGGATTACTGGCGCAACTACGGGGTGCATCGCGAGACGCTGGTGGCGCCGTCGCTGGCCTGGTTTGGTGAAAGCACCCAACTGACGTTCGCCTATGAACACCGGGAGTTCCTGACCCCGTTCGACCGTGGCACGGTGATCGATCCGCGTGACAATCATCCGCTGGACATCCCCCGTGATCGCCGGCTCGACGAACCGTTCAACAACATGGAAGGGCGCTCCGACCTGTATCACTTCCAGGCCGATCACGACCTCAACAACGACTGGAAAGCCCATTTCGGCTACAGCTGGAATCGTGAGACCTATGACGCCAGCCAGGTGCGTGTGACCGCCATCGATACCCGCAACGGCACGCTCTCACGCAGCATGGACGGCACGCAGAACGCTATGAGTACGGACCGTTTCACGACTGCGAGCCTCGAAGGCAAGATCGACGTAGCCGGCATGCAACATGACCTGGTGCTCGGGGTCGATGACGAATACCGCAAGATCTACCGCGCCGACCTGATCCGTCAGAAAAGCCTGACAACCTTCAGCTACCTCGACCCGGTATACGGCCGCGAAGTCCCCGGCACCACAGTCAGCCCGGCCGACAGTGCGCAGACCGATATCCTGCGTAGCGATTCGGTGTATTTGCAGGACTCGATCCACCTCACAGACCAATGGATCCTGGTGGCTGGCGGACGTTTCCAGGAGTACGACCAGTACGCCGGCAAAGGCGTGCCGTTCAAGGCCAACACCGACAGCAATGGGCAAAAATGGGTGCCGCGCGCCGGCCTGGTCTACCGCTATACCAATGAACTGTCCTTCTATGGCAGCTACACCGAATCGTTCAAACCCAACTCGACCATTGCCCCACTGAGCGGCAGCAGCACCGTGCTCGACGGCAGCATCGCGCCGGAAGAAGCCAAGTCGTGGGAAGTGGGGGCCAGGCTGGAAATGCCGGGCCGCGTAACGGGCAACCTTGCATTGTTCGACATCAAGAAGCGCAACGTCCTGGTGGCTAACGCCGAAGGCCCGGTGACCCTCTACAGTGCGGCCGGTGAAGTGCGTTCCCGTGGCCTGGAAGTGGACTTGAGCGGCCAGCTCAGCGACCGCTGGAGCATGATCGGCAGTTATGCCTACACCGATGCCGAAGTGACGCAGGACCCGGTCTACAAAGGTAAACAGCTGCAGAACGTCGCGAAGAATAGTGGCTCACTGTCGGCGGTCTATGACTTCGGCACGATTGTCGGTGGCGATCAGCTGCGGGTTGGCGCTGGAGCACGCTATGTCGGCGAACGAGCGGGCAATGCCGTGAATGATTTCGACCTGCCGAGCTACACCGTCGCCGACGCGTTCGCCACCTATGACACCCAACTCGATGGGCAGCGGGTCAAGTTTCAACTCAACGTGAAAAACCTGTTTGACCGCACGTACTACACCTCGGCGGCGAGCCGGTTCTTTGTGTCGATGGGGGATTCGCGGCAGGTGACGTTGTCGAGCACCTTGGAGTTTTGACGAGGGGGCGGTGTTTTGTTCCTGAAGCAAACCGTCCTTGTCGTGCTGCTGGCAAGGACGGTGAGGTGGGCGGGGAAGCGTTATTTACTATTGAGTTTGATTTGCCCTGTGGACCAATCCAGCGGTCCGTTGACGCCGAGTTTCAGGTTGAGCTTAAAGTCAATTTCTTTAATGCTTCCATCATCAGATAACTTTATGGAAATCCGGCCAATCTTGTCGTGGACGAAAGAATAAACGTCGTGAGAACCATTGTGTTGTCTTGCCAAAAACTGCATTTGGTTTATGACGCGCAGAGAATCTTCGCTCTCATCAAACTCCTTTTGGAGTTTAAGTGTCAGTCCGTAGGACTGGTCGTCGTTGGTGGCGAAAATTTCAAACAGGGAGGTATCCTGCCGGGTGTAGACATTCGTAAAAGAGAAGTCTTTACCGTAGCTTGCAACGTTGATCGTTGCGGAGCCTTCGGATTTAGCTCCGTCGAATTCGCTGTTGAGGGTGGTCGCTTCAGTGTTACAGGTTGTTTTGGACATGATATAAAACTCCTTGGTGAGAGAGGAGTATTACTTGTCCGAGTGTTGAGTGGATACTGTCAGAAATACCAGGGTTTCGTTATGTTTGCTGTATTTCGAAATAAACAGGATTGATTTTTGAATCGAAAGTAATCGAACTTTCCCTTATTTATCGTAAAAACGCCTGCCGATATTCTCCCGGCGTTCCACCTAGCGCCTGCCTGAAACGATTGGTGAAATGACTGGCACTGGAAAATCCGCACGCTATTGCAATCTCCCCCAATGGCTGCAAGGTAGTGCGCAGCAAATCCCGCGCCCGGTTGAGGCGCCGCGCCAGTACATACTGGTGGGGTGGCAAGCCGAAACTCTCACGGAACATCCGCGCAAAGTGATATTCCGACAGCGCGCACAATCCCGCCAACTGCCCCAGGCTGATGGCTTCGGCCAATTGACTGTCGATGAACGCCACAAGGTGCCGTCGCTGATGCGCGGCCAGGCCACCCTTGAGGCGCAAGTCGGGACGCACGCTGACCTGGCTGAGCAGGGCGTGGGCGAGCATTTCATGGGCCAGGCTGCTGGTGAGCAGACGTTCTCCCGGTTCGTCCCAGTTGAGGCTGATCAAGTGCCGAAAGCGCAACGCCTGTTGTGGGTCATCCAGAAAAGTTTGCTCACGCAACTGCAGTTGCCGTGGCTCGCGATCGAGCAGGGTGACGCAGCCGAGGGCAAATTGTTCGGGGCTGAAATACAGGTGTGCCAGGCGAATGTCGCCATTGATCACCCAGCCTGACTGATGGTCGGCCGGCAGGATGCACAGCTTGTCCGGACCGCCCTTGGTGCCGGGCTGGTCCCGCCGGAAGGTCCCGGTACCGCCAGCGATGTAGCAGGACAGCGTATGGTGGCTCGGCGCTTCGTAGTCCTGGGCATCGTGATGGTTGTTCCACAAGGCTGCTGCCAATCCGTCACCGAGCTCGGCGCTGTGCTCCAGGCGAGCATTGGGCGAGCGGTTGAGGGCTTGAAACACTTGCAGGGATTCCAGTGCGGGCATGATCGTTTCTCTCCAACGCCTTGCATCCTACTCCGTAGGCCTTCGCCTGCCAGCCCGTCGCCTGACAAAAGCGCAAGATTATGCAAGTGCGACGCAACGCGGCGCAGGACACTGGTCGCCTATCAAGGAGCCTTTGCCATGAACCTTTCGTTGTACCTGCTGACCGTGCTGATCTGGGGCACCACCTGG
Source organism: Pseudomonas sp. PSB11 (assembly GCF_014596605.1). Lineage (NCBI taxonomy): Bacteria > Pseudomonadati > Pseudomonadota > Gammaproteobacteria > Pseudomonadales > Pseudomonadaceae > Pseudomonas > Pseudomonas sp. PSB11. The sequence continues at coordinate 169,389 of NZ_NOIO01000008.1, forward strand.
ATCGCCCTGAAATGGCAACTGGGCGTGGTGGCGATTCCCGTGTCCATTGTCTATCGCTTTGGCTTGGCGGCGCTGGTGCTGTTCGGGATTTTGCTGCTCAGTCGCCGCCTGCAAGTGATGAACCGCCGCGGGCACGTGATTTGCCTGGCGCAGGGGTTGTGCCTGTTCTGCGTCAACTTCATGTGTTTCCTGACCGCCAGTCAGTGGATTCCCAGCGGCCTGGTCGCCGTGGTGTTTTCCACGGCCACGCTATGGAATGCGCTGAATGCACGGGTGTTCTTCGCTCAGAAAATCGCTCGCAATGTGCTGATGGGCGGCGCGCTGGGCTTGCTTGGTCTGGGCCTGCTGTTCTGGCCCGAGCTGGCGGGTCACACCGCCAGCCCGCAAACCTTGCTTGGCCTTGGCCTGGCCCTGTGCGGCACCCTGTGTTTCTCGGCGGGGAACATGCTGTCGAGCCTGCAACAAAAGGCCGGGCTCAAGCCGCTGACGACCAATGCCTGGGGCATGGCCTATGGCGCGGCGATGTTGTCGGTGTGGTGCCTGGTCAAGGAGATCCCGTTCGACATGGAATGGAACGCTCGCTACATCGGCTCGCTGTTGTACCTGGTGATTCCCGGTTCGGTCATCGGTTTCACTGCGTACCTGACCCTGGTCGGACGCATGGGGCCCGAGCGCGCAGCCTATTGCACCGTTCTGTTTCCGGTGGTGGCGCTGAATGTCTCGGCGTTCGCCGAAGGCTACCAATGGACGCCCCCGGCGCTCGTGGGCCTGGTACTGGTCATGCTGGGTAACGTGTTGGTGTTTCGCAAGCCCGGCACGAGCACCAAACCCGTGACGGGGAAGCTGGCCTGAGCCGCAGGCTGTTCAGCTGTCTTTTATTGCCGTGAGAAAGATCAGGCCGAAAAACATGTATTCAATATTGTTTTGTGCCCAAATATAGGTGTTGCGGTGAACGGAGTAATCCATGTCGAACCATTCATTGAGTATGGTGACGTATAAAGCCTGATAAACAAAAATACCTGTCACGAGGCCAGCGATCGCGAATTTTTTTGCTTCATGAAACTCGTTGCGTGGTGCATCGAGTTTTCGATAGAGCTGCCAGGTTCCCACCAGGCAACTAAAAGTAAAAATAATTTCGAGTGAAATGATTGCCCAGTAAAAGCGATGATGAAACATGTTGGACGTAATGGACCTGTAGCGCCGTGAGTCGTTGCCCGTGGTGTCGCTCATGCTGATGATGCGCCCGATGTATTCGGCGTATGCCGCATAATCGGTAACATTGTTGGCCAGCGTCATCAAGCCGAATAATGTAGCGGTTAAAACAATAAGTACTTTGCTCCGCCTTATCACGGAGGCGGTGGTGAGTTTATTCATTGGGGTATTCTCCGAGTGCACGCTGGGTGCTTTTTTAATGGCTCGAAGTTTATAGTTGTTCGGGAAAGTTCAGTCGGAGACTACGTTGCGAGGTATGTCGTCTGTACTATTTAATAGCAGGTCGCTTGAAGTTATGAAGAAATGGCACGTCCAACCCGACGTGCCATCGTTCATTCAGCCTTTCCAGACCTGCGGGTTGACCAGGTCTTGTGGGCGCTCACCTAGCAAGGCGCTGCGCAGGTTCGCCAGGGCACGGTTGGCCATGGCATCGCGGGTTTCATGGGTGGCCGAACCGATATGCGGCAAGGTCACTGCGTTTTTCAGCTGAAACAGCGGCGACTCGGCCAGCGGCTCCTTTTCATACACGTCCAGCCCGGCACCGCGAATGCGGTTGTTTTGCAGCGCATCGATCAGTGCTGGCTCGTCCACCACTGGACCCCGAGCGATGTTCACCAGGATCGCGCTCGGCTTCATCAGGGCCAGTTCGCGATGGCTGATCAAGTGTCTGGTCTTCTCGCTGAGCGGAACCACCAGGCAAACGAAGTCGGCTTCAGCCAACAGCTCGTCCAGGCTGCGCATCTGCGCACCGAGTTCCTGCTCCAGCGCAGTCTTGCGGCTGTTGCCGCTGTAGATGATCGGCATGTTGAAGCCCAGCCGACCTCGGCGCGCGATGGCCGCGCCGATGTTACCCATGCCGACAATGCCCAGGGTCTTGCCGTGGACATCGCAGCCGAACAGCGGGGCACCGACGGTGGCTTGCCACTGGCCTGCCTTGGTCCAGGCGTCGAGCTCGGCGACGCGGCGTGCACTGCTCATCAACAAGGCGAAGGCCAGGTCGGCGGTGCTTTCAGTCAGCACGTCCGGGGTGTTGGTGAGCATGATCCCGCGTTCGTTGAAATAGTCCACGTCGTAGTTGTCATAGCCCACGGAAACGCTGGACACGACTTCCAGACTGGCGGCGTTTTCCAGTTGTGCACGACCGAGCTTGCGACCGACCCCGATCAATCCGTGGGCATGGGGCAGGGCTTCGTTAAACTGAGCGTTGATATCACCCTTTTTCGGGTTCGGCACGATGACGTCGAAGTCTTGTTGCAGGCGTTCAACCATTTCTGGCGTGACGCGGCTGAAGGCGAGAACAGTCTTTTTCATGGGCGCAGGGCTCGTCAGGCGGAGAGAATGGGAGGAAAGCTACAAGCTTCAAGCGCCAAGCCGCAAGTCAAAAGCTATCCGCAGCGCGTTTAACTTGAAGCTTGCAGCTTGAAGCTTGTACCTGCCCTTCCGCTATACTGGCGTCTTTCGCGGCTCGCTGAACGGGCCCGACACAGTGTGCATCACCCGGAGCTTTTCATGACTTCCCCGAAACAACCGCCGGTAGCCGACGCCTTGAGCGACGAACAGGCAGAGCTGCCAGACAGCGTCGACTCCAGCGCTGACAGCGAGACCAAATCCGCAATCCCGGCGTTCAAGTTCCCGTTCAAGCCCGGTGAGCTGCAGGCCACCAAGGACGCCAGCCAGCCGTGGTACAAGAACGGCGCCAAGAATGGCCACACCAAGACGCCGGGGATGGCGCCTCCGGGGACTCGCCGTTCGATGGGCAAGCGTTAGGTCTCAGGTTTATCCAGTGTGCTTCGCGAAGGGGCGAATACAGGTGTTGCCTGGTGGGCTCAAGCCTTTCGCAACGAAATGAAAGCATAGTGAGCGGGCGACTCGGTCGCCACCTGCGCACCCGCTGCCAATAGGGGGCCGGCGACATCGTTCCCCGACACATGAAACTGCCATTCGCTTTCCCACGCCGGTAACGTCTGTCCGGCCAATTCGTCGATGATCGTGGCGAACGCGGTCATGTCCGGCAGGTAAGCGGTAAACCCGTCGCCCTTGAGTGCAGTGGTTCGAATCTCCAATAGCGCGCATATCGCATCCTTGATGTGGATGTCATCGCGATCCGCCTGGCGAGAGCGCTGGATCAGGTCCGCCAGTTGCGGATCCGCCAGCTCTCCACCGACAATCAGCGGCGGTCCCTGTTCCCATGATTGCGGCGGACATTCCTTGGCAGCGATGTTCAGGGGAATGTGCGGATTGATCTCCATCGGATAGATGCGGCACACCAGCGGCCGGCGTTCGTAGATGCGGCACAGGTTGTCCTGGTCAAGATGGCGGCAGGCGCCGGTGCTGTAGGCGGCAAAAGTGATGGCAACGAAAGCCTCGCAGGTGCCGCTGCGCACCACTGCCGAGCGCCGTTCGGCGTGCTCGCGTTGCTGAGCCGGCAGGCCCAGGCCATTGCCCAGGAAGGCTTCCACCAACACGATGACCTGGCCACCGTCGGCCGCCCACATCCGGGCTTCTTGCAGGGTCAGGGGCACGTGGTGGTCATTGCAGCATTTGCCACAGCCTACACAGGAAAACGTCGTATTCATTGGGCGGTCAGTCGCATCCGGGGGCAGGCAGCGGCGACAGAATGTCGCCGCGAAGATGGCTCTCGAAGCAAGTTATGCGCCACTCGCAGCGATTGCCCCCGGTGCTTATTTCATCCCCAGGCGCTTGGCCATCCGCCCGAGGTTGGCCCGATCCAGGCCCAGCTCGCGGGCAGCGCTCGCCCAGTTGTGGTGGTGTCGTTCAAGGCATGCGCCGATCAATTGGCGCTGATAACGCTCGGTGGCTTCGCGCAAATCCCCGGTCACCGTTTCCACGGCTGCAGCGGTGGGTTGCTCGGCGCTGACTTCGACGTTGCCATGGGGCAGATCGAGGTCGGCGGCACTCAAGCTGAGAATTTTCGGTCGCTCCTTGCAGTTACCCAGCGCCTTCAACGCACTGCGGCCGATCAGGTGTTCCAGCTCGCGCACATTGCCGGGCCAACCGTAGGCCAACAACGCCGCTTGGGCATCGGTGCTCAGGCGCAGGCTGTTGAGGCCCATGCGCGAGCGGTTCTGTTCGAGGAAGTAACCGCTGAGCAGCAATACATCGCGCCCACGGTCACGCAGTGCCGGTACCAGCAACGGGTAAACGCTGAGCCGGTGATAAAAATCGGCGCGGTAGCGACCACTGCGCACTTCTTCGGCCAAGTCGCGATTGGTCGCTGCGATCAGTCGCACATCGACCTGATGCTCCTTGTCCGAACCCAGCCGCTGTAGCTGACCGCTTTGCAGCACGCGCAGCAATTTGGCCTGCACGGTCAGCGACAGCTCGCCCACCTCATCCAGGAACAGCGTGCCGCCATTGGCCAGTTCAAACTTGCCGCGTCGGTCGTTCAGCGCCCCGGTAAAGGCCCCGCGGACGTGCCCGAACAGCTCGCTCTCCACCAGCGTATCCGGCAAGGCAGCGCAGTTGAGGCTGATAATGGGTTTGTCGGCACGCGGCGAGGCGGCGTGGATAGCCTGGGCCACCAGCTCCTTGCCCACCCCGGTTTCCCCGGTGATCAGCACCGTCAAATCGCTGCCGCCCACCAGGTTGATCTCTTCCACCAGGCGTTTGTGCGCTTTGCTTTGACCAATCATTTCGCGGCTTTGCTGGCCGCTGGCCTGACGGTATACCTCGGCGCGCTGGTGTTCGTCTTCGACCCTGTTGTTCAAGCGCTCGATCCGTTCAGCGGCGTTGACGGTAGCTGCCGCGAGGCTGGCGAAAGCCTCCAAGGCATCGAGCTCGATCGGTTCGAACTGTTCCGGGTTGAGGGCGTCGAGTGTCAGCAGGCCCCACGGTCGCTCATCGATAAACAGCGGGCAACCCATGCAATCGTGGACTTCCAGATGATCGTCCAGGCCATCGACCAGGCCGTCATACGGGTCGGGCATATTGCTGTCAGCGGCAAACCGCGTGGGGCCGGCGCTGCTGAGCAGTGCCTCAAAACGCGGGTGTTCGCTGACCTTGAAGCGCCGGCCGAGGGTATCGGTGCTCAAGCCATCGACAGCCAGCGGCACCAGCCATTCGCCATCGAGGCGCAGCAGGGCGGCGGCATCACAGGGGAGCAGGGCGCGCATGGCTTCCAGCAAGCGTCGATAGCGTTCGCCCTCGGGGAGTTCGCGGGACAGGTCCGCCACCAGTGGCAACAGCGCAGTGAGCAAGGATTTTGCAGTCATAGTGACTCCGTGTAGTCGATAAGACTATAACCTGCTGTGTGTCGTAATGACTACTGCGCAATTAAGTAATTGATTTTTAAAATTTTAATAGTTGGCACGGAAACTGATAAGTCTAAGGCAACTGTTAAAAAAACCCGTTGCCCAGGAGTCACCTTATGCTGAGCGTTCAAGACCGTGCCATCGTCAAGTCCACTGTGCCATTGCTTGAAAGCGGTGGCGAAGCGCTGATCACTCACTTCTACCGGATGATGTTGTCCGAATATCCGCAAGTCCGTCCTCTGTTCAACCAGGCTCACCAGGCCAGCGGTGATCAACCGCGCGCCCTGGCGAACGGTGTATTGATGTACGCCCGCCACATCGACCAGCTTGATCAGTTGGGCGATCTGGTGGCCAAGATCATCAACAAGCACGTGGCCCTGCAGATTCTGCCGGAACACTACCCGATTGTAGGTAGCTGCCTGCTGCGGGCCATTGCCGAGGTGCTGGGCGAAGAAATCGCCACGCCTGAAGTGATTGCGGCATGGGGAGCGGCTTACGGTCAACTGGCGGACATCCTGATCGGTGCCGAAACCAGTATCTACGACCAGAAAGAGCAGGCACCGGGCGGCTGGCGCGGGGCGCGGGAATTCATCGTGGCGGCCAAGGTCGAGGAAAGTGTGGAAATCACCTCTTTCTATTTCGAACCGGCTGACAAGGGGCCTATCCTCGCCGCCGAGCCAGGCCAGTACATCGGCATGAAACTGATCCTTGATGGCGAAGAGATTCGTCGCAACTATTCGCTGTCGGCGTTGGCGAACAAGGGCCAATACCGCATCAGCGTCAAGCGTGAAGATGGCGGGCGAGCCTCCAATCACTTGCACGATCAATTGCATGTAGGGGCGAGCATCCAGCTGTTCCCGCCATCGGGCGAGTTCACCCTGAGCGCCAGTGACAAACCGCTGGTGCTGATCAGCGGTGGCGTCGGCATCACCCCGACCCTGGCCATGCTGGAAGCGGCCCTGGAAACCGAGCGGCCGGTGCACTTCATCCACTGCGCACGCAATGGCAGCGTCCACGCCTTCCGCGACTGGATCGACGGGCTGGCCGAGCGTCACCCGCAACTCAAGCGTTTCTACTGCTATGCCGAAGATGACGGCGTCAGCCCGGCAGCGCACAAGGTCGGGCTGCTGAGCCAGGAACAACTGGCCGCCTGGTTGCCCGAAGAGCGCGACCTGGATGCTTACTTCCTTGGGCCTAAAGGCTTCATGGCGGCGGTCAAGCGCCACCTCAAGGCGTTGGGCGTACCCGAGAAGCAGAGCCGCTACGAGTTCTTCGGCCCGGCTGCGGCGCTGGAATAACGGGTTGGGGACGCGCCATCTGTAGGAGCGAGCATGCTCGCGATGGGCCTGAGGTCGCGGCGGGGTGTCAGGTTTCCCGCGTTATCGTTGACGATCATCGCGAGCGTGCTCGCTCCTACAGGTGGGCCTGAGGTCGCGGCGGGGTGTCGGGTTTCCCGCGTTATCGTTGGCGACCATGGCCATACGGTGTGTTGGTGTCGGATGCTCAGCCTTTGAGTTCCTTCAAATGCTTGTACACCGTCGCCCGCCCCATGTTCAGTACATTGGCCACATAGTTCGATGCGCTCTTGCCCTTGAAGGCGCCTTCGGCGTGCAGGGCCAGCACCAGTTCACGTTTGTGGTCGCGGGTTAGCAGGTTCAGGCTCAGCTGGCGTTCGCGCAGCCAGGCGTGGAGGAAGGTGTTGATCCGCTCCTGCCAGTCATCGCGAAACAGTGCATCGGGCTGCGGAATCAGCTTGGTCGGCGACAGGAACAAGTCCAGCGCGGCCTTGGCATTCTCGAACAGCGAAATATTCAGGTTGATGCACAGCACCGCCAGCGGGTGTCCCTCGCGGTCGCGCAGCACGGTGCTGAGACTGCGAATCTTCTGACCATCCCAATTGAGCTTTTCGTATGGCCCGATGTTGCGTTCGCTGACATCGTCGCTGAGCATGTCCTCCAGGGCCGAGTCGTCACCGATTTCCCGTTTCGACAGGTTGTTGGCGATGTAGTCGACCTTTTGCGTGCGCAAATCGTGCAGCACCACTTCGGCGTGGGGGAAAAACAGCGTGGCGATGGCATCGGCGATGGCCCGGAAGTTGTCCAGGGACGTCTCGTTCAGGACCGGATCTTGTTCAGGTGCGTTCATACAGTGGGGCTCCGGGCAGCTTCAGCGCCCCGTCAAACAGGACGCTGAAAGTGTGCCGCAATCGAATCGGCGCGTCACCTGAGGACTGCAGTCAACCCAGGCGGGCAGGGGACAGCATTGCGGCATTCAGACCGAAGCGGGTGAGGGGTTCGGGCAGGGGTTCACCGCGTACGAGCGCGGCACTGGCCTGGCCCATGGCTGGCGAGGTCTGGATGCCGTAGCCGCCTTGTGCCGCCACCCAGAACAACCCCTGCACCTGCGGATCGAAGCCGGACAGCAAGTCGCCATCGCTGACAAAACTGCGCAAACCAGCCCAGGTTCGGGTCGGGCGGCGGATGGTCAGGGTGGTGGCTTCCTCGATCTGGTAGATGCCCATGGCGATGTCCAGCTCTTCGGGCTGCACGTCGTGGGGGTCGACCGGGTCTGCGTTGGCCGGCGAGCCGAGGAACATCCCGGCATCGGGTTTCATGTAGAAGGATTCGTCGAGGCTCACCAGCATCGGCCAATGGTGGATGTCCACGCCCTCGGGGCCGGCGAAGATGAAGGCCGCGCGGCGCTTGGGTTGCAGGCCCAGGGGCCGGGCACCGGCCATTTCACCGATCTTGTCGGCCCAGGCACCGGCGGCGTTGATGATGACCGGCGCGCTGAAGGTCTGACCCTGGGTTTGTACCTGCCACAAGCCTGCGGCATCGCGGCTCAGGCTCAGGACTTCGCTGTCGGTATGGACTTCGCCCTGGTTGCGGCGGATGCCACGCAGGTAGCCCTGATGCAGGGCATCGGTGTCGATGTCGCTGGCAGTCGGATCGTAGATCGCGCCGTGGACTTTTTCCCGGCGCAGGATCGGCACGCGCACGCAGGCCTCATCGGCGCTCAGCAATTGCATTTCAGGGACCGTGGCTTTGGCGCTCAGGTATTGATTGTTCAGTTCGGCGGGGTCGCCGGTAAAGTCCACGGTCATCTCGCCGCGCGGGGTCAGCAGCGGGTGTTCGCAGAAACCGCTTGGCGGATTGTCGAAGAAGTCGCGGCTGGCCTGGGTTAACGCACGCACCTGAGGTGTTCCGTAGGCGGCGGTGTACAGCGCCGCCGAGCGTCCGGTGGAGTGATAGGCCGGGTGGGACTCGCGTTCGAGCACGATCACGCGTGCGTGCTGCGACAGCCAGAAACCGGTGGAAGCGCCGGCAATCCCGCCGCCGATGATGATGAAGTCTGCCTGGCTCATGAACGTCTCCTGATGGGGCGCAAATGCCAATGTTGTCGAGATTCTCTGTGGGAGCGAGCCTGCTCGCGAAAGCGTCGTATCAGTCAACATCAATTTTGAATGAACGATCGTATTCGCGAGCAGGCTCGCTCCCACAAGTGAATTGGGGTGTCAGGGGTGTAGGCGGTAGATGGCATTGGCCAGCGCAATGTCCTCCAGGCCCAGGCCGATGGAGCGGAAGAACACATGGCGCTCATAGTCGGGGCGCTGCACTTTCTCGCTGAGCAGGTCGGGCAAATCGCCAACAATCGCATTTCTATCCCAGCCATGCTGCTCGCCCGCAATCAGCATCTCACCGGCCGAACCCGGGGTGGTCATACGGTAGTCGCAGAATACCTGCATGTCATTGAGGCTCTGCGGCGGCACCTCATGGGCGCGCGGCGCGTTGGTGCTGATGGAGGTGATCAGCGCCGGTTTACTCAGGCTCGACGGATCGATCACCGGACCTGCGGACGAGGTGCAGAGCATGACGACATCCGCGTCACTGATGGCGGCCTCGAGACTTTGCGCGATGGTCAGGCGCGGCTCGATGGTTTTGAGCAGGCTCACCGTTTCAAGGTCTTCACTCAGGCTTGGCGAGTACAGGCTGATGCTTTGCCAATCGCGCAGGCCTTTCACGTAATGCAGGTGCGCCTGGGCCACTTTGCCGCTGCCGATGATTGCCAGGCGATTGGCGGTGAGCGGCGCGAGGGCATCGACCGCCACGGCGGTGGTTGCAGCGGTGCGGGCCGTGGTCAGCTCGCCCGCATCGCAAAGCATCAGCGGCTGCCCGGTTTGCATCGACATCAACAACGTCCACGCCGTCACCAGTGGCCCCTGTTCACGGACGATGTATGGCGAAGTCTTGATTCCGTACACGCCGTCTTCGGCCAGCACGCCCAGGTAATTGATGAAGTCGCCGGCACCCTGTGGAAACTCCACCAGTTGCTGTGCCGGCTGCACCGCTTGCCCGGCGGCCAGGTCGCGGAACAGCTTGCGCAGGATTTGCGGCACGTCCACCTGTGCCAGCAACTCGCGGGCCTGGGTCTGATTGATCACGTAAGGGGTGCTGGGCATGGTCGGCTCCGGGCGCTGGAATGTAAACTAATTTGTCTATTATGGACTTTTAGATATCTCTGGCAATCTCCGGGCGAAAAAAAAGCGCAGTCCGTTTCCGGCTGCGCTTGTTACTGCAAGGGGGCTCAGTGCGGCCGCTTGCGCTCAACCGCCCGCAATAGATGCGTCGGCGGTGTTTCACAGCTGATTTTGCGCCCCAGCTTTTCCTCGATAGCCGGTAGCTGGTAGGAGTCGTCTTCACCGGCAAAACTGATGGAAACGCCGTCGGCACCGGCACGGCCGGTACGGCCGATGCGATGCACGTAGTCGTCCGGGACTTCCGGCAGGGTGAAGTTGATCACGTGGCTGATGCCGTCGATATGGATACCGCGACCTGCCACATCGGTGGCGACCAGCACGCGGATCTTGCCTTCGCGGAAACCTTCCAGGGTCTTGATGCGCTTGTGTTGCGGCACATCACCCGAGAGCTGCGCGGCGTTGACCCCGTCGCGCACCAGGCGTTCTTCGATGCGGCGCACTTCGTCCTTGCGGTTGGCGAAGACGATGACCCGCTCCCAGCCGTTGTCGGTGACCAGGTTGTAGAGCAGCTTGTATTTGTCGGCACCGGCCACTGCGTAGATGTGCTGCTCGACGTTTTCGCTGGCCACATTCTGCGACTCGATCTCGACGATGGCCGGGTCGGTGGTCCACTGCTTGGCCAGGTTCATCACGTCATCGGTGAAGGTCGCCGAGAACAGCAGCGTCTGACGCTCGTTCTTTGGCGGGGTCTGGCGAATGATCTGGCGCACCTGCGGGATGAAGCCCATGTCGAGCATGCGGTCGGCTTCGTCCAGCACCATTACTTCGACCATGTCCAGGTGCACGTCGCCGCGCTGGTTGAAGTCCAGCAGGCGACCTGGGGTGGCCACGAGAATGTCGCAGTGACGGGCTTCGAGGTGCTTGAGTTGTTTGTCGAAGTCCATGCCGCCCACAAACGTCATGACGTTCAGGCCGGTGTACTTGGTCAGGTCCGCCGCGTCCTTGGCGATCTGCACCACCAGTTCGCGAGTCGGTGCGATGATCAGCGCGCGCGGCTCACCCATGTAGCGCTCTTTCGGCGGCGGGGTCTGCAGCAGCTGGGTGATGATCGAAATCAGGAATGCAGCGGTCTTGCCGGTACCGGTCTGCGCGCGGCCGATGGCGTCTTTGCCGGCGAGGGTGAAACCCAGCACCTGGGCCTGGATCGGCGTGCAGTACGGAAAGCCCAGGTCCTGGATGGCATGCATCAGTTCGGGGGCAAGTTTGAAATCGTGGAAACGGGTCTTGCCTTCCTGGGGTTCGACGACGAAGTCTTCGAGTTTCCACGGGATGACCGGCGCTTTCGGCTTCGGTTCGCGGCGGGGTTTGGCGGGTTTCGGCGTTTCGCTGAGTGGCTGCTCGGGGGCAGCGACCACCGCAGGCTGGACAGCCGCCGTGCTCGCGGGCTCATGTTTCGGTGCCGCTACGGCGGTGGTACGGCCAGGCTGACTACCGTCGGTGAGGTGGCTGGGGGCGTGAGAAGGAGCGCTGGGGACTGGCGCGAGTTGCTCAGTCTCGCTTTTACCGAACATTTTCTTGAGTGCTTTGAGCACGGTCATCTCATCAATTGGTTAAGGAATGTACGCCGGCCAGTGTAATGCAAGAATCGGGCGCGGCGTAGAGGGATGGATCAAAGGGCGTTTTTAAACGTCATTGTTTAGCGCAGGCGCTCGTCGAGCCACACGCCGATGTCGCGAATTTCCTCGGGTAACACTTCATGGCCCATTGGGTATTCCTGCCATGTCACGGTGACACCACGCTGTTTCAAATGCTCGTAGGCGCTACGTCCCATCGAGTTTTGCACCACGTCATCGTACTGGCCGTGCAGCGAAAGCACCGGAATGCGCTGCTGGCTGGCGGACAGTTCCAGCGTGTCGCTGAAGGTCGGTGCATAAGTCGAGAGGGCAAGTACGCCACCCAGCGGGCCCTGCCATTTCAGAAACGCGGTGTGTAGAACCACGGCGCCGCCTTGGGAAAAGCCGGCGAGAAAAATTCGCGAAGCGTCTATTCCGGTGGCGCGCTGCTGTTCGAGCAATTCGATTATCCAGTTGGCCGACTCTTCCAGCTGCTCGCGATTGATCGCCCGTGCCGGGCTCATGGCCAATATGTCGTACCAGCTCGGCATCTCGTAACCGCCATTGATGGTGACGGCGCGGGTCGGTGCCTGGGGCAGGACGAATCGTGTACTCAGCAAAGTCTCCTGCAGGGCTTCGGCCACTGGCAGGAAGTCGTATCGATCGGCGCCCAGGCCGTGGAGCCAGATAACGCAGGCATCTGCGGTCTTGATGGGTTCAAGAATCAATGGGTTGGTCATGGCTGCTCCAAACATGTGCGGGCGCTCTCATTGAGTGCGAGGTCTGAGGGCGTCTCTGGTTGATCAGTTACGAAGATGTCGCAAGGTTACAAGTTTTGCTATTGACCTGTCGCTTAACCGCTTAAGCAGTCGGTGTGGTACGGGCTTTGCTATACGCAAGCTGGTACGAAAATCCCACATCTGTCGGTAACACTATCAGGCCATTGTTGGCAGTGGGATAGCAAAAAAATCCGGTAATGGATGTTCGCCAGTGGCCGCTACGGGCTTCGCGAACGAGAAAGGGCTACAGCCCGTTCGGCCGATTGGTGAGAAGTGAGTTGTCCTTTATATGGATTTTCTCCTACTAGACTCATGGCTACGGTCCTACGTCGGTTGACCCTATAAAAAGCCAACAAGGGTCACCAACGCCTCAAAAGGGTGCGACTGGACTCACGCTCCGACACAACAAGAGCAAAACTGGAGGTTTGAATGAAGATGTTGAAATCCACCCTGGCAGTCGTGACTGCAGCCGCGGTACTCGGCGTCAGTGGGTTCGCTCAGGCGGGCGCGACCCTGGATGCAGTACAGAAGAAAGGTTTCGTACAGTGCGGCGTCAGCGATGGCCTGCCGGGCTTCTCGGTTCCAGATTCCACCGGCAAGATCGTCGGTATCGATGCCGACTACTGCCGTGCCGTGGCCGCTGCCGTGTTCGGCGACGCGACCAAGGTCAAGTTCAGCCAGTTGAACGCCAAGGAGCGTTTCACCGCGCTGCAGTCCGGCGAGATCGATATCCTGTCGCGCAACACCACCATGACCAGCTCCCGTGACGCGGGCATGGGCCTGAAATTCCCTGGCTTCATCACCTACTACGATGGCATCGGCTTCCTGGTCAACAACAAGCTGGGCGTCAAGAGCGCCAAAGAGCTGGATGGCGCGACCATCTGCATCCAGGCCGGTACCACCACCGAACTGAACGTTTCCGACTACTTCCGTGGCAACGGTCTGAAATACACCCCGATCACTTTCGACACCTCCGACGAGAGCGCCAAGTCGCTTGAATCCGGTCGTTGCGACGTACTGACCTCGGACAAATCCCAACTGTTTGCCCAGCGCAGCAAGCTGGCCTCGCCGAAGGACTATGTGGTCCTGCCGGAAACCATTTCCAAGGAGCCACTGGGCCCGGTCGTGCGTAACGGCGACGACGAGTGGCTGGCCATCGTGCGCTGGGTTGGCTACGCCATGCTCAACGCTGAAGAAGCCGGCATCACCTCGAAAAACGTCGAAGCCGAAGCCAAGGCCACCAAGAACCCGGACGTCGCTCGTCTGCTGGGTACCGACGGTGAATACGGCAAAGACCTGAAAGTGAAGAAAGACTGGGTCGTGCAGATCGTCAAGCAAGTCGGCAACTACGGTGAAGTGTTCGAGAAAAACCTCGGCAAGAGCACTCCGCTGGAAATCGACCGCGGGCTGAACGCCTTGTGGAACGCTGGCGGCATTCAATACGCACCACCAGTGCGCTGATGGTTCTATCACCCGGTGGGCCAACCACCGGGTGATGTTCTGTTCCATTCTTTGCGGGGCACTTCATGCAAAATTCAATCGGCGCACCAAAGCAGAGGCTCAGCCTCAGTGATCCACGAGTGCGTGCGTGGGTATTCCAGATCATCACCATTATCGGGGTGGTCTCGCTCGGCTGGTATCTGTTCGACAACACACAGACCAACCTGCAACACCGGGGCATTACCTCCGGTTTTGACTTTCTGGAGCGCAGTGCCGGGTTCGGCATCGCCCAACACCTGATCGACTACACCGAAGCGGACAGCTATGCCCGGGTGTTTGTCATCGGGTTGCTCAACACCTTGCTGGTGACCTTCATCGGCGTGATCCTGGCGACGATCCTCGGTTTCATCGTCGGCGTGGCCCGACTGTCGAAGAACTGGATCATCGCCAAGCTGGCGACTGTGTACGTGGAGGTATTCCGCAACATTCCACCTCTGCTGCAGATCCTGTTCTGGTACTTCGCAGTGTTCCTGACCATGCCGGGGCCGCGCAACAGCCATAACTTCGGTGACACCTTCTTCGTCAGCAGCCGCGGCCTGAACATGCCGGCGGCGCTGATGGCCGATGGTTTCTGGGCGTTCGTGATCAGCATCGTCGTGGCCATTGTCGCCATCGTGCTGATGAGCCGCTGGGCCAACAAGCGCTTTGAAGCCACGGGCGAGCCGTTCCACAAGTTCTGGGTTGGCCTGGCGTTGTTCCTGGCGATCCCGGCGCTGTGCGTGTTGATCTTCGGCGCGCCAGTGCACTGGGAAATGCCCAAGCTGCAAGGCTTCAACTTCGTCGGCGGCTGGGTGCTGATCCCGGAACTGCTGGCCTTGACCCTGGCGCTCACGGTGTACACCGCCGCGTTCATCGCCGAGATCGTGCGTTCGGGCATCAAGTCGGTGAGCCACGGCCAGACCGAAGCTGCGCATTCGCTCGGCCTGCGCAACGGTCCGACCCTGCGCAAGGTGATCATCCCGCAAGCCCTGCGCGTGATCATTCCGCCGCTGACCAGCCAATACCTGAACCTGGCGAAAAACTCCTCGCTGGCGGCCGGTATCGGGTATCCGGAGATGGTCTCGCTGTTCGCAGGCACGGTGCTCAACCAGACCGGCCAGGCGATCGAGGTGATTGCCATCACCATGAGCGTTTACCTGGCGATCAGTATCAGCATTTCCCTGCTGATGAACTGGTACAACAAGCGCATTGCGCTGATCGAGCGGTAAGGAATAGCGCATGAGTACTCATACTTTCAAACCCGACATGCCACCGCCGGCCAAGGTCTTCGGCCCGATGGCGTGGATGCGCGCGAACATGTTCTCCAGTTGGCTCAACACCCTGCTGACCTTGTTCGCGTTCTACCTGATCTACCTGGTGATACCGCCGATCCTGAGTTGGGCGATCATCGATGCCAACTGGGTGGGCACCACCCGCGCCGACTGCACCAAGGAGGGCGCCTGCTGGGTGTTCATCCAGCAGCGCTTCGGCCAGTTCATGTACGGTTATTACCCACCGGAACTGCGCTGGCGCGTCGACCTGACCGTGTGGCTGGCGGTTATCGGCGTGGCTCCGTTGTTCATCTCGCGATTCCATCACAAAGCGGTGTATGGCCTGAGCTTCCTGGTGCTGTACCCGATCATTGCCTGGTGCCTGCTGCACGGCGGCGTCTTCGGCCTGACCCAAGTGGCGACCAGCCAATGGGGTGGCCTGATGCTGACCCTGGTGATCGCCACCGTCGGTATTGCCGGTGCCTTGCCCCTGGGGATTGTCCTGGCATTGGGCCGACGTTCGAACATGCCGGCGATTCGAGTGGTCTGCGTGACCTTCATCGAATTCTGGCGCGGCGTGCCGTTGATCACGGTGCTGTTCATGTCCTCGGTGATGCTGCCGTTGTTCCTGCCCGAAGGCATGAACTTCGACAAGCTGCTGCGGGCGCTGATCGGCGTGATCCTGTTCCAGTCGGCCTACGTGGCCGAGGTGGTGCGCGGCGGTCTGCAAGCGATCCCTAAAGGACAGTACGAAGCGGCCGCGGCAATGGGCCTGGGCTACTGGCGCAGCATGGGCCTGGTGATTCTGCCGCAAGCCCTGAAGCTGGTGATCCCCGGCATCGTCAACACCTTCATCGCGCTGTTCAAGGACACGAGCCTGGTGATCATCATCGGCCTGTTCGACCTGCTCAACAGCGTCAAGCAAGCCGCCGCCGACCCGAAATGGCTGGGCATGGCCACTGAAGGCTATGTGTTCGCCGCCCTGGTGTTCTGGATTTTCTGTTTTGGTATGTCGCGCTATTCCATGCATCTGGAACGCAAGCTCGACACAGGCCACAAGCGTTAGGAGTTCTTTTTATGAGCGAAGCAATCAAGAAGCCTGTGAGCCCTGAAGGCATTATCCAGATGCAGGGCGTGAACAAGTGGTACGGTCAGTTTCACGTACTCAAGGACATCAACCTCAACGTCAAGCAGGGCGAGCGGATCGTCCTGTGCGGGCCGTCGGGTTCGGGCAAGTCCACCACCATCCGCTGCCTCAATCGCCTGGAAGAACACCAGCAGGGCCGCATCGTGGTCGATGGCGTGGAACTGACCAATGACCTCAGGCAGATCGAAGCGATCCGCCGCGAAGTCGGCATGGTGTTCCAGCACTTCAACCTGTTCCCGCACCTGACCATCCTGCAGAACTGCACCCTGGCGCCGATGTGGGTACGCAAGATGCCCAAGCGCAAGGCCGAGGAAATCGCCATGCACTACCTGGAACGCGTACGCATTCCGGAGCAGGCACACAAGTACCCGGGGCAACTGTCCGGCGGGCAGCAACAGCGAGTGGCGATTGCCCGTGCGCTGTGCATGAAACCGAAAATCATGTTGTTCGACGAACCGACTTCGGCACTCGACCCCGAGATGGTGAAGGAGGTTCTGGACACCATGATCGGCCTGGCTGAAGACGGCATGACCATGCTCTGCGTGACCCACGAAATGGGCTTTGCCCGCACCGTGGCCAATCGCGTGATCTTCATGGACAAGGGCGAAATCGTCGAGCAGGCGGCGCCGAACGACTTCTTCGACAACCCGCAGAACGAACGCACCAAGTTGTTCCTGAGCCAGATCCTGCACTGATCTAGCCCAGGCGATAAAAAACCCGGACCTGATCCGGGTTTTTTATCGCCTGTCGTTCTGATCGTTCCCGTTAAACCACGATGGCTTAAGTGAACAGCATTACGGATCTGGTCCGGTTTTCTTTGCCAGTCGTTCAGGAACGTCTCAGTTTGCCAGTCGCGCCCCGGCGAGACTGCCGCTCAATTCATACGCCGCCAATTCCGCCTGATGCGCCGCCAGCAACTCCGGCAACGACCCGCGCAGGTACTCCACCCAAGTCTTGATCTTCGCATCCAGGTACTGCCGCGACGGATAGATCGCGTACAGGTTCAGTTCCTGCGAGCGGTACTTGGGCATCACCCGCACCAGCGTGCCGTTACGCAAACCGTCGATCGCGGCATACAGCGGCAGTACACCAACGCCCATGCCACTGGTGATCGCGGTTTTCATCGCATCGGCCGAGTTCACCAGGAACGGCGAGCTGTTGATGGTGACCATTTCCTGCCCTTCGGGTCCGTCGAAGGCCCACTTTTCCAAGGGGATGACCGGGCTCACTAGGCGCAGGCATGCGTGGTTCAGCAGATCGCTGGGTTTTTGCGCGCAGCCGTTGGCTTTAACGTAGGCCGGCGACGCGCAAACGATGCTGTAGGTGATCCCCAGGCGCTGGGAGACAAAGCCCGAATCCGGCAGTTCGCTGGCGAGCACGATGGACACGTCGTAGCCCTCGTCCAGCAGGTCCGGCACGCGGTTGGCCATGGTCAGGTCGAAGGTCACGTCCGGGTGGGTCTTGCGATAGCGGGCGATGGCGTCGATCACGAAGTGCTGGCCGATACCGGTCATGGTGTGCACCTTGAGCTGCCCGGCCGGGCGCGCGTGGGCATCGCTGGCCTCTGCCTCGGCTTCTTCCACGTACGTCAGAATCTGTTCGCAGCGCAGCAAATAGCGCTTGCCGGCTTCCGTCAGGGCGATGCGACGTGTCGTTCGGTTGAGCAGACGGGTTTGCAGGTGGGCTTCCAGGTTGGAGACCGCGCGCGAGACGTTGGCCGTGGTGGTGTCCAGTTGCACGGCGGCGGCGGTGAAGCTGCCGGCCTCGGCCACGTAACTGAAGGCGCGCATGTTTTGCAATGTGTCCATGGGGTGCTCTCGGGTTCGATGGCAAATTGTGACACGAAGTTTCAGGGGCGGAGACCCCTACAAAGGGATTATCGCGTTAACGGTAACAAAGATTCACAGGAATCCCAGCTTATCGCCTTCAAAACCCACCCCTAGAATTGCGCCGTCCCTCCTATGTTCCCCACCTCAGGAATTTTCAGCAGTGCCGCGTCGCATCAGCAGAGCGCTTCAACCCTTCAGTATTCTGGCTTTAACCCTGGCAATCAGCGGCTGCATCGGAACCGGAGGTATCGCCCCGCAGGGCAAGGCGCTGGAGGCTGATTCTCTGGCCACCGACGAAGCCATCCAGAGCGCCGCGCAGGATGCGCACTGGCCCACCGCTCAATGGTGGCAGGCTTATGGCGATCCGCAACTGAATCGCTGGATCGACCTCGCCGTGCAAGGCAGCCCGACCATGGCCATGGCCGCCGCGCGAGTGCGTCAGGCCAATTCCATCGCCGGTGTGGCCGAGTCGGCCGAGTCGTTGCAGATCAACGGCCAATCCACGCTCAAGCGCCACAATTGGCCCACCGATCAGTTCTACGGCCCTGGCGATCTGGCCAACAGCACGACCTGGGACAACAACGCGGCGCTGGGCTTCAGTTACGCCCTCGACCTCTGGGGCCGTGAAAGCAATGCCACCGAGCGCGCCGTGGACATGGCCCACATGACCGTCGCCGAAGCGCGTCAGGCGCAGCTCGAATTGCAGAACAACATCGTGCGCGTCTATATCGAGCTCTCGTTGCATTACGCGCAGCGGGACATCGTCGAAGCGACATTGAAGCAGCAACAGCAAATCCTTGATCTGGCACACAAGCGCCTGAACGGCGGCATCGGCACCCATTTCGAAGTCAGCCAGGCCGAGACGCCCCTGCCGGAAACCCATCGCCAGATCGATGCACTGGACGAGGAAATCGCCCTGAGCCGCAACCAACTGGCTGCACTCGCAGGCAAGGGGCCGGGGGAGGGGGCGCAATTGCAACGGCCGACGCTGTCGCTGGGCGCAGCGCTGAAATTGCCGTCGTCGTTGCCCGCGCAGTTGCTCGGGCAACGTCCGGACGTGGTCGCCAGCCGCTGGCAAGTGGCGGCGCAGGCCCGGGGCATCGACGTGGCGCATGCAGGCTTCTATCCCAACGTCGATCTGGTCGGCAGCCTGGGCTACATGGCCACCGGTGGCGGGGCGCTGGAGTTCCTGACCGGCAGGAAGCTCAATTACAACGTGGGGCCGGCGATATCCCTGCCGATTTTCGACGGCGGCCGTTTGCGCGCGGAGCTGGGTGAGGCTTCGGCGGGTTATGACATTGCCGTGGCCAAGTACAACCAGACCCTGGTCAATGCCCTGAAGAACATCTCTGACCAGTTGATTCGTCGCGAGTCCATGGACAAGCAGCAGGCCTTCGCCGCCGAGTCGGTTGCCACTGCACAGAGAACCTATGACATCGCGATGATCGCTTATCAGCGCGGGCTCACCGATTACCTCAACGTGCTCAATGCGCAGACGCTGTTGTTCAAGCAGCAGCAGGTGCAGCAGCAGGTGCAGGCGGCACGCCTCAGCGCCCATGCCGAATTGGTGACGGCGTTGGGTGGTGGGCTCGGTGCAGGCAACGATGTGCCGAAAGACAGCCAGACTGCTGCACCGAAAACCCCGGTCCTTTTGCGTTGAACATAACCCCAGTGGGAGCGAGCTTTTGTGGCGAGGGGATTTATCCCCGTTCGGCTGCGAAGCAGTCGCCATAAATGTAAATGCGTTGGTCCTGATAAACGGGGCGCAGGTTTAGGGGCCGCTTCGCGACCCAACGGGGATAAATCCCCCCGCCACAAAAGCTTTCCAGCCACAGGCATGCTTCTTTTGATTATGAGCAGGATTCCATGACCCCCTTGCCCGCACCCTTGCGCTGGCTGTATTCCCTTGAATGGCGCCGGGGTTTCTTCGACTGGGCGCGCAGCGACGGCGTGACCTGGGTCTACATTTTCAAAGTATTGGTCGCCGCGTTCCTGACCCTGTGGCTGGCCATGCGCCTGGAATTGCCGCAGCCGCGCACGGCGATGATCACCGTGTTCATCGTCATGCAGCCGCAAAGCGGCCAGGTGTTCGCCAAGAGTTTCTATCGCTTTCTGGGCACCTTGGCCGGTTCGACGGTGATGGTGGCGTTGATCGCCCTGTTTGCGCAGAACACCGAACTGTTCCTCGGCTCGCTGGCGATCTGGGTGGGTATCTGCTCGGCCGGCGCAGCGCGTTGCCGCAACTTCCGCGCCTACGGTTTTGTGTTGGCCGGCTACACCGCCGCGATGGTCGGGTTGCCAGCGCTGGCCCACCCGGACGGCGCGTTCATGGCAGCGGTCTGGCGGGTGCTGGAAATCTCTCTGGGGATTCTCTGCGCGACCCTGGTCAGCGCCGCGATCTTGCCGCAAACCGCCAGTGCCGCGATGCGCAACGCCTTGTATCAGCGCTTCGGGGTGTTTGCCCTGTTCGTCACCGATGGTTTGCGCGGTCGCAGTCAGCGCGAGGCCTTCGAAGCCGGTAACGTGCGCTTCATCGCCGAAGCGGTGGGCCTGGAAGGGCTGCGCAGCGTCACCGTGTTCGAAGACCCGCACATGCGTCGGCGCAACGGTCGGCTCAGCCGCTTGAACAGCGAGTTCATGGGGATCACCACGCGTTTCAACGCCTTGCACCAGTTGCTCGAACGCCTGCGCAGCAGTGACACCGATCACGCCGTGGCGGCCATCAAACCAGGCTTGCAAGACCTCGCCGAACTGCTCGATGGCTTTAGCGGCCGCGCGCTGACCAGTGCCGACGCGGCGCGCCTGGTCACGGCGCTGACAGCCTACAAGGCCGGTTTGCCGGCGCGGGTACGAAGCCTGCGCGCGATCTTCCAGGAGAGCGGTCCGAGCGATGCCGAGCTACTGGACTTCCACACGGCGTACGAATTGCTCTATCGCTTCGTCGATGACTTGCACAGTTATGCACAGACCCACGCATCGCTGGCCGATCACAGTCATGAGCGAGAGCGCTGGGACGAGCCGTTCACCCCGCAAACCAACTGGCTGGTGTCGGCGGCCTCGGGAATTCGCGCCGCATTCATCCTGGTGGTGCTGGGCAGTTATTGGGTGGCGACGGCATGGCCGAGCGGAGCAACCATGACATTGATCGCCGCCGCCACCGTAGGCTTGTCCGCCGCCACGCCGAACCCCAAGCGCATGGCGTTCCAGATGGCCTGCGGGACGTTTCTCGGGGCGCTGATCGGTTTCGTCGAGATGTTTTTCATCTTTCCGTGGATCGACGGCTTCCCGTTGCTGTGTGTGATGCTCGCACCGGTGTTCGTGCTCGGTTCATTCCTGAGCTCGCGGCCGCAATACGCCGGTGTCGGCCTTGGGTTACTGATCTTCTTCAGTACCGGTTCGGTGCCGGACAACCTCACGGTCTACAACCCGTACGCCTTCATCAACGACTACATCGCCATGGTGCTTGGCATGCTGGTGTGCGCGGCGGCCGGGGCGATCATTCTGCCGCCGAACAGTCGCTGGCTGTGGCGGCGCCTGGAGCAGGACTTGCGTGGCCAGGTGGTCTACGCCATCAGTGGCAAGCTCAAGGGACTGGCGTCGCGTTTCGAAAGCCGCACCCGCGACCTGGTGCATCAGGCCTACGGCTTCGCGGCGGGGCAGCCACAGGTCCAGCGCGATCTGCTGCGCTGGATGTTCGTGGTACTGGAAGTCGGGCACGCCATCATCGAGTTGCGCAAGGAGCAGGCGATCCTGCCGGTGCATCCGGCGTACGCCGAGTCCCAGCCATGGCGCCAGTCGATCCGTGTGATGGGCCGTTCGCTGGTGCGGCTGTTCCTGCAACCGGGCCAGAGCAATCTGGAGCGCGCCCTGATCGCCGTCGATCACGCCATCAGCCGCGTACAAGCCACCGACGAACCCTTTGCCCCGCACTTCGACACGTCGGCGCTGCGCCGGGTCAAGAGCTACCTGCACTTTATCCGCACCTCGTTGCTCGACCCGCAATCACCGCTCACCGCCTACGCCAATACCAAGCCCAAAGGACTTGAACATGCCTCGTGAAATCGCCTTCCACGGCGTGTACATGCCGACCATGACCCTGATGTTTTTCATCGCGGCGGCGCTGGCCTGGGCACTGGACCGATTCCTCTCGGGGTTCGACCTGTACCGCTTCTTCTGGCACCCGGCGCTGCTGCGCCTGAGCCTCTTTACCTGTCTGTTCGGCGCCCTGGCGCTGACGGTCTACCGTTGACTCTCTACCACTGAGAATGCCCTGATGAAAAAGCTTTTCAGCCTACTCGCGACCTTGTTGGTGCTGGCCCTCGCGATAGGGATCGGTCGCTCCCTGTGGGAGCACTACATGAACACCCCCTGGACCCGCGATGGCCGGGTGCGCGCCGACATCATCAACGTTGCCGCCGATGTCACGGGCGAAGTGGTGAACGTGCCCGTGCGCGATAACCAGTTGGTGAAGAAGGGTGACCTGCTGATGCAGATCGACCCCGAGCACTACCGCCTCGCGGTCAAGCAGGCGCAGTCACTCGTGGCATCGCGCAAGGCCAACTGGGAGATGCGCAAGGTCAATGCCCATCGCCGCGCCGATATGGACAACCTGGTGATCTCCAGGGAAAACCGCGACGACGCCAGCAACCTCGCCGACTCGGCCCTGGCCGACTACCAGCACGCCCAGGCCCAACTGGAATCCGCCGAACTCAACCTCAAGCGCACTGAAGTGCGTGCAGCCGTCGACGGCTACGTGACCAACCTGAATGTGCATCGCGGCGATTACGCGCGCATTGGCGAAGCGAAGATGGCCGTGGTCGACATGAACTCGTTCTGGGTCTACGGCTTCTTCGAAGAAACCAAGCTGCCCCACGTGCGCGTGGGCGATAAGGCCGATATGCAACTGATGAGCGGCGAAGTGCTCAAGGGCCATGTGGAAAGCATCTCGCGTGGCATCTACGACCGCGACAACCCGGAAAGTCGCGAGCTGGTCGCCGACGTGAACCCGACCTTCAACTGGGTGCGCCTGGCGCAGCGCGTGCCGGTGCGGATTCACATCGATGAAGTGCCGGAGGGGGTGCTGTTGGCGGCGGGGATTACCTGTACTGTCGTTGTTAAGCAGGACGATGGTGCATAACACTGTAGGAGCGAGCATGCTCGCGATGCACGAGAGGGCGCCTCGGGTATTCAGAATGCCCGCGTTATCGTTGACGTCCATCGCGAGCGTGCTCGCTCCTACAGTTGATTGTCGTCAGCAGAAGGTCTCTTGCAGATGCCGCCAAAGAATCTTGCCTTCTACCTTCTCGAACACCACGGTCGAGCGGCGATCGGAATGCAGGCCGGTGGCATCGGTCTGTTGTTCTCGGTAACTCACGGTTGCGCCGCCGTCGTGCAAGGCAATGCCGCTCAACTCGCCAAGTTCGATGCGCAACCCAAGTTTCTTGCCAGCGGCCATCAGGAACAACTCGTTCAACGCATGGAAATCCAGCACCCGGCCCAACGGCGAGACCATGGAAAACTGTGGCGAAAAACGCCTGAGTAATTGTTCGAGTTCGGCCGGGTCGCGTTCCTTGGCCAGCCATTGTTCGATGGCGACGTGCGCCTGGATCACTTCATCGAAGTATTCGTTGTAGTCGGTCATGTTTGATTCCTTGAATTCTGTGGAGTCTGTTCTGGCGCCTTCGCGAGCAGGCTCGCTCCCACAGGGCTTGCCTGCAATGGTGTCGACCCGGTCTCAGAGTTGCCCGCGCAAGCCGAACCGCTTCATCAACGCCGACTCCAGCAAGCCCTTGGGCAACAACCCTGCCATCAACGGCAATGCCCGACTGCCATTGCCCAATCGAAGCAGGCGCGGCGGCTTGCTCTGCTGCACGGCCTTGAGCAATCCGGCGGCAAACTCACTGGCCGGTGTCGGGTTGTCCTGGGAGGCCTTGGCCCGTGCCCGAATGCCTTCGCGCAGCGGGAACCACGGCGATTGTTCGCTGATCAACTGCTCGGCTTCATGGCCGGCATTCTTGGCGAAACTGGAGGCGATGGCACCGGGCTGGACTTCCATGACCCGCACCCCAAAGGGCGCCAGTTCCATGCGCAAGGCATCGCTCAGGGCATGCACCGCGGCTTTGGACGCGCAGTAAGCACCTGCAAACGGCGTGACCAGCACCCCCGAAACGCTGCCGATGTTCACCACGATGCCTTTGGCCCGTCGCAACACGGGAAACAACGCTCGGGTCACGCCAACGATGGCGAACACGTTGGTTTCGAACTGACGCTGCATCGCCTGCACACCGCCATCGAGCAACGGCCCCATGGCGCCATAACCGGCGTTGTTGACCAGCACATCGAGACCGCCATGTTGCTGGTTGATGCGTTCGCTCAACTGTTCGAGTGCCTGGCCATCGTTGACGTCCAGTTGCACAGCGGTAAAACCGGCGGCGGTCAGCGCTGCGACATCTTCAGCCTTGCGGGCGCTGGCCCAGACTTCATAGCCGGCAGTCTTGAACGCATCGGCGAGGGCGCGGCCGATGCCGCTGGAACATCCGGTAATCAACGCAACGGGCATGGCGCGGTCCTTGTGCGGAAAGGTAAGGGGAGGTCAGTCCGAGAAACTACCCTGCAAACGCTCGGCGCGAAACTCCAAAGTTTCCGGGCGATAGCCGGGCCGCAGTGGCGGCAGCGGCAGGCAGTCTTCCCAGTTGCCACCGGCCTGCAATTCGCCAGGTCCGCGGTAGCGTGGGGCGGTGTACTGATTGTCGGCGAGATTGACCGTGTCGCCCGGTGCATAAGCGGCAACCCGCCAGCGCAATTCGGTCAGCGGTACATCGTTGCCGTTGTTCAGGGTCAGTTGCAGCGGTCGGTCTGCCGGGCAGTGTTGCGGTGCGTAGCTGATGCGCAATTCCAGGCGCTCCAGTTGCTTGAGCTCGCGGTGGTCCATCCAGATGACCCAGGTTGCGACGATGCCCAGGCCCACGGCAGCCGCCATGGACACCGGCAAGGCCTTGGCCGGATAGCGCAGCAGCAGGATCAACCAGGTGATGACCAACAGGACACCGATGAACATGATGCGCAAACCTTGGGGGATGGAGAAGACCATCCTACCTAGTGCAGGAGAGGTTGGCGATGGGCGCAAACGTGTGGTGAATGGATCGTTCCCACGCTCTGTGTGGGAATGCCTCAAGGGACGCTCCGCGTTCCAATGGGACGCGGAGCGTCCCCGGCTGCATTCCCACGCGGAGCGTGGGAACGATCAAATGACAGGCAAAAAAAAGCCCCCATCCCACCTGCTGCGGATAGGGGACGCAGCGGGTTGGCCGGGGGCTTAAGATACTGCTGGGCGTTACTGCGCGATGGTCTTTACCGAAACGCCACTCTCGATCGGCGCGGTGCGACCGTAGATATCTTCAAAGCGCTGGATATCGTCTTCGCCCAGATAGCTGCCCGATTGCACTTCGATGATCTCAAGCGGAATCTTGCCCGGGTTGCGCAAACGGTGAACCGAAGCGATCGGAATGTAGGTCGACTGGTTTTCGGTCAACAGGAACACATTCTCATCGCAGGTCACTTCAGCCGTGCCGCTGACAACGATCCAGTGCTCGGCGCGGTGGTGGTGCATCTGCAGCGACAGGCACGCGCCCGGCTTGACCGAGATGTGCTTGACCTGGAAGCGCCCGCCCATGTCCACCGAGTCGTAGGAGCCCCACGGACGATAGACTTCGCAGTGGTTCTGGGTTTCGCTGCGGCCCTGTTCGTTGAGGGTGTTGACCATCTGCTTGACGCCCTGGACCTTGTCCTTGTGGACAATCATCATGGCGTCCTTGGTCTCGACCACGACGATGTTTTCCAGGCCAATCACCGACACCAGCTTGCCGTTGCCGTGGATCATGCAATTCTTGCTGTCCTGGATCACCACGTCGCCTTTGGTGACGTTGCCATTGGCATCTTTTGCGTTCACTTCCCACAACGACGACCAGCAGCCGACATCACTCCAGCCTGCAGTCAATGGCACGACGCAGGCGCGCTGGGTCTTTTCCATCACCGAATAGTCGATGGAATTGTCCGGGCAGCAGGCGAACGTGGCTTCGTCGATGCTGACGGTGTCGGCGTCTTGAGCGCTGCGCTCCAGGGTCAACAGGCAGGTGTCATAGATATCCGGGTCGTGTTTCTTCAGCTCTTCGAGGAAGCGGCTGGCGCGGAACAGGAACATGCCGCTGTTCCAGAAGTAACCGCCGGACTGGACATATTCGGTGGCGCGTTTGACGTCCGGTTTTTCGACGAAGTGCGAAACGCGGCTGACGCCTTCGGGCAGCAGCGAATCGTTGGTCGACTTGATGTAGCCATAACCGGTTTCCGGCTTGGTGGCCGGTACGCCGAACAGCACCATTTCGCCGTTTTCGGCGGCGACGGTGGCCAACGCCAGGGCGCGTTGCAGGGCTTTCTGGTCTTCCAGCACGTGGTCGGCCGGCAGTACCAGCATCAGCTCGTCGCGACCTTCGTTGACCAGCATCATCGCGGTCAGGGCCACGGCCGGCGCAGTGTTGCGGCCGAACGGTTCCATCAGGATGCGCTGGGTTTCCAGTTTGCGAGCGGCCAGTTGCTCGTTGACGATGAAGCGATGGTCCTTGTTGCAGACCACAATCGGTGTGTCCATACCGTCGAACACCAGGCGTTCCAGGGTTTGCTGGAACAGGGTGTGCTCGCCGGTCAGGGCCAGGAACTGTTTCGGGAATTGCTTACGGGAAAGCGGCCAAAGACGTGAGCCACTACCACCTGACAAGATCACCGGAATCATGTTTGTTACTCCTTGAAAATCGTTTGGTTAGAGCTACGAACGCTGTGTCGTTTCACTCTTGTTCTTGTTCCGTGTCCAAAGGCTGACTGTCCTGGGTAGGAGCTGCCGAAGGCTGCGATCTTTTGATCTTTGACGTTCTTGAAAATCATTGAAGATCAAAAGATCGCAGCCTGCGGCAGCTCCTACAGGGGACTGTGTTTCATCCTCTGGAAAAAATGATTAGCGCGTCGATACCGGGCGTTTTACCCAGACCGGCGACAGGCTGCTGCCGCTGCCGGTGACGTACAGCACCGCGGCTTCACCGCGTTCCAGGGCGACCGGCTTCACGTCGCCAACTTTCGTTGCGCCATCGTATAGCGCCAGGCTGACCTTCACCGGGTTGATTTCACGCTCGCCACGGCCCTTGGCGGCCACGTTCGGGACTACATCAGTCTTGCCGTCGGCGGTTTTCAGGGTCAGCGCCTTGTCGCTGAGGTTCTGCACGCGTACCAGGGATTTCTGCTTGTTCTTGAACGGCGGCTCTTCGATCAGTTGCGGCGCGCCGCTGGCGTTGTTGACCAGGGTGTAATAGTGGTCGCCGGCCAGTTTCACCGGCAGCGTCTGGCTGCCGACCTTGGCGCTGTAGTCACCGCCCGGCATGAAGCTGAAGTCGCTGCTGGACAGTGGCGCGACATCGCTCAGGTTGGTGCTGCCGACGGTGGCGCTGACTTCGGCGTTACTGGCGTTGTAGATGCGCACGAAGGACGAGCCTTTCGGTGCGGTCGGGCCGTACAGCGCGGCGTCGCCAGCGGCGAACGCTTGCATCGAAAGCACGCTCATACCAGCAACCAGAGCAAAAGTCTTGGCGAGACGGCGAGGAGTAGTCTTGAAAGTCATGGTATTACCTCTCTCTTTCAGTTTTGCGCCCGGTCGGGCGTCTCGGATTTAGTGTTTGCGGCTACGTTTTGTTGGCGGGCACCGGCTTGTTTAAGCTCTGCGACCCACTGCGGGTCGGCGTCGCCGATTTCGTTGTTCACAGGCAGATAACGTTCAGGAAATTCCCAGATCAGCACTTGTGGCGGGCTGTTCTTGAATGCGTCGCTCTTGAGGTAGCTGAGCATCGGCAGGATCGGGCCGTGGCCGTCTTCGGCGTAACTGACCACGTCGCTGCGCAGGGCTTGTTTCAGGGCGCCGACGAAGTTCCAGTTCGGGTTGGCGCTGTAGCTGGTGCCGATCAACGCAACCGGTACTTCGGTGTTGGCGAACAGGGCATCGTCACCAGCCGGCTGGTCTTGCGCGGCAACGGTGTTGCGCTTCTGCAAAGGCTCTTGCGCCGGCATCAGGTTTTCGAACAGCGGGTCCAGCGGCAGGAACAGGCGCAGGTCGCCTTTGTGGGTGATTTTTTCCGCAGGCTCGGTGACGAAGTCTTGCGGTTCGCCGCTCAGCGGGTACTTGTCGGCAATGGTCTTGGCCAGGCGATCGGCGGCAACCTCGGCGCCTTCCGGTGTCCAGTGGGTGTCGGTACGCAGGAACACTTGCTTGCCGTCGTTTTTGGCCGCTTGCAAGGGGCCCAGCAAATCAGGGGCAAGGATGCGGTCAGCGGCCAGGCGCTTGTGGAAGTCCTGGTAGAGGTTGGCGTGGATGCTGGCCGGTTTCGCCTCACCCAGGTGTTCCGGGTACAGGCGCACCTTGGCCGGAACCACCGCCATCACCAGTTTCACGCCTTTGTCCTTCAGGGTCTGACGCACGCCTTCGACCAGCGCGTAGTTGCCTTGCAGGTTCAGCTCTTCGTTGACGACCGGATGGAATTCTTCATCGCTGTACAGCCACTGGTCGCGACCGAGCACAACGCCCGGACGACCTTCGTTGAACAGTTTGAAATCCAGCGCGGCCCAGAGGTTGGTGCCCAGGCGCTTGATCGGGAATTCCTCGTCGTAGTGTGTCTCCACGGCTTTGGTCCAGCGGCCGTTGAGCACCGTCGCATCGGCGTTGGTACTGAAGCCGAGGAAGCTGCGGACCGACCACAGGCCCAAGGCCAGCAGCGTCACCAGGAACAGGGCGATGTAGAAGATGCGTAATGAGCGGGTCATGGTCAGATCCCTCAGAACTGGAAGTAAAGGAACGGCGAGAAGCTTTGCGCCGAGAGTTTGAGAATCGAGGCGATGAACAGCAGCAGCACCAGGGCACGCATTGCGTAACGAGACCAATCAGCGGTCCAGTAGGCCGGTTGCACCTGGGCTTCGACGCCGACGGTGTAGCCAGGCTGGTGGATGCTGGCCGGGTTATCCCCAGGCACGGCCTTGATCGTGCCGGCTGTTGCGGCGGCCGGACCGTCTGCATCGACGTTCACCGCAGGCTTGGTCTTGACCGGTGGCTGATTGCTGTAGAAATCGCGCAGGCCGAAGAACGCCAGGGTCACGTAAGCCACCACCAGCGTTGCGATCTGCAAGCCAGTGAGGCTGGCCTGGTTGAGTTCCGACAGCGACCATTCGCCGAAGCTGAACATCGCGCCGTACATGCGTCCGGCAACGTGCAGGTTTTCCGCACGGAAGATCACCCAGCCCATCACCACCAGCAGGAAGGTCAGTGCCCAGCGGATCGGGTTGAAGCTGCGCGGCGAGGTGTTCAGGCCGATGGCTTTCTCGATTGCCAGCCACATGCCGTGCCACGCACCCCAGACGATGTAGGTGATGTTCGCACCGTGCCACAGGCCACCGAGCAGCATGGTCAGGAACAGGTTGCGATAGGTGGTCAGCGTGCCTTTGCGGTTACCGCCCAGGGTGATGTACAGGTAGTCACGCAGCCAGGTCGACAGGCTGATGTGCCAGCGGCGCCAGAACTCGGTGATCGACTGGCTGATGTACGGCTGCTTGAAGTTTTCCATGAAACGGAAACCCATCATCAAGCCCAGGCCGATGGCCATGTCGCTGTAGCCGGAGAAGTCGAAGTACAGCTGCGCGGTGTAGGCCAGGGCGCCGAGCCAGGCATCACCCGTGGTCGGGTTTTGCAGGGCGAAGCAATGGTCAGCCACCACCGCGAGGGTGTCGGCGATGAAGACCTTCTTGATGAAACCCTGCATGAACCGCGTGCAGCCCTCGGAGAACTTGTCGAGGGTGTGGGTGCGGTTGTTGAACTGGTCGGCAAGGTCGCGAAAACGCAACACGGGACCGGCGATCAGGTGCGGGAAGATCGCCACGAACGCTGCGAAGTCGATCAGGTTGCGGGTCGCCGGGGTATCGCCACGGTAGACGTCGATGATGTAGCTGATGGACTCGAAGATGTAGAACGAGATACCGATCGGCAGCAGCACGTGGGTCAGGATGAATGGCTCAAGACCGACCGAGGTCATCATGGCGTTGATGCTGTCGACGCCGAAGTTGGCGTACTTGAAGTAGCCGAGGATACACAGGTCGACGGCAACGCCCAGCAGCAGCCAGCGCTGCGCCGGTTTGGTCCTGACGCCGGCGGCACCGACTTTCAGGCCGATCCAGTAGTTCCACAGCGTGACCGCCGCGAACAGTGCGAGGAAGTCCACACGCCACCAGGCGTAGAACACATAGCTGGCAATCAGCAGCAGCAAATTGCGATAGCGTTGCCCGCTCAAGTAGTACAAGCCGAGAAAGATCGGCAAGAACAAAAACAGGAACACGTTGGATGAAAACACCATCCCGATCTCTCCTTGTCTGAAACTACATTCAAGGGCCAACGGCCCCCCCAAACCCCCCACGAAAATCCGAGGGGTGTATTGCATTCAAAACCGCCACGATTCCCTGTAGGAGCTGGCTTGCCAGCGATGGCGGTGTGTCAGGCACACCGTGTTGTCCCAATCGCCAGCAAGCCGGCTCCTACAGGTTTCAGGAGCCTTTACCTTTTTCATTGGCCGGGTCGTAGACCTTGGTCAGGTCACCGCCGAGGCGGAAGGTCTTGAACGGCTGCATCTTGTGCTTCTTCTCCAACACATCCGGCGAGCAGGTGTAGAGCGTGCAGAACGGTTCGAGCCAGGCGAATTTCGAATCGACCTTCAGGTCGGTCATGTCCTGTTCCTTGCCGTTCTTTTCTTCGAACTCGTCAGGATCTTTCACCCCGGCCAGCACGCGATCACCCAGGCGCTTGAGCGCGCCGTTGTTTTCCTGGCGCAGATCCACGCCGTTGACCTGGGCGAAACTGGCGATCATCGCCAGCGGCGGCAGGGCATAGTTGTGATAGGCCAGCGCCCGTTGCTGGCGCTTGAGTTCGTTGGGCAAGAAGCCCTGGGCGTCGACCTGATTGACGCCGACTTTGTATTCCTTGACGGCCCAGTCGAACAGGTCGCGGCGGTTGGTGGCGACGGACGTTGCCATCACCGACCAGGCTGCCCAGTACGAGTGGTTGTTGGTTTTTTCCAGCGGCAGGTTGTCCCAGTCGCTGACCACCTGATCGGCCATCTTGCTGAACCAGGCCTCAATCAGCTGCGACTCCTGCTGATGGTTGGCCAGCGGATGGGAGTCGGAGAATTTCAGGCGGATGTACGAAGACGCCATGCTGCCCAATGCCCATTTGCGCATGGACTTGCCGGTGTGGTTGAAGTCCTTGGACATCAAGGCATCCGCCTTGGCCCACGCCGTCAACCAGTTCAGCGTGCATTCCAGCTGTTCCGGACGACCGTCGCGCATGAACTGCATGACGCGCTTGCTGGTGCCGCGCTCGATCTTGGTGATGTCCGCGGTGCTTTCACGAAAGGCTTTTTCCGATTGCACGTTCAGCGTTGAACGCGCCTTGTCCGAGCCTTCGTACTTGCTGCGAAATTGCAGCGAGCCGGTGTACGGCGTCGGCATCGCATCACAGCCTTCGCTCTTGTCGCCGGCTTTGACTTTCTCGATGGGCGCGAAGTAACCCTGCGGCGGACGCAATGGCGCCGCGGCTTGAGTCGCGCCGGCGAACATCGCCAGGCTCAAAAGCGTTGGCGCCAACAGTTTTTTCAAGTTCGGATTTCGCATAGCAGACCTCATTGCCCGGCTGAAGCGGTACGTTGCCCAGCGTCCGGGAATACGTTGCGTTTGCAGATTTTCGCTTCGACTTTCTGTGGCGCGCCGCCCGCTTTTTCAGGGCCCTGGATTTCGACGGCCAGCAGATTCTGCGAGGCCCAGTCTTCGTCCGTGCGCAACTCGAAGGCGAAACGCCCGTCGGTGTCGGAAGTTTCCGGTTTTTCGATCTTGATGTCCTCGTGGCGCCCGTTCATGTACCAGAGGGTGGCTTGCAGGGTTTTCACCGAGGTGTCGGCGAAGCGGATGTCGACCTGGTGACTGCTGTTTTGCAGGTTCAGGTTTTTGCTGTTGACCATCAGTTCGTTCTTGCCCGGTTTCAGGGTGGTGCTGCCGGACAGCTGCGCATCCTTGCCTTCGCAACCGTTGTCCAGCAACGCCATCATCTGGCGGTAGATGGTTTCCTGGTCGAGGCGGTAGAGCGGCGAGAATTCCCAGATGAGAATCTTCGGCGGGTTCTTCTGGAACTCATCGCTGCCCAGGTACTGCAGCATCGAACCTTCGAGGCCGCCGCCGGGGAAGGCTACGTTGAGCACATCGGCGCCGATGGCTTCTTCGAGGAAACCGGAGAAGTTGTAGTTCTTGCCGCTGTGACTGGTGCCGACCAGGGTGATCTGCGGATTGCCGGATTCGCCGAACAGATCGCCATCGCCTGCTTCACCCTTGGGTTCGGTGGTGAATTGATCCATGTACTGGACCGCATAGCTGGTGCCACAGAGTTGACCGGCCATGTTATGCAACGTTCCGTTCTTGCCCATGCGACCCGACTTGTGGGTCTCGAATTCACGCTTGGGAATGTCGGCGAAGGCCGGGATCTGCTTGACCTTCTCGGCCACGATTTTCGCCGTGCGCTGCGCGCCGTAAGGCGTCCAGTGCTGGTCGCCACGGAAGTAGAAGTCGTGGGCGGGCAGGGTCTCCGGCAACTGTTCGTTGGTCAGCGGCGACAGGTCCGGCACCACGTAGCCCATCTGCGCGAAACGCCCGAGCATGGTCTTGTAGTTCTTCAGTGCCTTGTCGAAATCGAAGCTGGCTTTCTCTGCCGGATTCAACTTGTTGCGGTTCACCAGGCCACGGGTGGGCTGATAAACCACGACGAGTTCCACGCCTTTGCTCTTGAACGCATCGTGCAGTTGCTTCATGCGCTTGTAGCCGGCGGGCGTGGTGTCGAATTCGGTACGCAGGTCTTCCTGGGTACGGAACAGCCAGTCGCCCTGAGCCTGCACCAGGGTGGTGAAGTTCTGCTGGTAGCGCGTGGTGTAGTTTTTCGGATCGTGGGCCGCGGGGCACAGGCTGCAGCACGGTTCTGCGCTGAATTTCGGTGGACTTACGCTACCGGCAGCTTCGTCTGCTCGTACACCGCCGCTGGCAGCGAGAATGCCGGCGGTCAGGGCCGACAGGCTGAGTAATTTGATCAAGTGTGAGTGCATAAAATTATCCTCAGTCCCGCATTTCGGTCTGGCGTTCGACAGGGTCGATCAGCACGGCTTTCTGCTGGCGCACCAGCAGGTCGAGAATTTCATCCTGGCGTTCGCCAAGAATCCCCGTGAAGCTGATGCCGCTGGTTTTGCTCGGCGCGAGCATGGACACGCGATACAACTCGACGCTCAACGGCGAGTCGATGGACAGCGGGCCGCTGCCATTGGCCGCCAGTTCGCCGCCGACCACGATCAGCGACACCTGGGCGTCGAACGGGTCGAGCTTGATGTCCCGGTCGGTGTCGCTCAGGTCCTTGATGTGGCCGTAGACGCCGGTCAGGCCGTTGGCCATGGCAACGTTTTCGTAGAGGCGGATGTTCACGCTGTTACGCACGCGGATGCCGTGGCGACGGTTGCTGAACACCTTGTTGCCCCACAGCAGGTTGTCGCCACTCTCGTAGAGGGTGATCCCGTCGGTGTGGTTCTGGTAGATCTCGTTGTAGGCGATCAGGTTGTTGATGCTGTTACGGTCGATCACGATGCCCGACAACTTGTTGTCGTAGCTGCGGTTGTTGAAGATGAAGCTGTCGTTGACCTCACGGGAAATGATGATCCCGTGCTTCTTCTTTGTGCCATGCACCGTGTTGTCGGCAATGATCAGGCCGTGGGAACGGTCATGCGGGTCAATGCCGTAGACGATGTTGTCCTTGTAGGTGTTGCCCTTGACCACGAAATCGCGGGTTTCGTAGCAGTAGAAGCCGTACCACATGTCCGAGAACTCGGAACCGATGATCCAGCCGGTCGGTTCAGGGCGCGTGAGCACCTTGGCCATGTTCGGCGTGTACTGGGAAATACTCACACCGTAGGACTTACTGTTGGCGTAGCCGAAACTGGCCATCTTGCTGTTGGCGATGTAGGTCTCGGTGCCACCCCAGGCCAGCAGGAACGGGCGGAATTCCTTGGGCGACTTGAAGGCCGCCGGGCCGTTCGCCTTCTCGCTCCAGCCAGTGACCTTGGTATCGCGCACGAACAACTGGCCGTCGTTGACCAGGAACGACCCGGCCTCCTGGGACAGGCGCAGTTCCTGGGTCTGTTGGTCGATTTCCAGGATGCCTTTCTCACCCACGACGATCGGCAATCTGGCCAGGAATACGCCCGGCGAAGTTTCGCTGAGGTACTGCTTGGGCAGCTTCTTGGCCAGGTCCTTGAGGTTCATGTAGCCGTCGTCGACGAAGATCGCCTGTGGGATGCCGTGCTGACGCACCACCCACTCGGCCATCTTGTTGTCGCCACCGATGAAGTCCTTCAGGGCGTTCTCTTGCATCATCCGGCGCACGCTGATCTTGCCGACCTTTTTGCGCACGATTTTCGCGGCGATCGCCTCGGCGGTGTAGCCCGAGGTGTCCGGCAGTTTAGGCTTGGCCAACTCCAGCGGCGCGACCGGCGCGCTGCTGACGGTGTAGGTCCTGGCGTGTTGCAGTCCCTTGGCCATGGTGGCCGACTTGGTTGCTTGAGGCGCCGCCGACTCCACATTGGCCTGCGCTGCGTTGGCGAAGCTGGCCGCGCTGGCCAGTAGCAACGCGCCGGCCAACAGGCTGATCGAGCCTTTCATGGCTTGATGATTCATCTGGGAGACTCCCTTCGCAATGTGCATCAGAAGCGCCAGACCACGTCGATGAACGCGCGGTGCATGTACGAATCGACTTCTTTGCCATAGGCATCGCCCGGTTTGAACACACCGCCGCGAAAGCGCACCAGGGCCGAAGGTTCATCGATCTTCTGGCTCAACGCCGCCGGCAACAGGCCTTGCTTGAAGTACTTGGTGACGACCAGATCCATTTCCTGGCCGAGGTCTTTGTCGCCATCGTTGAGCGGCAGGGAGGTGCTGGACAGTACGGCGCCGGTAACGTCGTCGGTGTTGTTCTGCACCGCGTCAATGCCGTCGCTGGTGATCGGCTTGTTACCGTCGACACGCCAGAATTTGTGGTAGATCAGGCTGGCGTCGTATTCGTCGTTGAGCATCCATGAACCGAACAGCGTGGCCGATTGCATGTTGTTCATTTCGCCACGGAAGGCTTCGCCGAAACGGTGCACCCGCGAGCGGGTACCGGTGTAGTTCGAGCGGTTGCTTTCCAGGCCGTTCTGTTCGTAATCGGCGCTGGCACGGGCGTAGGCGGCACCGACCTGCCATTGCGGATCCAGGCGCAGGCGTACGCCGAGGTCGGTAGCCCAGCCATCGACATTGCCGCTGCTCTTGGGTTGCGCGGGGGCGGTTCCATCGGCATTCAGCGGGTTGACCGTATCGCGGTCGCCACTCATGCCGGTGATGCTGCCCCAGTAGTTGAAGGTGTTGGTGTTGCGCCAGTTATAGGCGTCGCTGTTGGCCTGCAGGCCCAGCCAGCTGATGTCGCCGTTCTGTTTCTTGTCCAGCGAATCACTGGGAACCCCTGGCTGCGCGTAGTCCAGCTTGCCGTCATCGTGGGTGTGATGACCGCGGATGCCGGCCCAATGACCTGGTGTCCACTGGTATTCGGCATCGGCGTAGGCGTGCAGGCGGTCCTTGTCCTTGGGTGCCAGTTCCTTGAGATCGGTACGGTACTCGCTGAAGCGTTCGGCGATACCGGCGTTGGCGCGCAACAGCGTGGTGTCGAAGGTCCAGTTCAGGGCTTCGATGTTGGTGTCACGCCATTGACCGTCATCGTTGTTCAGACGCTGGCGACCGAGTTTGAGGATCTCGCCGGGGTAGGGCGTGAAGCCGCTGTAGCCGACCCAGAACTCGCGCATCGCCAGGTAGTTCTTCTTGGTTTTGCGGTCGCTGTTGTCGGTATTCTGCGTGCCATCGCTGGCGGACTCCTGCAAGGTGTCGGTCTCGATGATGTCCGTCGACGTCACGGCCTGGCCCATGGCATACGCGCTCCACGCGCCACTCTCGCCATAGACCCACGGGCGCAGATCGAGGCCCAGGCCGTTGACGTCGCCGCCGCTCTGGGTACCAAGGTCGCGGTCGTCCTCGGACTGGCCGGTGATTTTCACGTCCAGGCCGTAGTTCTTGGTTTCTTCAGTCATCGCGGCCAGTGTCGGGCAGGACCAGATCAGCGCGAACGTCAGGCCGATACCGGCCTTCATGAATGGATTCAACTTCATAGGGATTCCTCGCCGTCTTCTTCTTGCAGGGCGTGCAGTTGCAGCGTGTTCTGGCTCAAGTTGCCGCGAACGGACTGTTCCTGTTTCAACAGGCGTTGGGCCTCGGCCAGCTGCGCAGGTGGCAGTTGGGCTTCGAGGGTTTGTGCAAGCTCGGTGGCTTGCGGGGTGTTCTGGGCTTTGGCCAGTTGGCTGAACACGTAGGCATTGAGCGGGTCAGGCTTGGTGCCTTTGCCTTGGGAAAACAGTTGGGCGATGGCGAAGTCGGCACTGTTCTGGCCATTGCGCGCAGCGGTCAGCAGGTGGTCGAGGGCCTTCTGCGGGTAGACCTTGCCCAGGTAGCCACGGCGATAGATCTGGCCGAGGTAGTAATCGGCGGCGACTTCGCGGCCGACGGCTTTCTGGAAGTGCTCCTCGGCGACCTTGGCGTCGGGCGGGACCATCTTGCCTTCGTAGTAGAGCTTGCCCAGCAGCAGCTCGGCGCGCGGTTGGTCAGCGGCGCGGCCGTTGTCCAGGTACTTCATCATCTGGTCGACATCGCCCAGTTCCGGGAAGTCGTAGAGCAGTTGCGCCAGGCTGACCCAGGAAGCGGGGTAGCCGGGGGCGATCTCTTCGAGCAGCGACTGCGCGGTTTTTTCGTCGGTCTTGCCCAGGCTCGCATCGCCGAGCACGCGAGCCACACTGTCCACCCGCTGGGCGGAGACGGTGCCGCGACTGTGCGCCGCCTGCATCTGCTTGATCAGCTCGGCCTGTTTTTCCGGTTTACCTTGTTTCTGGTAAACCGTGGCCAGTTCGACGTAGCAGATGTCGGTGGTGTTGAGCGCGGCTTTGCAGACCGTTTCGACTTCATCGAGATGCTGGTCGTAGGTGCCCTGGGTGCGATAGAGCAGCACCTGCGCCAGACCCGCTTCCGGCTTGCCTTCGGCGCGCCATTGGCTGATCTGCTGTTGCGCATTGACGTTGGGGAAGCTGTGCGGATATTGCAGATACAGCATCGCCAATGGGATCAGGGTGTTGCCTTCACCGGCGGCCGATGCCTTTTTCAACAGACCTTCGGCTTCGTGCTGTTCAGCTTCGGTTGAACCAGGCTTGGCCACCAACAGGCGACCCAGACGTGCCTGGGCGCGCGGTGAAACACTGGCGGCGGCGCGGTAAGTCGCCTCGGCCTGTTTCATCTGCGCCGGGTCACGGCTGTCGACCTGGATGTCGGCCAGGCCGACTTGGGCTTCGCTGTAGCCCAGGTCCGCCAGTTGCTGGTAGTTCGCCGCCGCGGTGGCGGTATCGCCACGCTTGAGCGCTTCGTTGGCCAGGCGCTGGTCGGGCAGGCCGGCGCAACCCGCCAGGCTAACTGCCAATGCTACTGCACACAGAGATCCCATGTGGGAGCGAGCCTGCTCGCGAAGCAGACCACTTGGTGCATCAGACAGACCGCGCTGAGCCCTTCGCGAGCAGGCTCGCTCCCACAGGGCTTTTGGAGTTCTGAGGATTGGTGGAATCGTCACAGGCATGTCCTCCGGTTACAGACCAGCAGCCATGGCTTTGTCGATCAGCCAGTTCAGGTTAGGGCCACGGTCGCTGTTAACTTCCACGGGACGGCCGGCCAGGTTGCTGCCCAGGGCTTCGTCAGGCTGGATCAGTACGCGGATGTCAGAGGACAGGTCAGCGCTTTTCAGGCTGGTGCTGCTGACGATTTTGCCGGTGCGGGTCTTGTCTTCGCCGGCGATCTGGAAGCGCACCGGGGTGCCCGGCAATACGTCGCTGAACTGGCGATAGGAGAAGCGCGCCTCGACGTTGGCTTCGGTGTTGCGTGGCACCAGCTGGAAGATCACGTCACCCTTGCTGGCGTATTGACCGTTGGACACCATTTGCTGGGCCACGGTGCAATCGCACGGCGACGTCAGGGTGCCAGTCATTTGCTTGCCGAAGAGTTCTGCAACCTTGGCCGGGGCCAGTTGATCGTCTTCCAGGTGACCTTTGAGCACGTCGAGCATGCTGGTGCTGAAGGTTGCCAGCGGCGCGCCTTTGGCGGCAACGCCATCAGCTTTCACCAGGCTCTGCACGGTGCCGTCGCGGGGCATGGTGATGTTCACGCCCGGCACGCTGACAATGCCCGCCTGGGCGTGGCTGACAAAGTACATGCCGTACACCGACTTGAAGATGAAGCCGAACGCCGCCAGGCCGACGACGAAAATCCCCAGGCTGAAGGTCACCGCTTTCATGCGCCCGAACGGGGTCATGCCGTGGCCGCCATCCTTGTTCTTGCGCGCCTTGGTGAAGTTGTCGCGCTGCAGGGTCGCCAGCACTTCGCCGATGGTGACGATGTCGCCGGCCAGGTGCGAAGTGATCAGGTGGCGCAAGGTCGAAATGTCTTGCGGCTCCAGGTTCTGGAACTGGCAACCGGTGCGACCGGTCTCGCGGTCAAAGGAGCGCACCTGCAATTCCACGTCCATGGCCAGGCCAAGGTTGTCGATGACGAATTGCAGACGGGCCTTGTACTTGTCGCCGACTTTCAGTGGCAGTTGCCCGGCGTTGAAGGCCAGGCCACCGGCGGAAAGGTCGATCACTCGCGCCTCGACCGGGGTCCGGTCAGGGCCGAAGAAACGCAGCTTGGCCGGGATTTTCACCCGTGCATGTTGGCGCTGGGCTTCGGATTCGTGCACTACGTTGGCGTTGACGGCGGTATTCATAAAGGCGATTTCCTGGTTAATTCAAAAAGGGGGCGGTCAGACCATCATCAGCAGCACGGCGACAAAGATGCTGCCGGCGGAGAAGGTCATGGTCCGAGACGACCAGGTGTTGAACCAACGTTGAAAGCTGGCGAGATCACGGGTCAGGGCAGTGGGCTGGCGAGTCCAGGACTGTTGGTCGAGGCGGAAGAACACGTAGATCTTCACCAGTGCGCCAACGATCTGGTTGTAATAGAGAATCGCTGGGTAGGCTGGACCGATCCGGTGGCCGGAGCACGACAGCAGCAGGGTCAGGATCAAGCGGGTGATGCCGATCCACAGCAGGTACACCAGGATGAACGCGGTGCCGTACTTGAAGCTGGCGATCAACGCCACGGTCAGGCCCAGCAGCGAGGTCCACATCGACACGCGCTGATCGAACAGCACCACGGATGTGAACGCACCGAGGCGCTTGACCCCCAGGCCGAGTGCGCGGGAGTTCTGCCGCAGGTTGTTGCCGTACCAGCGGAACATCAGCTTGCGACTGGCCTTGATAAAGCTCTTTTCCGGCGGATGCTCGACGGTGTTGATCGCGGCATCAGGCACGTAGAAGGTGTCGTAGCCCAGGCGCATCAGGCTGAACCAGCTGGACTTGTCGTCGCCGGTGAGGAACTTGAAACGACCCAGGCGCCAGTGTTGCAGCGAGTCGCTTTCCACGTCGGCGATGAATTCCGGGTTGGTGACCACGGTGGCACGGAATACCGACATCCGCCCGGTCATGGTCAGCACGCGCTTGGACAGGGCCATCGAGCACATGTTGATGTGACGCTGGGCGAAACGCAGCTTGTGCCATTCGCTCATGATGTAGCCGCCGCGCACTTCGCAGAATTCGTTGGTGGTCAGGCCACCGACGTTGCCGAACAGCTGGAACCACGGCACGGTCTTGCGCACGACGCCTTCGCCGAGCACGGTATCGCCATCGATCACGGCCACCACGGCGCGGTCGTCCGGCAGGTGACGGGAGATGGCGCGGAAACCGAAAGCCAGGCCATCGCGCTTGCCTGTGCCGGGAATGCGCACGAAGTCGAGCTTCACCCGGGCAGGCGGATTCATCCGGCTCCACAGGCTCTTGACCAGCAGTTCATCGGACATTTCGACGATGGAGCAGACCACGGTGGTCGGCAACTCGCAGTCGATCGCTTCGCGGATCACTGAGCTGTAGACCTGCGCGGTGGTCAGGGCGTCGATACGGAAACTGGTCACCATCAAAAATACGTGGGACGGGTCCGCCGCCTTGCCCAGCTTGCGCACTTTGCGCCGCAGGTGCGGGTAGACCACGTACAGGAACAGCATGCCGCGCAGGAAGTGCGTGGCACCCATCGAGTAGCGCCAGATACCGACGATACCGATCAGGAAAATGAAGTCCTTCGACTCGGAGTCGAACGTGGACACAGGCAGCGCCATGGCGATGCCCATCAGTAAACTTAGATAAAACAGCCAACCGGCGGCCTGGAGTAGGCCGTGCTTTAGCCTGTGCATAATCGGAATCCTAAAGTCAGTTGCAAGTCTCGCGCCCCGTAGGAGCCGGCTTGTCGGCGATGGCGATCTCAGGTACGCCATCGCTGGCAAGCCAGCTCCTACAGATTTGCGGTGATCTGTAGGAGCCGGCTTGCTGGCGATCAGCTTGAAGCGCTTACAACCCGCCGGTTACCAGCAAATGCCTTCAGCCCGGCCAGCCTCGGTGGTGGCCTTGGACATGAAGCCGACCAGGTCGATCACTTGCTTGCCGTGCGGGACGTCCTGCACCAGGGCGCGGAATTTCTCGTCACGGTTGCCGAGGATGATCACGTCGGAGTTGTTGATCACCGCGTCGAAGTCGGAATTGAGCAAGGACGAGACGTGCGGGATCTTCGACTCGATGTAGTCCTTGTTCGCACCGTGAACACGGGCGTACTCGACGTTGCTGTCGTAGATGCTCAGGTCGTAGCCCTTGCCGATCAGCATTTCTGCCAGGTCAACCAATGGGCTCTCGCGCAGGTCGTCGGTGCCGGCCTTGAAGCTCAGTCCCAGCAGCGCGACTTTGCGTTTGTCGTGGCTGGAGACGATGTTGAAGGCGTTCTGCACCTGGGACTCGTTACTGCGCATCAGCGAGTTGAGCAGCGGTGCTTCGACGTCCAGGGAACCGGCGCGGTAGGTCAGGGCACGCACGTCCTTGGGCAGGCAAGAGCCGCCGAAGGCGAAGCCTGGGCGCATGTAGTACTGGGACAGGTTCAGGGTCTTGTCCTGGCAAACCACGTCCATCACTTCACGACCATCGACGCCGACGGCCTTGGCGATGTTGCCGATCTCGTTGGCGAAGGTCACTTTGGTGGCGTGCCACACGTTGCAGGTGTACTTGATCATTTCGGCAACGGCGATGTCCTTGCGGATGATCGGCGCGTCGAGTTCTTCGTACAGCGATTGCAGAACGTCGCCCGAGGCCTTGTCGAACTCGCCGATGACGGTCATTGGCGGCTGGTCGTAGTCGGCGATCGCGGTGCTTTCGCGCAGGAACTCAGGGTTGACCGCGACACCGAAATCGACACCGGCCTTCTTGCCGGAGCAGTCTTCGAGAATCGGGATGACAACGTTTGCCACGGTGCCCGGCAGAACGGTGCTGCGGACCACGATAGTGTGACGGGTAGTCTTGTCGCGCAGGACAAAACCGATCTCGCGGCACACGGCCTCGATGTAGTTCAGTTCCAGATCGCCGTTCTTCTTGCTCGGCGTGCCGACGCAAATCATCGACAGGTCGGTATCGCGAATCGCCTCGGCGAAGTTGGTCGTGCCGCGCAGACGGCCAGTCTCGATTCCCTGCGCCAGAAGTTCGCCCAGGCCCGGTTCAACGATCGGCGATTTGCCGGCGTTGATCATATCGATCTTGTCTTTGGCAACATCGACGCCAACGACGTCATGGCCCCGTGCAGACAGGCAACCGGCGCACACTGCGCCAACGTAACCCAAACCAAATATGCTGATGCGCATCGCAATTACCTCTCTATTATCAAGCCTGTTTTCATCAAGCCATTAATTGGCCGAAGTTAAGGGTGTTCAGCGGTCATAGTGCACGGGCAACTACGGCTTATAGGCGCCACAGTGTCGCGTGCAGGCATTCAAAGTTTCGAGTGTCTAAACAGTTCACTCAAAATGTGCGCAACTAGGCCTTATTATTCTGATGTGCCTTGCCATGCAGCCGGTCTTCCAGTCAGAAGACAATGGGCAAAGGTCTTGCGCGCTCAAAGCCAGGCCATGAGGCCTGTAAATCAAGCGGTTGGGTGCTCAGGGAAGCACGTTTATAGGGGGCGCAGCCTTGGCCTTGTAAGGGATAGTGATATGCGTATCTCCAGTCCTTAATGTGTTGCCCAAATCAGAGATCAGTCTGCCAAAGTTAATATGACAACTTGGCTGTGTGGATCTCTTCTCTGCGTAAGTTATCTCGTACACGCATTGAGAGATTCGTTACAGGTGGTATGAGCTACGCATTTGGACATAGTTCCAGCCCACCCATCGCGAATTCTGAAGTTTCTTGAAATATTGAGAAAGATGGCACTGCTCTCATATTGATAGCACTTGCGGTTTGGCCCTTTATATATTGGCTCAGTGTCCGGTCTAATAGTTTTGTGCCACTACTGAGAAAAAATTTCAGTGCCACTACAAAAAAAATCACTGACGTCCAGTGAAACAAAAGTTAGCAAATCGACTGTTGGTTTTTTGGCGTCAAAGGATCGACGAATGGGGCGGGGGATTGTCGGACGATCAGGCATCGGTGCGCGACTGTTCAGGAAGTCGCGCACCGATCAGTTGCTTACTCTGAAGTGTGGTCGCGCAGGAACACCAGACTGTCTGGTTTAGACTGTTCGGCACTGTACCGATAGCCTTCAACGTCAAACTCTTTCAAGTCTGCCGGATCGTTGA
This sequence comes from Pseudomonas sp. PSB11, assembly GCF_014596605.1. NCBI lineage: Bacteria > Pseudomonadati > Pseudomonadota > Gammaproteobacteria > Pseudomonadales > Pseudomonadaceae > Pseudomonas > Pseudomonas sp. PSB11. The sequence continues at coordinate 212,428 of NZ_NOIO01000008.1, forward strand.
TGCGCTCTTCGATGATGAAGCGGCTCATCATGCCCCGGGCCTTTTTCGCGTAGAAGCTGATGATCTTGTACTGACCGTTCTTCAGGTCCTTGAAGTCGGTGTTGATGATGCGTGCCTTCAAGGCGCTGCGCTTGACCGCCGAGAAATACTCGTTGGAGGCCAGGTTGAGCAGGACGTCATCGCCCTGATCGGCCAGGGCTTCATTCAGCCACTCGCTGATACGCGTGCCCCAGAAGGCATACAGGTCCTTGCCCCGGGCGTTGGCCAGTTTGGTGCCCATTTCCAGGCGGTACGGTTGCATCAGGTCCAGGGGGCGCAGCAGGCCATACAGGCCGGAAAGCATGCGTAGATGTTGCTGGGCGTAGTCGAAGTCGGCTTCGCTGAAGGTTTGTGCATTGAGCCCGGTGTAGACGTCGCCTTTGAAGGCCAGCAAAGCCTGCTTGGCGTTGGCCGGGGTAAAGGCGGGTGTCCAACTGCCAAAGCGGGCGGCGTTGAGCCCGCCGATTTTGTCGGAAACGTGCATCAACTCGCTGATCTGCGCCGGGGTCAGCTCGCGCAATTGCTGGATCAGTTCCTGCGAATGGTCAAGGTACTGCGGCTGGGTGAAGCGCTGGGTCGCCGGCGGTGTTTCGTAATCAAGGGTCTTGGCGGGGGAAATCACCATCAGCATGAAGTCGTCTCCTTTAATCGTGGCGGCGATTCTAGGGGGTTGTCATCGTTGACTCCAGCTATGGGTGTGATAGGTGATCGGTGGTGTCATGGGACAAGATCGCAGCCTCGCTTCGCGAGACAGCTCCTACGGGACCGCGTTGGCGTGAAATCGGAACATGCATTCCTGTAGGAGCTGTCGAGCGAAGCGAGGCTGCGATCTTTTGATCTTCCCGCGATATAGTGCCGCCCGGGTTTTGTTATGGAGACATCCCATTGCGTATCGTTTTTCTGCTCAGCGCCTGGCTGCTGAGCTTCGGCGTCATGGCGGCGCCGGGTGAAGTGGCCACGCTGGATCGCAGCACCTGGCCGGAAAAACTCGACAACCCGACCCTGTTCGATGTCGCGTCGCGTGCCGAAATCCTCATGTTCGCCCGTGCTCTGCTGGCCAGTGAGTCCCTGGACGAAGCGGCACTGGCGCAACGCCTGGGCCTGCGCACGATCAACCTGGAGTCGGTCAATCGTGTTCGCCAGCGTCTATGGCAACGCCTGTTGGCCAACTACAACTTCGCGCAACAGAGCTGCGACCAGGACGCCTCCTTCTGTTTCCTGGTCGAGGACATGGCCACCTTGCGCGAGCAGGCGGGCAAGTTCCAGCTCAGCGAAGACAGCTACTACATACGCTGGGCCGAACCGAGTCGCCTGTTCCACACCCAGTACCTGGATGAGCAACTGCGCAAGGCGGCGCTGTTTCCGCAAACCAGCAGTGAAGTCGATCATTTTGGAGACTATGAGCGCAATGGCGACGCGATGCACGACCGGCTGTTCCTGTTGACGTTCGACAGCGCCGCCAATGCCGTGCCGGACAATACCGACTGGGTTGCCGAGTACTTGCGCAAGGCCAACCTCAGCGGCACGTTCTTCGTGCTCGGCAAGGACCTCCAGGCGCGCCTGGGCGAGCGCCCGGGGACCCGTCTGCAAGCAACCTGGTCAACCCAGTGCGTCGGTGTCCAGGGCTGGGAGTTTCGCTCCCACAGCCATTGGCAGGATTGGCAGGACTCGGTACGCCGCAGCGTCGAGCTGACCAAGAACAAACTGCCGGAGAACTTCGTCCCCCTGTTTCGCCCGCCCGACGGCCAGCGTCGCGCCGACGCCGGCGCTTTCTTCAAGGCCCAGGGGCTGCAGGTCGCCTTGTGGGATATCGATGCCCAGGACGGCGCGGGCAAGCTCAAGGGCAGCCAGAGTGTGCAACGGGTGTTGACCCTGATGCTGCTGTGGCGCCATGGGGTAATCAATTTCAATGTGAAACAGGACGGGGTGAAAACGGCGTTGCCCTGGCTGATCACGCAAACGGCGCAAAGCGGGATCGGTTGGGAAGACTGTCAGGAAGGATTTCGCTGAAAACCGCCAAAGCCCGGAAATATTGGGTAAAAGGCGATTTTTGAGGGGGTTTTGCTGCAGGTTGATCTCCGACTGTAAACAAGTGATGGCAGTCCGCCAAGGGCTTTTCGTCACTCTGCAAAATAAACTTCAAAAAAGCGTCAAAGTGCTTTTTTCTGTCATGGGTTTTGGAGTATTACGAAGACAGACCGCCGAAACCTGCAACACAGGTGGCGTCTCCCAAGACCCCGCATGTAGGCAGAACACTTGAGTCCCCGCAGGTGTATTCGGTAGTCACTTCGAGGCGCAGCACCGCCCAGGTATTGCGTCCACTGGCTCTGACAAAGGTGACCGAGTATGGATGATCACGGACGTAGCTCTTCTTCCAACCAGCCAATCCTTTATGTACTCGATACCAACGTATTGATTCACGATCCAAACGCGCTGCTTAACTTCGAAGAACACCACGTCGCGATCCCGATGACCGTGCTTGAGGAGCTCGACAAGCTCAAGAGCGGGCATCACAGCGTTGCCGCCGAATGCCGCCAGGCCATCAGGCTGATCGACAAGACCCTGGGTGATGCTTCACCCGAGGACGTCGAGCAGGGTGTGCCGATCCAGCGGGGCAAGAGCGGGCCCAAGGGATTGCTGTCAATTCTGATGAGCAAGCAGGCTGAACCCCACATCGTTCTGCCTGAGCATCTGAATGACAACAGGATCATCAACCAGTTGATCGACCTGCACGCACGCGAGCCGAAGAAGCCCGTGGTGCTGGTCACCAAAGACATCAACATGCGCCTCAAGGCGCGTGCCTGTGGGATCGCGGCCGAGGACTACAGCACCGACCAGTTGGTCGACGACGTGTCGCTGTTGCCTAATGGCTACCACAACATGAGCGGCTCCTTCTGGGACCGGGTAAGCAAGGTCGAGACCCGTCAGGACCACGGTCGTACCTGGCACCAGGTGCAGTTGATCGACAATCTGCCAGCCGTGCATATCAACGAATTCATCATCGACGAGCAGGGCTTCGTCGGCTGGATCAAGGAGATCGAGGAAGACAAGCTGCTGATCCTGGACTTGCACCAGGAACCGCTGCTGCATCAGGAAGCCTGGGGCCTGAAGCCGCGTGATATCTATCAGAGCCTGGCGCTGTATGCCTTGCTTGATCCGGACATCCACCTGGTCAACCTGTCCGGTGCCGCAGGCTCGGGTAAAACCATCCTCGCGCTGGCCGCGGCCATCGAGCAGACCATGGTCAGCAAGCGCTACCGCCGCATCATCGCCACCCGCAGCGTGCAAGGCCTGGACCAGGAAATCGGCTTCCTGCCCGGCACCGAAGCGGAAAAAATGGAGCCTTGGCTGGGCGCCATCACCGATAACCTCGAAGCCTTGCACATGGATGACGAAAGCACCCATGGCAGCGTCGACTACATCCTCAGCAAAGTGCCGTTGCAGTTCAAATCCCTCAACTACATTCGCGGGCGCAGCTTCCAGCAGAGCCTGATCCTGATCGACGAATGCCAGAACCTCACACCGCACCAGATGAAAACCATCATCACCCGTGCCGGTGCCGGCTCCAAAGTGGTGTGCCTGGGCAACCTGGCACAGATCGACACCCCCTACCTGTCCGCGACCAGCTCCGGGCTGACGTACCTGACTGAACGCTTCAAGGATTTCCCCAACGGGGTGCACATCACCCTGCAAGGGGTGCCACGTTCGATCCTGGCCGAATACGCCGAATCGCATCTGTAACCTTCACCCAGACCGGGCGGCCCGAAAAGCCGCCCGGTTTTTCAGGCCCGACACAATTCCCCATTGTGGTGATCCGATAATCTCGCGTGCGGAAATCTGACCCACAGGTTTACAATCGGGACTCCTGATCAGGAGTAACCCCGTGCTGACTCATCTCGATTCCCAAGGTCGCGCCAATATGGTCGACGTCACCGAAAAAGCCGTGACGTTCCGTGAAGCGACGGCCCAAGCGCTGGTGCGCATGCTGCCCGAAACCTTGCAAATGATCGTCAGCGGCGGTCATCCCAAGGGCGATGTGTTTGCCGTGGCCCGCATTGCCGGCATTCAGGCGGCGAAGAAAACCAGCGACCTGATCCCCCTGTGCCATCCGTTGATGCTGACCGGAGTCAAGGTAGAACTCAGTGCCGAAGGCGAGGACAGCGTCCGCATCGTCGCGCGCTGCAAATTGTCCGGGCAGACCGGGGTGGAGATGGAAGCGCTGACGGCTGCCAGTGTCGCCGCCTTGACTATCTATGACATGTGCAAGGCCGTGGATCGTGGCATGACCATTGAAAGCGTACGGCTGCTGGAAAAGGTCGGCGGCAAGAGCGGTCATTTTCAGGCGGATCCATCATGAACGTCACCGTGAAGTTTTTTGCTCGATATCGTGAAGCGCTGGGGTTGGACTCGATGAAGGTTCAAGGCGACTTCGCCACCGTCGATGACGTGCGCGCACTGTTGGCCCAGCGTGAGGGGGCCGAGGTATTGAGTGAGCAAAACCTGATGTGCGCTCGCAACGAAGACCTCTGCCAGCTCGATGAGCCGGTGAGCGATGGCGATGAAGTGGCGTTTTTTCCCACCGTGACCGGGGGCTGAGCCATGGCCATTCGCGTGCAATCGACCGCGTTCGATCCCGGTGCAGAAGTCAACGCCATGCACGACGCCAATGTCGGCGTCGGGGCAGTGGTGAGTTTTGTCGGCTATGTGCGCGACTTCAATGATGGCCTGGATGTCGCCGGGATGTTCCTTGAACACTACCCGGGCATGACCGAAAAGGCCCTCGGCAAGATCGCCACCGAGGCCGAGCAGCGCTGGCCCTTGCTCAAGCTGGAGGTGCTGCATCGCATCGGTGCCCTTGAGCCCGGCGAACCCATTGTCTTTGTCGGCGCCGCCAGCGCCCACCGCCAGGCGGCATTCGACGCCTGCGCCTTTGTCATGGACTACCTCAAAACCCGTGCGCCGTTCTGGAAGAAGGAAAACACCAGCGACGGCCCGCGTTGGGTCGAGGGGCGTGACAGCGATCATGCGGCGGCGGATCGCTGGAAGCATTAAATAGACTGGTATTTATTGGCCTGCTTTGCCGGCCCCTTCGCGAGCAAGCCCGCTCCCACATCCGACCATTTCGGTCAACTGTGGGAGCGGGCTTGCTCGCGAAGGGGCCATTCGCTGCACCTGAGAACTTCCAGAAAGCCACCCGACCATCGGCCGGCGCACCCCGCATTTACCCGATTGACGCCTAATACATAAAAGTCCAGTATGGATTTATAAGTACAAAAAAGGCTTCTCCCGTTTCTGCTCTTCTTCCATCTTGCCAAACCAACAACAACCCGCGAGAGAACGAACATGAAGAAATTCCCCCTCATCACCGGTCTGGCCCTCAGCTTGTTGGCGTGCAGCAGCGTGTTTGCCGCCGAGAAAACCTTGCGTATCGGCATCGAAGCGGCCTACCCGCCGTTCGCCTCCAAGACCGACAAAGGCGAAATCGTCGGTTTCGACTACGACATCGGCAATGCCCTGTGCGCGCAGATGAAGGTCAAGTGCGTGTGGGTCGAGGGTGAGTTCGACGGCCTGATTCCATCCTTGAAAGTGAAGAAAATCGACATGGCGCTGTCGTCGATGACCATCAACGAAGACCGCAAGAAGTCGGTGGATTTCACCCACAAGTACTACTTCACCTCGTCGCGCCTGGTCATGAAGGAAGGCGCAGTCGTGGATGATCAATACGCCAGCCTCAAGGGCAAGACCGTTGGTGTGCAACGGGCGACCACCACCGACCGTTATGCAACCGAAGTCTTTGAACCCAAGGGCATCAACGTCAAGCGCTACAGCAACAACGAAGAGATCTACATGGACCTGGCAGCCGGTCGTCTCGACGCCATCTTTGCCGACACCATTCCGCTCAACGACTTCCTGTCGATGCCGCGCGGCAAGGGCTACGCATTTGCCGGCCCGGAGCTCAAGGACCCGAAATACGTGGGTGAGGGCGCCGGGATTGCGGTACGCAAGGGTAACACCGAGCTGGTATCACAGCTGAACGCCGCCATCGACGGCATTCGCGCCAATGGCGAGTACCAGAAGATTTCGCAGCAGTACTTCAAGTCCGATATCTACGGCGACTGAACGATCGCTCCCGGGGGCTTTCTCACGAAAGCCCCCGGTGTGCTGCAGATTCCCTGGATTTTGATGGTTTCAGGTTGAGGGCGAGTACGCTCGTCAGCACGATGATCATCCCGATGACGACCATGATCGAAGGACGTTCAGCCAGGGCCACCGAGGCCATCAGCATGGCAGTGGGCGGTATCAGGTAAAGCGAAATGGACGCGCGGCTCACGCTGCTGTGCGCCAGTACGTATGCCCAGGCGAAGTAAGCAAGGGCACTGGGGAAAATCCCCAGGATGAGCACCGCCAGATTGACCGATGCCGGGGCTTTCTGCACTTCACTCCACAACCCCGGTGCATACATAAGTAATAGAGTGGTGCCTGACCAAAGGGTGTAGGACACCATTGTCAGCCCGTCGTAGCGATGGGAATGGCGTTTTTGCAGGGCGAAATAAAGACTCCAGGACAATGCCGCCAGCAGAATCAGCAACCCATGGGCGTCCAGTTCACCAAAACCACGATCCCCCGTAACCACGACAGCGGCACCGAGCAAACCGCCCAGCACGCAGATCCATTGCCAGTGGTTGACGCGCTCCTTGAGCACGAAATGCGCCAGTAACGTGCTGAACAGCGGCGTGGATTGTGCGAGGACACTCGCGGCGCCGGCGCTGACCCCGCGTTGGCCAAAGTTGAGGGCGATGTGGTGCAGGCTCACGGCAAAGAATCCCAGCACAGCCAACAGCGGCAGGTCTTTCAGGCGAGGCAGGGAAATACCCATTACCCCTGCGACCCCGGCCATGAATGTCGAGGCGATGAGAAAGCGGATCAGCGCCAGATGACCGGGCTGGTAAGCCTCTAACCCGATGTGGATGCCAATGGGCGAATAGGCCCAGCAAAGGATGACGAAAAAAGCCGCCAGGACGATTCTTGCGCCAGGGCTTTCGGCGAAAGACTGGATCTTGCGCTGAATAAAATCCATAGGCTGCCTGATTCCCCAAAGTGTGAAGGTGTGACTGGATGGCTCTCGCTCGAATTATCAAAACCATCCAGATTCACTACAAGTGACTTAAACTGACTCAAGTATTCACTTTGGGTGAGTTATGGAACTGTCCCAGCTGCGCATGTTCAACACGGTTCACCATCTGGGCAGCATTGCGCGTGCGGCTGAGGTGCTGCATTGCGTACCGTCCAATATCACCGCACGCCTCAAGTCCCTGGAGCGTGAACTCGGTACGCCGCTGTTTTCTCGCGATGGCCGAGGATTGCGGATCACGCCCGCCGGGGAAGTGTTTCTCGATTACACGACGAAAATCCTTGGCCTGGCCGAGGAAGCGCGCAGGGCGTTGGCCTCCGACGGTGCGCCAAGCGGTCCATTGCGCATTGGTGCCATCGAGTCCAGTGCCACGGGACGCTTGCCGCGACTATTGGCCAAGTACCACGCGCTCTACCCAAAGGTGATGCTGGAGTTGAGCACCGGCACTTGGGCTCAATTGCTCGACGACACGCAACATCGTCGGCTGGATGGGGCGTTCGTGGCGGTGAACGTTGAGCGCAGCGGACTGCAGAGGGAAGTGATGTACCGCGAAGACCTGATTCTCATCGCGTCCGCCTCCCATGGGCCTTTGCGCCGGGCGGCGGACCTGCAGGGCAAGGCGATTTTCATGTGGCCCCCGGGCTGCCCGTACCGTTTCGCGCTGGAGCAGTGGCTGTTGCGCCATGACCAGGTGCAACCGATTGTCAGCATCGCCAGCTACGGCACCATCGTTGGCTGTGTCAGTGCCGGTGCCGGCGTCTCGCTGGTGCCCCGTGGAATCTATGAGCAGTACTGTCTCGGCGCAGGCTGCCAGGGATATGAATTCCCGGAACTGACGAGCATCGACAACCTTTTTTACTGGCACGAGAACGCGGGTCGGCACCCGGCGCGTGAGGCGTTTGTTAAGTTGTTGCAGGCCGAGTTCGAGGGGCCAGGGTCGTTACAGTTAATGTCTTCTTAACCGACCTGTCGTCTATTCCCACGATACCCGCTTACACGCGCCAGGCTCTCAAAGGTCAAGGCCAGCGTGTAAACTGGCGGGCAATCGAAAGTCAAAAGGGAAACACGATGAGCGAGGAAACGATGCGTCTGGGCCGTGAGCGGCGCTATCTGGTGCTGTTGGGCATCATCTGCCTGGCGTTGATCGGCGGTGCGTTGTATATGCAAGTGGTGCTGGGCGAGGCCCCGTGCCCGTTGTGCATCCTGCAGCGTTACGCGCTGCTGTTGATCGCGCTCTTCGCCTTCATCGGTGCGGCCATGCGCACCCGACGCAGCATCACGGTGCTGGAGACCCTGGTGGTCATTTGTGCCCTGGCGGGCGTCGCGGTGGCCGGGCACCACGTCTACACGCAGTTCTATCCGGCCGTCAGTTGCGGCATCGATGTGCTGCAACCGATCGTCGACGGCTTGCCGCTGGCGAAGATCTTCCCACTGGGTTTCCAGGTAGACGGTTTCTGCTCCACGCCTTACCCGCCGATCCTGGGGTTGTCCCTGGCGCAATGGGCGCTGCTGGCCTTCGTGCTGGTGGTGGTGCTGGTGCCGCTGCTGACGCTGCGCAATCGCAAGGCGCTGCGCTGAAGTCATCCGAATGATGCCAAACGCCCCGGTCCTCGATGAGAGGACCGGGGCGTTTTTGCGTTTCAGGGGGCAGGCAAGGACACCCTGATGCACGGCAATCAGGGGTGCGACAAGTCTGCGACATGTTGTCACATCGCGAGTGTCGCAGCGCGCTTTCGGGTACCGGATTGGTGCAGTCTCCTGTAATGAAATTGGTGTGTTAGAGTGCCGCCGGTTTTTCGCCGGGCCAAAAGGAATCAGGCAGTTTTAACAGGTCGTGGCGATTTGCCAAAGCCCTTGTCTCATCGGGGCCAGGGCGGCATTCAGGGTCGTTTCCGCGCCTTCGATACTGTCTGAATTGTGGGTGGTAGCCCTACTTTTTTTGGTGTTTTTGTTGAGAATCAATTTCGATAAGATGCGCCACTTTTACAGAATTGGGTCAGGATTGTTGCGGGCTGGGATAAAAATTATTTCGGGATAAGACATGGTTTATAAAACGCTACATATCTACAATCGCCCGCACTGAATTCCCGGCACTGCTCACCCTGGCTCTGGTGCATGAATGGCACGAGGGTGTCGAGAGGCCTTCGGGCTTGATGCGACGCCCAGGTGTCGGTGCCTCCAACTATCCGCACCAAATGGAATTGGGCTGTAACAAGGCCTTTGACCACGAATTCGAATAAGAACTCACTGCTGGCCCAGGATTTGTCGAAACGCCTCTGACGCTCGACGGGCAAGCCCTTATTCAATCCAAGAAAAATGCCAACCCTTGGCAGGGTGAAGTGTTGGCGATCAAAACCCAACTGCATTGCGCAAGCTGCTTTAGAGGTCGTGAGATGAGTAAAAACAGGTACCCCAGACTACTAGGCTTATTGCCGCTGCTCGGCACGTTGTTGCTGGGAGGCTGCAACATGACCTTGCTCAATCCCACGGGCCAGGTTGGCCTGGAACAGCGAAACCTGATCATCACCGCAACGCTGCTGATGCTGTTGGTCGTGATCCCGGTCATCGTGATGACCTTCCTGTTTGCCTGGAAATACCGCGCATCCAACACCAAGGCGACCTACACGCCTAAATGGAACCACTCCACCAAGATCGAGATCGCGGTGTGGACTGTTCCGGTGTTGATCATCATTGCCCTGGGTTACATCACCTACAAGTCGACCCACGAGCTGGACCCGTACCGTCCGATCGAATCCGACGTCAAGCCTGTGACCATCGAAGTGGTCGCACTGGACTGGAAGTGGCTGTTCATCTACCCGGAACAAGGCATTGCCACGGTCAACAAGATCGTGTTCCCGGCGCACACGCCAATCAACTTCAAGATCACCTCCGACGCCGTGATGAACTCGTTCTTCATCCCGGGCCTGGGTGGCCAGATCTATGCGATGGCGGGCATGCAGACCAAGCTGCACCTGATCGCTGACCGCAACGCTGAAATGGAAGGCATCTCCGCCAACTACAGCGGTGCCGGTTTCACCGGTATGAAATTCAAAGCGATCGCAACTTCCCAGGAAGATTTCGACGCCTGGGTAAGTGAAGTCAAAAAGGCACCTAAACAGCTTGAACAAGCTGAATACGCAGCCCTTTCCAAGCAGAGCCAGAACAACCCAGTCGAGCTCTACTCCTCGGTGACGCCGAACCTGTTCCAGATCATCGTCGACAAGTACGAAGGCATGAAACCTGGTCCGAAGGTCAAGCACGAGAAGAAAGAGAAAGAAGTGGCCGCTACGGACATGAACTCGCATTCAGCTGCCGGGGCAGAGGAGTAAACGATGTTTGGTAAATTAAGTTGGGAAGCGGTCCCATTCCACGAGCCGATCGTGATGGTGACCATCGCCATGATCGCGCTCGGCGGTCTGGCACTGTTCGCGGGTATCACTTACTTCAAGAAGTGGACCTATCTGTGGACCGAGTGGTTGACCTCGGTCGACCACAAGAAAATCGGCGTGATGTACATCATCGTCGCCATGGTCATGCTGCTGCGCGGTTTTGCCGACGCCATCATGATGCGTACCCAGCTGGCCATGGCCACCGAGGGTTCGCCTGGCTACCTGCCACCTGAACACTATGACCAGATCTTCACCGCCCACGGTGTGATCATGATCATCTTCATGGCGATGCCATTCTTCACCGGCCTGATGAACCTTGCAGTGCCGCTGCAGATCGGCGCGCGTGACGTTGCCTTCCCGTTCCTGAACTCCCTGAGCTTCTGGCTGCTGGTTTCCGGCGTGGTGCTGATCAACCTGTCCCTGGGCGTCGGCGAATTCGCCAAGACCGGTTGGGTTGCCTATCCGCCGCTGTCGGGCCTGCAATACAGCCCTGGCGTGGGGATGGACTACTACATCTGGGCGCTACAGCTATCCGGGCTAGGTACGACGCTGACGGGGGTCAACTTCCTGGCCACCGTGCTGAAAATGCGTACCCCTGGCATGAAGCTGATGGACATGCCGATCTTCACCTGGACCTGCACCTGGGCCAACGTCCTGATCGTGGCTTCGTTCCCGATCCTGACCGCTACCCTGGCACTGCTGACCCTCGACCGTTACATGGATTTCCACATTTTCACCAATGAACTTGGTGGCAATCCAATGATGTACGTCAACCTGTTCTGGGCCTGGGGCCACCCTGAGGTTTACATCCTGATCCTGCCGGCATTCGGCATCTTCTCGGAAGTGATCTCGGCCTTCACCGGCAAGAAACTGTTCGGCCACCACTCGATGATCTACGCTTCGGGCGCGATCTCGGTACTGGGCTTCATGGTTTGGCTGCACCACTTCTTCACCATGGGTTCGGGTGCCAGCGTCAACGCCTTCTTCGGTCTGGCGACGATGCTGATTTCCATCCCGACGGGTGTGAAACTGTTCAACTGGCTGTTCACCATCTACCAGGGCCGTCTGCGTTTCACCAGCCAGGTGCTGTGGACCCTGGGCTTCATGGTGACCTTCGCCATCGGCGGCATGACCGGCGTACTGCTGGCCATCCCGGGTGCTGACTTCGTTCTGCACAACAGCCTGTTCGTGATCGCGCACTTCCATAACGTGATCATCGGCGGTGCGGTATTCGGCTACATCGCAGGTTTCGCGTTCTACTTCCCGAAAGCGTTCGGCTTCAAGCTGCACGAAGGCTGGGGTAAAGCAGCGTTCTGGTTCTGGATCTCCGGCTTCTTCGTCGCGTTCATGCCGCTCTATGCACTGGGCTTCATGGGCATGACCCGTCGTCTGAACGCCACCACCAACCCTGAGTGGGTGCCGTACCTGTACGTCGCCATGTTCGGTGCGGTGATGATCGCCTTCGGTATCGCCTGCCAACTGATCCAGCTGTACGTCAGTGTGCGTGACCGCAACAAGCCAGAGAACATGTGCGAACACGGTGACCCGTGGAATGCCCACACTCTGGAATGGTCGACCTCGTCGCCACCTCCGTTCTACAACTTTGCCGTGCTGCCTAAGGCTGACTGCATCGACCCGTTCACCGAAGCCAAGGAAAACGGCACCGCGTACAAGGCTCCGGCCAAGTACGAGCCGATCCACATGCCAAACAACACCGCTACCGGTGTGGTCATGGGTGCTCTGCTGACCGTGTTCGGTTTCGCGATGATCTGGCACATCTGGTGGCTGGCTATCGCGAGCCTGGTAGGCACTGTCGTCTACTTCGCGATCCACGCTGCACGTGACGACCAGGGCTATATGGTCCCGGTTGAAACGATCGAGCGCATCGAAGCCGAGCAGCACAAGCGTCTGGTAGCGGCAGGGAAGATCCCGGCCACCGCCACCCGTGTTGAAACCTCGTTGGAACAGGCTTAAACCATGTCGAACTTAGTGACCAATGTTGGACACGCCCATGGTGACCATGGGCACGATGACCACCACCACGACTCGGGCGAGATGACCGTATACGGTTTCTGGCTCTACCTGATGACCGACTGCATTCTGTTTGCGTCGATCTTCGCGGTGTACGCGGTACTGGTTAACAACGTAGCGGGTGGCCCGTCGGGCCACGACATCTTCGAACTGCCATACGTACTGGGCGAAACCGCTCTGCTGCTGTTCAGTTCGATCACCTACGGCTTCGCCATGCTGGCGTTCTACCGTGGCAACAAGAAGCAGGTCCTGGGCTGGTTGGCCATGACCTTCCTGTTCGGCGCCGGCTTCATCGGCATGGAGATCAACGAGTTCCACGTTCTGATCTCCGAAGGCTTCGGTCCTAGCCGTTCCGGCTTCCTGTCCGGGTTCTTCACCCTGGTCGGCACCCACGGTCTGCACGTGACCAGTGGCCTGATCTGGATGGCGATCATGATGTACCAGGTCAACAAGCATGGCCTGACGTCGACCAACAAGACCCGCCTGAGCTGCCTGAGCCTGTTCTGGCACTTCCTGGACGTCGTGTGGATCTGCGTATTCACCGTTGTTTACCTGATGGGGACTATGTAAATGGCTAATGCACATTCCCATGGCCACGACGACGCCGGTCACGGCAGCTACAAGTCGTACGCCATCGGCTTCATCCTGTCGGTGATCCTGACCGTCATTCCATTCGGCCTGGTGATGTACCCGACGCTGCCGAAGTCGATCACCCTGTTGATCGTCCTCGCGTTCGCGATCGTCCAGGTGCTGGTGCACCTGGTGTACTTCCTGCACCTGGACCGTTCGGCCGCGCAGCGTAACAACGTGATTGCGTTTGTGTTCGCCGCGATCGTGATCGTCCTGCTGGTTGGCCTGTCGCTGTGGATCATGTTCAGCATCCACACGTTCATGATGGCGAAGTGAGGTAAGTCCGCATGTCCCTCAAGCACTTTATCCAAATCACCAAACCGGGGATCATTTTCGGTAACGTGCTTTCTGTGGCAGGCGGATTTTTCCTGGCCTCCAAAGGGCATGTCGATCTGGCCATCTTCCTGGCCGCCATGATCGGCACGTCCCTGGTGGTTGCCTCCGGTTGCGTGTTCAACAACTGCATCGACCGTGACATCGACCTGAAGATGGAACGCACCAAGAACCGTGTGCTGGTCCAGGGCCTCATCTCCCTGAAACTGGCGCTGATCTATGCGACCGTCCTGGGTGTCGCCGGCGTTGCACTGTTGTACAAGGTGGCCAACCCGTTGGCCGCACTGTTCGCAGTCATCGGCTTCGTGATCTACGTCGGCTTCTACAGCCTGTACCTCAAGCGCAAGTCGGTTCACGGCACGCTGGTGGGCAGCCTGTCGGGCGCCATGCCGCCGGTGATCGGCTACGTCGCGGTGAGCAACACCTTCGACATGGCCGCGCTGACCCTGCTGGTGATGTTCAGCCTGTGGCAGATGCCGCATTCCTACGCCATCGCGATCTTCCGCTTCAACGATTACCTGGCCGCATCGATCCCGGTGCTGCCAGTGAAGCGTGGCATCCAGGTGGCCAAGAAGCACATCCTGATCTACATCCTGGCCTTCCTCGTGGCGACCCTGATGCTGACCTTCAGCGGCTACGCCGGCATGAGCTACCTCGCCGTCGCCGCGGCCATGGGCATGTACTGGCTGTACATGGCCTGGACCGGCTACAAGGCAGTGGATGACACGGTCTGGGCACGCAAGCTGTTCGTGTTCTCGATCTTCACCATTACCGCGTTGAGCGTGATGATGTCCCTGGACTTCAAAGTGCCGACCGAGTTGCTGCTGACGTACGCGCCTTAAGCGTCGGACGCTGTAAAGAAAAGCCCCGCCTTCGAGAGAAGAGCGGGGCTTTTTGTTGGGTTGATTCTGCTGGACAGTGTTGCCGCCTTCGCGTCGCCCGTTTTGAATGCGGCCCCGATACCCTGTGGGAGCGAGCCTGCTCGCGAAAGCGGTGTGTCAGGCGACCTTGATGCGGGGTGTTATGGCCTCTTCGCGAGCAGGCTCGCTCCCACATTGGATCTGCATCGTCGCCCATTTTGAGTGCAGCCCCGATCCCCTGTGGGAGCGGGCTTGCTCGCGAAAGCGGTGTGTCAGGCGACCTTGATGCTGGATGTGATGGCCTCTTCGCGAGCAAGCCCGCTCCCACATTGGATCTGCGTCATCGCCCCTTTTGAGTGCAGCCCCGACCCCCTGTGGGA